>JBPCQY010000225.1:0-3192 GCA_050997635.1 Nocardioides sp.
GGAGAGCCGCCGACCCGCGAGAGTGCCCAGACGCTCCTGGACAACCTCTACTTCAACGGCAAGCGCTACGACCTCGCCAAGGTGGGCCGCTACAAGGTCAACCGCAAGCTTGGCCTGACGCTGCCCTCGACGCAGGGTGTGCTGACCGAGGACGACATCGTCGGCACCATCGAGTACCTCGTCCGGCTGCACGCAGGGGTCAGCGACATGGCGACCGTGGATGCTGCCGGCGCCCCGCTCACGCTGCCGGTCGAGGTCGACGACATCGACCACTTCGGCAACCGCCGTCTCCGTACGGTGGGCGAGCTCATCCAGAACCAGGTCCGCCTGGGTCTGGCCCGCATGGAGCGCGTCGTCCGCGAGCGGATGACCACGCAGGACGTCGAGGCGATCACGCCGCAGACCCTGATCAACATCCGCCCCGTGGTCGCCTCCATCCGCGAGTTCTTCGGTACCTCGCAGCTCTCGCAGTTCATGGACCAGACCAACCCGCTGGCCGGCCTGACCCACAAGCGGCGGCTCTCGGCCCTCGGCCCGGGCGGTCTGTCCCGTGATCGGGCCGGGTTCGAAGTACGCGACGTGCACCCGAGCCACTACGGCCGGATGTGTCCGATCGAGACCCCGGAAGGTCCGAACATCGGCCTGATCGGGTCGCTGTCCACCTTCGCCCGGGTCAACTCCTTTGGCTTCGTGGAGACGCCCTACCGCAAGGTCGTCAAGGGGGTGGTCACCGACCAGATCGACTACCTGACCGCCGATGAGGAGGACCGGCACGTCGTCGCGCAGGCGAACTCGCCCCTGGACCCCTCGGGTCGGTTCACCGACGACCGGGTGCTGGTCCGCCGCAAGAGCGGCGAGGTCGGCCTGATCGAGCCCGACGGCGTCGACTACATGGACGTCTCGCCGCGGCAGATGGTCTCGGTGGCCACGGCGATGATCCCGTTCCTGGAGCACGACGACGCCAACCGGGCCCTGATGGGGGCCAACATGCAGCGCCAGTCGGTACCGCTGCTGCGCAGTGAGTCCCCGCTCGTGGGGACGGGCATGGAGCTGCGCGCGGCGGTCGACGCCGGCGACGTGCTGGTGGCCAGCGACGCCGGTGTGGTCGAGGACGTCTCGGCCGACCTGATCACCGTGATGGCCGACGACGGCTACCGGCAGACCTACCGGCTGCACAAGTTCCGCCGCTCCAACCAGGGCACCTGTATCAACCAGCGGCCGATCGTCACCGAGGGCGACCGGGTCGAGGCGGGCCAGGTGATCGCCGACGGTCCGTGCACCGACGAGGGCGAGATGGCGCTGGGCAAGAACTTGCTCGTGGCCTTCATGCCGTGGGAGGGGCACAACTACGAGGACGCGATCATCCTGAGCCAGCGTCTCGTGCAGGACGACGTGCTCTCCTCGATCCACATCGAGGAGTTCGAGGTCGACGCGCGCGACACCAAGCTCGGGGCCGAGGAGATCACCCGGGACATCCCGAACGTCTCCGAGGAGGTGCTGGCCGACCTCGACGAGCGCGGCATCATCCGGATCGGTGCCGAGGTGGTCCCCGGCGACATCCTGATCGGCAAGGTCACGCCCAAGGGCGAGACCGAGCTGACCCCCGAGGAGCGGCTGCTGCGCGCCATCTTCGGCGAAAAGGCGCGGGAGGTGCGCGACACCTCGCTCAAGGTCAAGCACGGCGAGGGCGGCAAGGTCATCGGCGTCCGGGTGTTCAGCCGGGACGACGGCGACGAGTTGCCGGCCGGCGTGAACGAGCTGATCCGGGTCTACGTGGCCCAGATGCGCAAGATCCAGGACGGCGACAAGCTGGCCGGCCGGCACGGCAACAAGGGCGTGATCGCCAAGATCCTGCCGCAGGAGGACATGCCCTTCCTCGAGGACGGCACGCCGGTCGACATCGTGCTCAACCCGCTGGGTGTAGCGGCCCGGATGAACGTCGGTCAGGTCCTGGAGACCCACCTGGGCTGGGTCGCGAAGTCGGGTTGGCGGGTCGAGGGTTCTCCGGATTGGGCGCGGGTTCTACCCGAGGGCGCCCACTCGGCCGAGCCCGGCACGAACACCGCCACGCCGGTCTTCGACGGTGCCCGCGAGGAGGAGATCATCGGCCTGCTCGGCTCGACGCTGCCCAACCGCGACGGAAATCGGATGGTCGAGCGGACCGGTAAGGCCCGGATGCTGGACGGTCGGACCGGGGAGCCGTTCCCGGCGCCGATCTCGGTCGGCTACATCTACATCATCAAGCTGCTGCACCTGGTCGACGACAAGATCCACGCCCGGTCGACCGGCCCGTACTCGATGATCACCCAACAGCCGCTGGGCGGAAAGGCGCAGTTCGGCGGGCAGCGCTTCGGTGAGATGGAGTGCTGGGCGATGCAGGCCTACGGGGCGGCGTACGCCCTGCAGGAGTTGCTGACGATCAAGAGCGACGACGTGCTGGGCCGGGTGAAGGTCTACGAGGCGATCGTCAAGGGGGAGAACATCCCCGAGCCCGGCATCCCGGAGTCGTTCAAGGTGCTGCTCAAGGAGCTGCAGTCGCTGTGCCTCAACGTCGAGGTGCTCTCCAGCGACGGGCAATCCATCGAGCTCAGGGACACCGACGAGGACGTGTTCCGGGCCGCCGAGGAACTGGGTATCGACTTGTCCAGGCGGGAGCCGAGCAGTGTCGAAGAGGTGTGAAAGATCCGCGCAGCGCATCTTTCACACCCAGCGGGGCAGCCGGCCGCAGGCCGTCCGCGTCGTACGGCAAGACACGGGTAAGCAAGATCAACTCTCGAGCGAGAGCAGGTAACACGAAGTGTTGGACGTGAACTTCTTCGACGAACTGCGAATCGGGCTGGCCACCGCGGACGACATCCGCCAGTGGTCGCACGGTGAGGTCAAGAAGCCGGAGACGATCAACTACCGGACGCTCAAGCCCGAGCGTGACGGTCTCTTCTGCGAGAAGATCTTCGGTCCCACCCGGGACTGGGAGTGCTACTGCGGCAAGTACAAGCGGGTCCGCTTCAAGGGCATCATCTGCGAGCGCTGCGGCGTCGAGGTGACCCGCTCCAAGGTCCGCCGCGAGCGGATGGGCCACATCGAGCTGGCCGCTCCGGTCACCCACATCTGGTACTTCAAGGGTGTCCCTAGCCGCCTGGGCTACCTGCTGGACCTCGCCCCGAAGGACCTCGAGAAGGTCATCTACTTCGC
>JBPCQY010000054.1:0-4404 GCA_050997635.1 Nocardioides sp.
GGACCAGCCGGTCACCTCGCTCGTGCAGCCGGCGGGCGAGCGCTTCGCCGATCCCCGACCCGGCGCCGGTGACCAGGTGGGTGGCAGTCATCGAGTGCGGACGACCTTCCCGAAGAGCTCACCCGCAGCCATCGCGGCCAAGCCGTCGGCGGCCTGCTCCATCGGCAGGATGCGGTCGATGAGCGGCCGGGCCCCGGTGGCGTCGAGCAGGTTCATCAGTGCGGCCAGCTCGCCTCGAGTGCCCATCGTCGAACCGATCACCCTCAGCTGGAGGAAGAAGATCCGGGTCAGCTCGGCGTCGTCGAGCTGGGGACCACTCGTCGTACCGCTGATCACGATGGTGCCGCCCGGCCGCAGCGCCCGGATCGAGTGCGACCAGGTGGCGCGACCGACGGTCTCCATGACCGCGTCGACCTTGGCCGGCAGCCGCGCCCCGGACTCGAAGACGTCGTGGGCGCCGATCTCGAGCGCCTTCGAGCGCTTGGCCTCGTCGCGACTGGTGGCCAGCACCGTGAGGCCGCCGGCGCGGGCCAGGGTGATCAGCGCGGTCGCGACCCCGCCGCCGGCGCCCTGCACCAGCACGGTGTCGCCGGGCCTGAGCCCGCCCTGGGTGTAGAGCATCCGGTACGCCGTGAGCCAGGCCGTCGGGAGGCAGGCGGCCTCCTCGAACGACAGCGACGCGGGCTTCTTGGTGAGGTTGGCCCTCGGGACGGCCACCTTCTCGGCGAAGGTGCCTTGGTGGCGCTCGGAGAGCAGCGACCGCTTCGGGTCGAGGGTCTCGTCGCCGCCGGTCCAGGCCGGGTCGCTGATCACGGCATGGACCACGACCTCGTTGCCGTCCTCGTCGAGCCCCGCCGCGTCGCAGCCCAGGATCATCGGCAACGCCTCCTCGCGCAGCCCAACCCCGCGCAGGCTCCACAGGTCGTGGTGGTTGAGACTCGCCGCCTTCACGGTGACGGTGGTCCACCCGTCGGGGACCTCGGGATCGGGGCGCTCCCCCACTACCAGCCCGGCCAGCGGGTCGTCGTCGGAGAAGGACTCGGCGTAGACAGCGAACATGGTGGCCACGCTAGCGGTGCCGTCGGTTTCCCCGGGTAGGCGGGGAACTGGGCGCTTCGTGCAGGAAATTTCCCCCTCAAAGCGCACGACTCGCTCGAACAGCAGGACAGCTGCGGCTCAGACCCGGGCCACCCCGTCGACCCGAGCAGCCTCGGCGACCGCCGCGGCGACGGAAGGCCGGACCCGCGGGTCGAACGGTGAGGGGATGACCAGGCTCTCGGTGAGGTCCTCGCCCACGTGTAGGAACGGGTCAGCGTCGGGTCAGCGGCGCGATCGCCTCGCACACCCGGGCCACGCCCGGGGTGTCGGCCAGCGAGAGGTCGGCCCGGGTTCCGAGACCGGCGGTCGACCGGATCTCCAGCTTGCCGCCGACGGGGCGGTCGAAGACCGGGTCGCCCGTAAACGGGTGCTCCTCGGGGCCAGCACTGCTCACCCCGACACTGTGGCGCAGCGGCGCGGCCCTCCCGGACGGCTGCACCGGCGGTGGGACGGGTCCCGCGTCACAGCCGCCGGGGCCGCGGCCACACGCGCAGGCGTACGACGCCGAGCACCGACTCGTCCGCGACGACCCCCCGGTGCCGCGAGTCGACCCCCTCGACGGCGTTGTCGCTCAGCAACCACCAGCCCGGGCCACCCGAGCGGGTCGCCCGTGCCTCGCGCGCACGCTTGATCGCGAGGGTGCCGTCGGGCAGCCGGGCCAGCACCAGCGCGCCGGGGGTGACCGGCGCGCCGTACCGGACGAGCACCCGGTCCCCCGGGGTGAGCGTCGGGGTCATGGAGCGGCCGTGCACGCGCGCAAGACCCCACTGGGGGTGGTTCTCGGTGCCCGTCACGCCCGGTAGTGTCCCAAGTGAACCAACGATCCCAACGAAAGGACTGCGATGTTCCCGCGACTGCTCGCCCCCACCGTCGACGCCTCGGCCCACTGCGACCTGCCCTGCGGCGTCTACGACCCCGCCCAGGCCCGCATCGAGGCCGAGTCGGTCAAGGCCATCATCGAGAAGGTCAAGGACAACGACGACGCCGACTTCCGCACCCGTGCGGTGCTCATCAAGGAGCAGCGCTCCGAGCTGGTCAAGCACCACCTGTGGGTGTTGTGGACCGACTACTTCAAGCCGCCGCACTTCGAGAAGTACCCCCAGCTGCACCAGCTGGTCAACGAGGCCACCAAGCTCGCCGGCGCAACCGGCACCAAGGGTGAGATGGACGTCGCCAAGGCCGATGAGCTGCTGGCCAAGATCGACGAGATCGCCGAGATCTTCTGGGAGACCAAGAAGGCTTGAACGAGGTTCAAGCCTTCTTGCGTCTCAAGCGCGAGATCCGCTTGCGGGGCTCGTGACCGTTCACGGTGACCCAAGAAGTACTCAGCGTCTCCAGCGCGCACCGGGCCCGGCACACCCGCCGGGCCTGGTGCGCATTCGGACCCCGGTGGGTGAGACTGGGCACCACCTGCGTCCCGGAAGGACCTCCATGGCTGTGATCCCCGAGCGTCGGGCGGACGTCGAGCTGCGGCTGCCCGCGGAAGGCGCCTACGTCTCGGTGCTGCGCACCACGACCGCCGGCATCGCGGCGCGGCTGGACTTCCTCATCGACGACATCGAGGACCTCAGGATCGCCGTCGGCGAGGCCTGCGCGATGGTCCTGCCCCTGGCCGCGCCGGGCGGGGACGTGACCGCGTCGTACCTCCTTGCCAGCGACAGCATCACCGTCACCGTCGCGGTCGAGGCCGAGCTGCCGGGTCCGCCGGACTACGACAGCTTCGCCTGGCAGGTGCTCAGCACCCTGGCGGACGCGAGCGCCGACTCGTCGTCGGGCCGCTTCGCGGTCACCCTGACCGTACGCCGCGACACCGGGCCGGATCCCGTGGACCCGGCCGACTGACATGGAGATCTCGGGGGACGTCTCGCCGCAGGGCGTGGCGAGGCCGACAGCGCCGGCACCGGAGCCGGCTCTGGTCGATGCCGACATCGAGCTGGCGTCGAGCGTCTCGCCCGCACTGGAGGCGACTCGACGCCGCAGCGCGGAGCTGTTCGCACAGCTGCACACCGACGAGGACCAGCAGGCGGCGCGCGAGGACCTCGTACACCTGCACCTGCCGCTCGTCGAGCACTGCGCCCGCAGGTTCCGCAACCGCGGTGAGCAGTTCGAGGACCTGGTCCAGGTCGGCACGATCGGTCTGATCAAGTCGATCGACCGCTTCGACCTCGAGCGGGGCGTGGAGTTCTCGACGTACGCGACGCCGACCATCATCGGGGAGATCAAGCGGCACTTCCGTGACAAGGGCTGGGCGATCCGGGTGCCGCGCAGGCTCCAGGAGCTCAGGATGCAGATCAGTGCGGCGACGGCCGAGCTGACCCAGAGCCTGGGTCGCTCCCCCACGCCGCGGGAGCTGGCCCACCAGATCGGCTGCACCCTCGAGGAGATCATCGAGGGCATCGAATCGAGCAACGCCTACTCCACGCTGTCCCTGGACGCCGGCGACGGATCCGACGAGGGCGGCGCCTCGATGCTCGACCTGATCGGTGTGGACGACGTCAACCTCGAGCAGGTCGAGGTCCGCGAGTCGATCAAGCCGCTGCTGGAGGCGCTCGACCCGCGGGAGAAGAAGATCCTGCTGCTGCGGTTCTTCAAGAACCAGACCCAGACCCAGATCGCCGAGGAGATCGGGGTCTCCCAGATGCACGTCTCGCGGCTGCTCAGCCGCACCCTCGACCAGCTGCGGGTGGCGCTCGAGGAGTCGCGCTAGGGCGTGCCCTCGGAGCGGTCGTCGGCGAGGGCGTCCACGCTGCTGGGGTGCAGCACCCCGACCAGCACGATCACCGCCACCACGGCCAGCGCGATCGCGACGCCGGTGCTGCTGCCGCCCCGGAAGTTCCAGGCGATCCCCAGCCAGATCACCTGGGAGAGCACGATCGGGCTCCGAGCCCACCCGCGGCCCCGGGTGATCGACCAGGCGAAGATGACCAGCGCGGCGCCGTACAGCGCGAAGAACAGCGCCGTGGTGACGGCGAGCGCGACCCGGTCGGCGTGGGTGTTGACCGCCTCGAGGACGGCGTACGCGAGGAGCAACAGGCCCTGGACGGCGACCAGCGACGCCGCCACGGTGAGCGGCGGCGGGCAGGCAAATCGCGGTCCGGGCACCGAACCAACCTAGTGCCGCGCGTCAGAAGTTCTTGTGCGCTTCGCGCACACCTGGCACACACCTCGCGGCGTTGCCGTCGCTCGGTGATGGGCCAACAGCGCCGTCACTCCGGCGCCTTGCGCTGCGCGCACCCTGAGCACGCCAACCGGTCAACAACCTCAGACGCACGACACTGGTTGTGATGCAGGCGACCATCGAAAGGG
>JBPCQY010000041.1:0-3615 GCA_050997635.1 Nocardioides sp.
CCGCCGTCGGAGAACAGCGGCACGTCGATGTGCTCCTTGGTGGCGCAGTTCTCGTCACGGACGATCACGTCCTGCGCGACGTCGACCAGGCGGCGCGTGAGGTAGCCCGAGTCGGCCGTACGCAGCGCCGTGTCGGCCAGACCCTTGCGGGCGCCGTGGGTGGCGATGAAGTACTCGACCACCGACAGACCCTCACGGAAGTTGGCCTTGATCGGGCGCGGGATGATGTCGCCTCGCGGGTTGGCCACCAGGCCCCGCATGGCCGCCACCTGACGGATCTGCATCATGTTTCCGGAGGCACCCGAGTCGACCATCATGAAGATCGGGTTGGTCTTCGAGAACGACTTCTCCATCGACTTGGCGACGTCGTTGGACGCCTGGGTCCAGATCTCCACCAGCTCCTGGCGACGCTCCTCGTCGGTGACCAGGCCGCGCTCGAACTGCTTCTGCACCTTGGTGGCCTGCTCCTCGTAGCCCGCGAGGATCTCGGCCTTGTCGTCCGGGGTGGTGACGTCGTCGATGGACACGGTCACACCAGAGCGGGTCGCCCAGTGGAAGCCGGTGTCCTTGAGGGCGTCCAGCGACGCGGCGACCTCGACCTTGGTGTAGCGCTCGGCGAGGTCGTTGATGATCGCGCCCATGGCCTTCTTGCCCACCTCGTGGTTCACGAAGGGGTAGTCGGCCGGCAGGGTCTCGTTGAACAGCGCACGACCCAACGTGGTCTCGAGCGTGATCGACTGGCCCTCCTCCCAGTCCGCACCGAGCTCGAGCTCGAGCGGCGGGACGATGTCGACGAAACGGATCTTCACCTTGCTCTGCAGGCTGATGTCGCCGAGGTCCAGCGCCATGATCGCCTCGGACGCCGACGAGAACGCGCGGCCTTCGCCGGGCTCGTTGTCGCGGTCGGTGGTGAGGAAGAACAGCCCGATGATCATGTCGAGCGTCGGCATCGTCACCGGCCGGCCGTCGGACGGCTTGAGGATGTTGTTGGTCGACAGCATCAAGATCCGCGCCTCGGCCTGGGCCTCGGCCGACAGCGGCAGGTGCACCGCCATCTGGTCACCGTCGAAGTCGGCGTTGAACGCCGAGCAGACGAGCGGGTGGATCTGGATGGCCTTGCCCTCGATCAGCTGGGGCTCGAAGGCCTGGATGCCGAGGCGGTGCAGGGTGGGCGCCCGGTTGAGCAGCACGGGGTGCTCGGTGATGACCTCTTCGAGGACGTCCCACACCACGGCGTAGCGGGACAGGCCGGACGTCGCCCGCTCGACCATCCGCTTGGCCGACTTGATGTTCTGGCTGTGCGAGAGGTCCACGAGCCGCTTCATCACGAAGGGCTTGAACAGCTCCAGCGCCATCTGCTTGGGCAGACCGCACTGGTGCAGCTTGAGCTGCGGACCCGACACGATGACCGAACGACCGGAGTAGTCGACGCGTTTGCCGAGCAGGTTCTGGCGGAAACGACCCTGCTTGCCCTTGAGCATGTCGGAGAGCGACTTGAGCGGGCGGTTGCCCGGACCGGTCACCGGACGACCGCGACGGCCGTTGTCGAACAGCGAGTCGACGGCCTCCTGCAGCATCCGCTTCTCGTTGTTGACGATGATCTCGGGCGCACCCAGGTCGAGCAGCCGCTTGAGGCGGTTGTTCCGGTTGATCACGCGGCGGTACAGGTCGTTGAGGTCGGAGGTCGCGAAGCGGCCACCGTCGAGCTGCACCATCGGGCGCAGGTCCGGCGGGATCACCGGCACGGCGTCGAGCACCATGCCCTGCGGGTGGTTGTCGGTCTTGCGGAACGCGTCGACGACCTTGAGCCGCTTGAGGGCGCGGACCTTGCGCTGGCCCTTGCCGGTGGCGATGGTCTCGCGCAGCGACTCGACCTCGGCCTCGATGTCGAAGGACTGCAGGCGCTTCTGGATCGCCATGGCGCCCATGTGGCCCTCGAAGTACTTGCCGAACCAGTTCTTCATCTCGCGGTAGAGCATCTCGTCGCCCGTCAGGTCTTGGACCTTGAGCGACTTGAAGGTGCTCCAGACCTCCTCGAGACGGTCGAGCTCGCGCTGGGCACGGTCACGCAGCTGCTTCATCTCGCGCTCGGCACCGTCGCGGACCTTGCGCTTCGCGTCGGACTTGGCGCCCTCGGCCTCGAGCGCCGCCATGTCCTCCTCGAGCTTCTTGGCGCGGTCGTCGAGCGAGCCGTCACGGCGCTTCTCGAGCCGCTCGCGCTCCAGGCCGACCTTGTTCTCCAGCGAGGACAGGTCGCGGTGGCGGGCGTCCTCGTCGACGGCGGTGATCATGTACGCGGCGAAGTAGATGACCTTCTCGAGGTCCTTCGGGGCGAGGTCGAGCAGGTAGCCGAGGCGGCTCGGGACACCCTTGAAGTACCAGATGTGGGTCACCGGCGCGGCGAGCTCGATGTGGCCCATCCGCTCACGGCGGACCTTGGAGCGGGTGACCTCGACGCCACAGCGCTCGCAGATGATGCCCTTGAAGCGCACCCGCTTGTATTTGCCGCAGTAGCACTCCCAGTCCCGCGTGGGACCGAAGATCTTCTCGCAGAAGAGGCCGTCACGCTCGGGCTTGAGCGTGCGGTAGTTGATGGTTTCCGGCTTCTTGACCTCGCCGTGGCTCCAGGTGCGGATGTCGTCCGCACCGGCCAGGCCGATCTGAAGCTGGTCGAAGAAGTTCACGTCGAGCACGGTGGCTGCCAATCCTTCGGTGGTTAATGAAAGGACGTTCTTGAGTTGAGTCCCTGGTGGTTCAGTACAGAGACCGGGGTCCCCACGAAGTTTTCGAGCGAAGCGATGAAAACTTCGTGGGGGTGGTCACACTTCTTCGACCGAGCTGGGCTCGCGGCGCGACAGGTCGATGCCGAGCTCTTCGGCGGCCCGGAAGACGTCTTCCTCGGCGTCTTTGAGCTCGATCTGCGAGCCGTCCTGGGACAGCACCTCCACGTTGAGGCAGAGGGACTGCATCTCCTTGACGAGCACCTTGAACGACTCGGGGATGCCGGAGTCGGGGATGTTCTCGCCCTTGACGATGGCCTCGTAGACCTTCACGCGGCCCGGCACGTCGTCGGACTTGATCGTGAGCAGCTCCTGCAGGGCGTAGGCGGCGCCGTACGCCTCCATCGCCCAGACCTCCATCTCGCCGAACCGCTGGCCGCCGAACTGGGCCTTACCACCCAGGGGCTGCTGCGTGATCATCGAGTAGGGGCCGGTCGACCGGGCGTGGATCTTGTCGTCGACCAGGTGGAGCAGCTTGAGGATGTAGATGTAGCCGACCGAGATCGGCTCCGGGAACGGGTCGCCGGTGCGGCCGTCGAGCAGCCGCGCCTTGCCGGACGAGCCGATCATCTGCTGGCCGTCGCGGTTGGTGAGCGTCGAGCCGAGGAGGCCGGTGATCTCCTCCTCCCGGGCGCCGTCGAACACCGGCGTAGCCACGTTGGTGCAGGGGTCGCCGGTGAACGCGTCCTTGGGCAGGCGGCCGGCCCACCCGGGCTTGCCGTCGACCTTCCAGCCGGTCTTGGCCACCCAACCGAGGTGTGTCTCGAGGACCTGGCCGACGTTCATCCGGCCAGGGACACCGAGCGGGTTGAGGACGACGTCGACGGGCGTGCCG
>JBPCQY010000106.1:0-8439 GCA_050997635.1 Nocardioides sp.
TGTCGGTGTCGACGAAGATCACGCCCTGCTGCTCCAGGTCCTCCCGGATCTGGTGGTAGACGACCTCCGACTCGTACTGCGCGGCGACGCCGGCAACCAGCCGCTGCTTCTCCGCCTCGGGGATGCCAAGCCGGTCGTAGGTGTTCTTGATGTCCTCGGGGAGCTCCTCCCACGAGGTCGCCTGCTTCTCGCTGGAACGGACGAAGTACTTGATGTTGTCGAAGTCGATGCCCGACAGGTCCGAACCCCAGGTGGGCATGGGTTTACGACCGAAGAGCTTGAGGCCCTTCAGGCGCAGGTCGAGCATCCACTGCGGCTCGGACTTCTTGCCCGAGATGTCGCGGACGACCTCCTCGGTGAGCCCGCGCTTCGCGTTCGTGCCGGCCACGTCGGAGTCGGCCCAGCCGAACTGGTAGCGACCGATGCCTTGCAGCTCCGGGTTCAGCTCTTCGATGGAGGTCACTGGGGAGCCTTCCTGTCGGGGGTGGGGATGCAGGTCGTGCACACGCCGTCGCCGTGGGCGATCGTCGCGAGGCGCTGGACGTGGGTGCCGAGGACCTTGCCGATGGCTTCGGTCTCGGCCTCGCACAGCTGGGGAAACTCGTGGGCCACGTGGGCCACCGGGCAGTGCTGCTGGCACAGTTGCTCACCGACGCTCTGGTGGTTGACCAGGGGCAGCTGGCGCACGGACGCGGCGTACCCCTCGGCGGAGAGTACGGCGGCCAGGGCGTCGGCCGGCGACAGCTCCGGGTGGGCGGCCGTCACGGTGGCGTAGTCGCTCTCGATGAAGGCGACCCTCCGACGCGCGAACTCGAGGACCGCCTCGTCGCCGCCCGTCTCGGCCAGGAACCGGAGCGCCTGCGTGGCGAGGTCGTCGTACTGCTGGTCGAACTGGTCACGACCGGCGTCGGTCAGTGCGAAAAAGCGGGCTGGGCGACCACGTCCGCGGACCACGGCCCCGCGCGGCTCGCGGGACTCCAGAGCCCCGTCGGCAACCAGGTGGTCGAGGTGGCGGCGTACGGCGGCCGGCGTGAGATCGAGACGCTCGGCCAGCGCCGCAGCGGTCGAGGGACCGTCGTGGAGGATCGACCGGGCCACGCGCTCCCGCGTCGGCTGGTCAGTGCCCGTTGCCAGGGGCTCCACGAATTCCACAACACCAGTGTGCCGTTAATGGGGTGGGCCGTTCAAGTCAGGGTCACCTAACTTCTGCGGCCCTCGGCCGAGGTGGCCCCCGAAACCGCCTAGCGGAGACCCTCCCCGGTCTGCGTAGGGTGGGCTCATGCCCGGATCTATCCTTGGAACCGAAGTACGCCGTGTCGAGGACCTCGAGCTGCTGCTCGGCCAGGGGACCTTCGTCGACAACCGCCGGGTCGAGGGGCTGACGCACGCCGTGTTCGTGCGCAGCCCGATGGCGCACGCGCGGATCACCTCGATCGACCCGAGCGAGGCGCTCGCCTCCGAGGGCGTCGTGGCCGTCTACACCGCCGACGACCTGGGCACCGACCCGCTGAAGTCGTTCGCGGACGTCAACGACAAGTGCGGTCGCGCCGCACTGGCCGTCGGCACGGTGCGCTACGTCGGCGACCCGGTTGCCCTGGTCATCGCCGAGACCCGCGCCCAGGCGGTCGACGCCGCCGAGCTCGTCGACATCGACTACGACGACCTGCCGGCGGTCAGCGACATCGAGGCGGCGGTGGCCGACGACGCTCCCCTGCAGTTCGAGCAGGTCGGCTCGAACATCGCGACCAGCCGCTTCGACAAGGACCGCTCCGACCCGTTCGAGGGCGCCGCCCACGTCGTGCGCGCGCGGATGGTCAACCAGCGCATCGCCAACGCCCCGATCGAGGGCAACGCCATGCTCGCGGAGCCGACCGACGAGGGCCTGGCGGTCCAGATCTCCACCCAGCACCCCCACATGTCCCGCGACCTGCTGGCCGCCGCCACCGGGCTCGAGCCCGACCGGGTGCACGTCATCGCACCGCACGTCGGCGGCGCGTTCGGCGGCAAGGCGGGCTCCAACACCGACCACGCGGCGATCGCGATCGCCGCGTGCACGCTCGGCCGGCCCGTCACCTGGGCCGAAACCCGTAGCGAGGCAATGCTGTCCATGCACGGCCGCGGCCAGGTGCAGTACGCCGAGCTCGGGCTCGACAACCAGGGCAGGATCACCGCGCTGCGGATGCGGGTGCTCGGCGAGTGCGGCGCGTACGCCGGCTTCGGCGGGGCGCTGGCCGTCGGTCCGACGTACATGATGGCGCAGGGACCCTACGAGATCCCCGCGCTGCGCTTCGACGCCATGGGCGTGATGACCAACACCGCCCCCGTCGGCGCCTTCCGCGGCGCCGGCCGGCCCGAGGCGACCGCCGGTCTCGAGCGGATCCTCGACATCGCGGCCGCCGAGCTCGGCCTTGCGCCCGAGGAGATCCGGCGCCGCAACCTGATCGCGTCCGACCAGTTCCCCTACCGGACCCGCACCGGAGTCACCTACGACAACGGCGACTACCTGGTGCCGCTCGACCGGGCGCTCGAGATCGCCGACGTGGCCAAGGCCCGCGAGGAGCAGGCCCGTCGCCGCGAGGCGGGTGACCCGAAGCAGATCGGCATCGGCATCGCGACGTACGTCGAGATCACCGGCTTCGGCGGGTCGGAGTTCGGGTCGGTGCAGGTCGCCGAGGACGGGTCGGCCACCGTCATGTCCGGCACCTCGGCCCACGGGCAGGGGCACGCGACGTCGTTCACGATGATCGCGGCCGACCGGCTCGGCATCCCGATCGACAAGATCACTTATCGCCAGTCCGACACCAGGCTGGTGCGCAGCGGCGGCGGCACCGGCGGCTCACGGTCGCTCCAGCTCGGCGGGAACGCCGTCAGCAAGGCCGCCGACGAGCTGCACGAGAAGGCGATCGCCGTCGCGGCCCGGATGCTGGAGGCGAACCCCGACGACATCGAGCTCGAGGACGGCGTCTTCACCGTCGCCGGGGTACCAGACGTCACGGCGAGCTGGGAGCAGATAGCTTCGTACGCCCACGAGCACGACGGCGGCCTCGGCGTCGACACCGACTTCACCCAGGACGGCGCCACCTTCCCGTTCGGCGCCCACGTCGCGATCGTCGAGGTCGACACCGAGACCGGGCAGGCCCGGCCGCTGCGCCACGTCGCGGTCGACGACTGCGGCCGGATCCTCAACCCGCTCATCGTCGCCGGCCAGCAGCACGGCGGCGCGATCCAGGGCATCAGCCAGGCGCTGTGGGAGGAGATGGTCTACGACGAGCAGGGCACGCCCATCACGGCCACGTTCGTCGACTACGCCCTGCCCACCGCCGCCGACGCGATCACGCTCGAGACGTCCAACACCGAGACCCCGACCCCGGTCAACCCGATGGGCGCCAAGGGGATCGGCGAGTCGGCCACCATCGGGTCCACGCCCGCGGTGCAGAACGCCGTGGTCGACGCACTCAGCCACCTCGGCATACGCCACATCGACCTGCCGTGCACGCCGGAGAAGGTCTGGCGGGCGATCCAGTCCGGTGGCGGCGACCCGTGGCGCGAGCCGCCGGCCGCGTTCGAGCGGCAGCGCGCGCTCGGTGGCGACGAGGAACCCGGCGTCGTCGAGGCCTGAGCCTGAGCCACCCTCAGGTGCGGGTGCGCCTCTGGAACGATCGCAGCGCGAGCGGAGCGACCACCGCGGTGATGGCCAGCGTCCAGATCACGGTCGTGAGCACCGGATGCTGGAGCGGCAGCGCGGCGTCGTGGGGCGCCGCGCCTGCGTTCCCCCAGAGCTGGCGCACCGAGAGGACCAGCGACGAGATGGGGTTCCACTCGGCGATCGTGCGCAGCCACGGCGTCATGTGGTCGGTCGGCGCGAACGTGTTGGCCAGGAACGTGATCGGGAACATCGTGGTGAACATCACCCCGTTGACCGCCTCCACGGAGCGCATGGCCGACCCGACCCAGATGCCGATCCAGATCATCGCAAAGCCCCACATCAGGAGCAGGACGTAGGCCAGGATCGCGTCGAGGAAGCCGTCGCGGATCCGCCAGCCGATGAGCAGCCCGGTCAGCGACATCACCACGATGCCGATGCTCGAGTGCAGCAGGCTGGAGATGCTGCGTCCTACCAGGACGGCCGCCGGGTTGATCGGCAGCGACCGCATCCGGTCCACGATGCCCTTGTCGATGTCGGCCGTGAGCCCGACCGCGACGATGAACGAGGAGAAGGCGATCGTCTGGCCCATGATCCCGCCGAGCAGCCACTCCCGGTAGCCGCCGGGCGAGTCGGCCACCCTGATCGAGCCGCCGAAGACGAACGCGAAGAGCAGCACGAACATCACCGGCTGGATGGTGACGTCCATCAACATCTCGGGCATCCGCTTGATGTGGATCAGGTTGCGCCGCACGATCGTCAGGGACTGTCGCAGCAGCCCGGTCTGGCGGATCTCGGGGCGCTCGACCCCACGTCGTACTGTCCTGCTGTCCTGGGTGGTCACGAGACGTTCTCCTCCTCCTCGGCGGACGTCGCGTCCGTGGGGTCCTCGGCCCGGTGGCCGGTCAGGTGCAGGAACACGTCATCGAGACTGGGCCGCTTGAGGCCGAGGTCGTCGACCTCGATCCGGCTCTCGGCGAAGACCGAGGCGATCCGGGTCATGTCGGCGAGCCCGTTGGCCGGGGCGGTCAGCTGCCGGGCGCCCGCGTCGACGTGCAGCTCGCTGACGTGGTCGCGGAGCATCGCCTCGGCGACCGGCAGGTCGGAGGCGTGCGAGACGGTCACCACGAGCGCCGCGCGGCCGGACCGGTCCTTCAGCTCGAGGGGGGTGCCCTCGGCGATCACCCGGCCGTGGTCGATCACCACGATCCGGTCGGCCAGCTGGTCGGCCTCCTCGAGGTACTGCGTGGTGAGCAGGAGCGTGGTGCCCTCGCGGACCAGCTCACGCAGCACGTCCCACAGCTCGACCCGGCTGCGCGGGTCGAGACCCGTGGTCGGCTCGTCGAGGAACAGCACCGGCGGCACCGCGATCAGGCTCACGGCCAGGTCCAGCCGGCGGCGCATGCCACCGGAGTAGGTCTTCACCACGCGGTTGCCGGCCTCGGTAAGACTGAACCGCTCGAGCAGGTCGTCGGTCGCCCGCCTGATGTACGCCGCGGAGAGGCCGTAGAGGGCGCCGATCAGGCGCAGGTTCTCCCGGCCAGTGAGCAGCTCGTCCACGGTCGCAGCCTGGCCCGTCAGGCCCATCGCGCGGCGTACGGCGGCCGCCTCGGTCACGACGTCATAACCCCCCACGCGGGCGGTGCCGCTCGTGGGAATGGTCAGCGTGGTCATCATCCGGACCGTGGTCGTCTTGCCGGCGCCGTTCGGTCCGAGCATGCCGAGCACGCTGCCCTCGGCAACGCTCAGGCTGACACCATCGACGGCCAGCGTCTCACCGAAGCGCTTGACCAGGTGGTCGGCCTCGATGGCGGCATGGGCGTTCATCCCCCGAGCCTAGATGTGATCACCGAAACTGCCGACCGAATATGCGCCACGGTCGGCGCCGCAGCAGCCGGACCCGCTCCCTAGACTGACGGCGTGCCCACCGCCGATCCCGCCGTGTCCGTCGACGGCCTGGTGATGCGGTACGGCGAGAAGGCCGCCGTCGACGGACTCAGCCTGCGGGTCGAGCGCGGGTCGATCACGGCCGTGCTGGGCCCCAACGGGGCGGGCAAGACGACGACGCTGGAGACCGCCGAGGGCTACCGCCGCCCGCAGGCGGGCACCGTCCGGGTGCTCGGGCTCGACCCGATCGCCGACCGGCGCGCGCTGCTCCCCCGCATCGGCGTGATGCTGCAGGGCGGCGGCGCCTGGAGCAGCGTGCGGGCCGACGAGATGCTCGCCCACGTCGCCAAGCTGCACGCCGACCCGCTGGACATCTCGATGCTCGGCGACCGGCTCGGCCTCGGCGATTGCGGCCGCACGCCGTACCGGCGGCTCTCGGGCGGCCAGCAGCAGCGTCTCGGTCTCGCCATGGCCCTGGTCGGACGGCCGGAGCTCGTCTTCGTCGACGAGCCGACGGCCGGCATGGACCCCGCGGCCCGGCGTACGACGTGGGAGCTGCTCGAGGAGGTCCGCGGCGACGGGGTGACCGTCGTGCTCACCACCCACTACATGGACGAGGCCGAGCGGCTGGCCGACCGGATCCACATCATCGACCGTGGCCGCCTGATCGCCAGCGGTACGCCGCTCGAGCTCACCCGCGGCGGGACGGCCGCCACCATCCGGCTCGTGGTGACCCAGCCGTTCCCGCCCGATGCCGCCGGCTCGCTGGCTGCCGCGCTCGGTCGCGGCGTGGAGGTCACTGCGCTCGACGAACGCAGCCTGCTGGTCACGGGGCCTGCCGATGCCTCGACCCTCGCGGTCGTGTCGCGCTGGTGCGAGCGGGCCGGCGTACTGCCGGAGAGCCTGACGCTGGGCCAGCGCAGCCTCGAGGACGTCTTCCTCGAGCTCACCGGGCGGGAGCTGACGTCGTGATCACCCCACCACGCTGCTCGCTGCGCTCGCACCGCCGCAGGGACCCCGAATGAGCGTGTTCGCCCCGCATCCGGGGGCGGCCCCCCTGCCGCGTCAGGTGCTGGCGCAGGCGGGGATGGAGGCCCGGCTGATGCTGCGCAACGGCGAGCAGCTGCTGCTGGCCGTCGTCATCCCCGTCATCGTGCTCGTCGGCGGTGTCGAGGGCGCCCACCACGTCGGCCTCCACTTCGGCCACCCGGCCGTCGACGTCTTCACGCCGGGTGTGCTCGCGCTGGCCGTGATGTCGACGGCCTTCACCTCGCTCGCGATCGCGACCGGATTCGAGCGCCGCTACGGCGTGATCAAGTGGCTCGGCTCCTCCCCACTCCCCCGCACCGGGCTGCTGCTCGGCAAGACCGGCGCACTGCTGCTCGTCGAGGTCTTCCAGGTGATCGTGATCGCGATCGTGGCGGCGCTGCTCGGCTGGTCACCGAACGTCTCGGTCCCCGGGTTCCTGTTGACGGTCGTGCTCGGGACGGCCGCGTTCGCGGCGCTGGGCCTGCTGGTGGCCGGCGTGCTCCGGGCCGAGGCCACCCTCGCCGCGGCCAACCTGGTCTACCTGCTGCTGCTGGCCGGCGGGGCCGTCGTACTCCCCAGCTCGTCGTACGGCGCCCTCGGGCACGTCACGACGTTCCTGCCCTCCGGTGCACTCGGCGACGGCATGCGCAACGCCCTCCTCGACGGCACCATCGGCTGGGGACACCTGCTGGTGCTGCTCGTGTGGGCCGTGGTCGGCGCCGCCCTCACCTCGAGGACGTTCAAGTGGGAGTGACCGTCTGGCTGCGTCGGCTGGCGTGGGCGACGCTGGTGGCGAACATCGTGCTCGTGGTGACCGGCGGCGCCGTGCGCCTGACCGGCTCCGGGCTCGGCTGCCCGACCTGGCCGCGCTGCAACCAGGGCTCGTTCACCCCCCACGGCGCCCTCGACATCCACCAGGCCATCGAGTTCGGCAACCGCACGCTGACCTTCGTGCTCGCCGCCGTGGCGGTCGCGACGTACGTCGCGGCGCGGCGCAGCGGTCGCGCCGACCTCACCCGGCTGGCGCTGCTGCTCGGGCTGGCGATCCCGCTGCAGGCGGTCGTCGGCGGCGTCACTGTGCTGACCGACCTCAACCCCTGGGTTGTCTCGTTCCACCTGCTCGCGTCGCTGGCCATCGTGTCGGTCGCGGTGCTGTTCCTGTGGCGGCTGGACCGGCCCTTCGCGCCCGCGGCGACCGGCCCCGTCGTACGACTCGCGCTCGCGACGTACGCCGTGGCGTGGGCGGTGCTCTACCTCGGCACCGTGGTGACCGGCAGCGGACCGCACGCCGGGGACGCCGCCGTACCCCGCAACGGCCTGGACCCGCTCGAGCTCTCCCAGGCGCACGCCGACCTGGTGTTCCTGTTCGTCGGCCTCACCGTCGGACTCGTGTTCGCGCTGCGCTCCGACGCGTCGTCCGCGACCGCCCGGCGGGCCGTGGCCGCGCTCGTGGCGGTCGAGGTGGTCCAGGCCGGGATCGGCTTCGTGCAGTACTTCGCGGACCTGCCGATCGTGGTGGTCGGTCTGCACGTGCTGGGTGCGGCGCTGGTCGTCTCCGCCGCGACGTGGGTGCTCCTCGCGACCCGCGAGCCAGGGCTTGGCGGCGGCGCGTCCCCTGCACCCCCGTGGCCAGGAGAAGCGCCGCCACAGGGATAGACGCCGGCGAGGGCCGTTTGGTTGCCTCGGAAGTACCTCGATTTTCGATCGGGCTCGACGCGGGGCAGGCAAGCCGCCGTCGGCACGGGTATCGAGTCGCGGCGAAGTGTGACGAGTTGCCCGCTGGCTACTTTGCCATCCGCCCGCTGTCGGAGGGTTTGCTCAAGAGATCGTGCCCGCGTTCGCTGGGACGCCCCGGTTGTCGCACCATCACCGGGAATCTC
>JBPCQY010000140.1:0-6412 GCA_050997635.1 Nocardioides sp.
ACGCTGGACCGGCTGGTGGCCGAGCGGGGCTGGGCGACCGACGCGGCCGTGGGCGCCGTCATGGGCCGGTGGCCCTCCATCGTCGGTCCCGAGGTGGCCGCCCACGCCACGCCGGTGTCCTACGAGGACGGCGAGCTGGTGGTCCAGGCCGACTCGACAGCGTGGGCCACCCAGATCAAGCTGCTCGCGCCTGCGCTGCTGGCCAGGCTGGCCGACGAGCTCGGGGCCGGGATCGTGGCATCGGTGACCGTCCGGGCACCGTCGGGACCCTCGTGGAAGCGCGGCCGGCGCAGTGTCCGTGGCCGGGGGCCGCGCGACACGTACGGCTGATCGGACCCCCGCACGCGTGGGGGAGCACGTCCCCACCCGAGTACGCGCGACTGCGACGTCCCCAGGCACCCCTAGCGGCCGTTTCTGGGCCGGCCGACAGGTAGGATGGACGCAGTCCGCACCCCTGGTGCGATCGTCGACCCCCTGGCCCCCTTCCTCCCCGGTCGACCTCTGCTGCGCGCGACGAAAGGTGCCCGTGATCCAGCCGAACCAGCCCGTCACGACCGGGTCCGAGGCGGCCGGCCGCTCCGACCACGCCTACGACGCGAGCGACATCCAGGTCCTGGAGGGCCTCGAGGCGGTCCGCAAGCGCCCGGGCATGTACATCGGCTCGACCGGTGAGCGCGGCCTGCACCACCTGATCTGGGAGATCGTGGACAACGCGGTCGACGAGGCGCTGGCCGGATTCTGCGACCGGGTCGTGCTCACTCTCCTGACCGACGGGGCGGTCCGGGTCGAGGACAACGGCCGCGGCATCCCCACCGACACCGCACCCGGCCAGGAGCTGCCCGCGGTCACGATGGCGCTGACCATGCTGCACGCCGGCGGCAAGTTCGGCGGTGGCAGCTACAAGGTCTCCGGCGGCCTGCACGGGGTCGGCGTCTCGGTGGTCAACGCGCTGTCGACCCACCTGGTCGTCGAGGTGCGCAACCGTGGCCACCTGTGGCGCCAGGCCTTCAACCTCGGCGTTCCCGACGGTCTACTAGAGCAGGTGCGCGCCCTGGATGCCGGCGAGCGCACGGGCACGACCGTGACCTACTGGGCGTCCCCCGACACGTTCGAGACCACGACGTACAACCTCGAGACGATCACCGCCCACATCCGCGAGTACGCCTTCCTCAACAAGGGCTTGGAGATCGTGGTGCGTGACGAGCGGCCGGCCGCCGACGAGGTCCTCGAGGCGGTGCAGGACGACACCATCGCCAACGAGATCGACGACAGCGGCGCCGACGCGATGCACCGCGGCGAGGCAGGCGGCATCGAGCAGACCTTCCGCTACGACCGCGGCCTGGTCGACTTCGTCGAGTACCTCAACCGCCGCAAGCAGATCGCCAACCCCACCGTCATCTCCTTCGAGGCCGAGACGCCCGACAAGGTCGAGCAGCACATGAGCCTCGAGGTGGCGATGCAGTGGAACACCACGTTCTCCGAGTCGGTGCACACCTTCGCCAACACGATCAACACCCACGAGGGCGGCACCCACGAGGAGGGGTTCCGCGCGTCGCTCACCGGTCTGGTCAACACGTGGGGCTTCGAGTGGGGCCTGATGAAGAAGCCCGAGGACCGCGTCTCGGGTGACGACATTCGCGAGGGCCTGACGGCGATCATCTCCATCAAGATGGGCGAGCCCCAGTTCGAGGGCCAGACCAAGACCAAGCTCGGCAACACCGAGGCCAAGGGCTTCGTGCAGCGGATCATGAACGACCAGCTCGGTGACTGGTTCGAGAAGAACCCCGCCGAGGGCCGCGACATCATCCGCAAGTCCCAGGCCGCGGCCCAGGCCCGCCTCGCCGCCCGCAAGGCGCGCGACCTGGCCCGCTCCCGCAAGGGCCTGCTCGGCGGCGGCGGTCTTCCGGGCAAGCTGTCGGACTGCCAGTCGACCAACCCCGCCGAGTGCGAGGTCTTCATCGTCGAGGGTGACTCGGCCGGCGGCTCCGCCCGCCAGGGCCGCGACCCGCGGATCCAGGCGATCCTCCCGATCCGCGGCAAGATCCTCAACGTCGAGAAGGCCCGCATCGACAAGGTGCTGGCCAACACCGAGGTGCAGGCGATCATCTCCGCCCTCGGCACCGGCATCCACGAGGAGTTCAGCCTCGACAAGCTGCGCTACCACAAGGTGGTGCTGATGGCCGACGCCGACGTCGACGGCCACCACATCAACACCCTGCTGCTCACCTTGCTGTTCCGGTTCATGAAGCCGCTGATCGAGCACGGCTACGTCTACATGGCCCAGCCCCCGCTCTACCGCATCCGGTGGAACAAGCCCGCCGACCACGAGTTCGTCTACTCAGACTCCGAACGCGACGCCCTGACCCGCGACGGCCTCGCCTCGGGCAGGAAGCTCCCCAAGGAGAACCCCGTCCAGCGCTACAAGGGCCTCGGCGAGATGAATGCCGAGGAGCTGTGGGACACCACGATGAACCCCGACCAGCGCCTGATGCTCCAGGTGACCCTCGACGACGCGGCCCAGGCCGACGAGGTCTTCTCGACCCTGATGGGCGAGGACGTCGAGCAGCGTCGGTCCTTCATCCAGCGCAACGCAAAGGACGTCCGATTCCTCGACATCTGACTGAGCCACGATGCACGCCCGTTCGCTGCGTTGTCGTCACTCGACGACCCGCTCCGCTCAAGGTCGCCTTCGCTCCTCCGCCCTGCGACCGGACGCGCCTCGTGACTCCTGCCTACCTGCGTATCGCTAAATCTAGGATCTTCTTTAGATAAGCCGAGAGAGACGAAGACACGTGACTGAGACCCCCACCGACAACACCGGCGGCCGGATCGAGCCCATCGAGCTGCAGACCTCGATGCAGCGGGCCTACATCGACTACGCGATGGCGGTCATCGTGGGCCGCGCCCTGCCCGACGTACGCGACGGGCTCAAGCCGGTGCACCGCCGGGTGCTCTACGCGATGTACGACGGCGGCTACCGCCCCGACCGCGGCTTCTCCAAGTGCTCGCGCGTCGTCGGTGACGTCATGGGTCAGTACCACCCCCACGGCGACACCGCGATCTACGACACCCTGGTGCGCCTGGCACAGCCGTGGGTGATGCGGGCGCCGCTGATCCACGGGCAGGGAAACTTCGGCTCGCCGGGCAACGACGCCGCCGCGGCCATGCGCTACACCGAGTGCCGGATGGCGCCGCTGGCACTCGAGATGGTCCGTGACATCTCCGAAGGCACCGTCGACTTCCAGCCCAACTACGACGGCCGCTCGCAGGAGCCGACGGTGCTGCCGGCGCGCTACCCCAACCTGCTGGTCAACGGCTCGGCCGGCATCGCGGTCGGCATGGCCACCAACATCCCGCCGCACAACCTGCGGGAGGTGGCCGCCGGCGCGATTTGGGCCCTCGAGCACCCCGAGTCGACGCGCGAGGAGCTCCAGGACGCCCTGGTCGAGCGGGTCTTTGGCCCCGACTTCCCCAACGGCGCGCTGATCGTCGGCCACGCGGGGATCGAGCAGGCCTACCGCACCGGTCGCGGCTCGATCAGCCAGCGTGCGGTCATCGAGATCGACGAGGACAGCCGCGGGCGCACCTGCCTCTCGATCACCGAGCTGCCCTACATGGTCAACCCCGACAACCTGGCGCTCAAGATCGCGGACCTCGCCGACACCGGCAAGGTGGCGGGCCTCTCCGATGTCCGCGACGACTCGTCGGGTCGCACCGGCCAACGACTGGTCGTCGTACTCAAGCGCGACGCCGTCGCGCGCGTGGTGCTCAACAACCTGCTCAAGCACACCGAGCTGCAGACCAACTTCAGCGCCAACATGCTGGCCCTGGTCGACGGCGTGCCGCGCACCCTGACCATCGACCAGTTCATCAGCAACTGGGTGACCCACCAGATAGAGGTCATCCAGCGGCGTACCCGCTTCCGGCTCGCCGAGGCCGAGAGGCAGGCCCACGTCTACCGCGGCCTGGTCAAGGCGCTCGACGCGCTCGACGAGGTGATCGCCCTGATCCGCCGCAGCCCCGACGTCGACGAGGCCCGCGAGGGCCTGATGGCGCTGCTGGAGATCGACGAGCTCCAGGCGCGCGCGATCCTCGACATGCAGCTGCGCCGCCTAGCGGCGCTGGAGCGCCAGAAGATCATCGACGAGCTAGCCCGCCTCGAGGCCGTCATCGCCGACCTCAACGCCATCCTGGCCAGCGACGAGCGGCAGCGGCAGATCGTCAAGGACGAGCTGACCGAGATCGTCGAGAAGTACGGCGACGAGCGGCGCACCCAGATCATGGCGGCCGACGGCGACCTGTCCATGGAGGATCTGATCCCCGACGAGGACCTCGTCGTCTCCATCACCCGCGGTGGCTACGCCAAGCGCACCCGCGCCGACGCGTATCGCACCCAGAAGCGCGGCGGGAAGGGCGTGCGCGGCGCGAGCCTGCGCGGCGACGACGTCGTGGAACACTTCATCGCCACGTCCAACCACCACTGGCTGCTGTTCTTCACGACCGCCGGCCGGGTCTACCGCACCAAGGCCTACAACCTGCCCGAGGCCTCGCGCGACGCGAAGGGCGGTCATGTGGCCGGACTGCTCAGCTTCCAGCCCGACGAGTCGATCGCCCAGGTGCTGGCGATCCGCGACTACGAGCAGGCTCCCTACCTCGTGCTCGCGACCCGCAACGGGCTGGTCAAGAAGACCCGCCTCGGCGACTACAACTCGCCGCGCCAGGCCGGCGTCATCGCGATCAACTTCCGTGAGGACGACGACGAGCTGATCGGCGCCGAGCTCGCCAACCCCGACGACGACATCCTGCTGGTCTCTCGCAAGGGCCAGGCGATCCGGTTCCGGGCCGACGACACCCAGCTACGGCCGATGGGCCGGGCGACGTCCGGGGTGTCGGGCATGAAGTTCCGCGACGGGGACTCGGTGCTGTCGATGTCGGTGATCCGGGCCGGTCAGGTGGAGGCCGAGGCCCTTCGAGACGGCGCTGGCGCGCCTCCTCAGGAACCGCAGGACGCCGTCCAGCCGCAGTACGTCTTCACCATCACCGACGGCGGTTTCGCCAAGCGCTCGCGGATCACCGACTACCGGCTCCAGTCGCGCGGTGGTCTCGGCATCAAGGCGATGTCGCTGGCCAACCAGGAGCGCGGCGTGCTCGTGGGCGCCTTCATCGTGGTCGAGGGAGACGAGATCCTCTCGATCACCTCCAACGGCCAGGTGGTCCGCAGCCCCATCAACGACCACTTCCGGGCCACCGGCCGCTCGACCATGGGGGTCAAGTTCGTCACCCCCAAGGACGGCGACTCGGTCGCCGTCGTGGCGCGCTCGGTGGAGACTCCGGTGGCCGGCAGCGCCGACGTCGACGTGTCCGTGTCGGAGTCCGAGGAATCGCCTGATATGGGCCCGGGTGCAACAATCGAGGAGACCGCAGCGGTCCCGACCGCTGACGCACCAGCCGATGAGGTGCCCGACACCGGGCTGGACGACGATGACCGAAAGTGAGAGCTGATGACCGACCGTCCTGCTGAGCAGACGCGCCCGGCACCCGGCCTCGACCAGCAGCAGCCCGCGCGCCCCCCGCTCGCCGAGCGGTTGCAGCAGAAGATCTCTGCCGCCGCCCGGGAGCGCCGCGATGCGGCCGCCGCCCCTGCGGACGTGGCGCCCGCGGGCTCTGTGGCGACCGACCCGTCGCGCAAGCCCGTCATCCCGCCGCCGGCCCCCGGTCAGCAGCAGGATCAGACCGCGACCCGCCCGGCAGTGCAGGCGCCCGCTCGCGCCCGTCGTACGTCGGGCCGGCAGGCGCAGCGCAGCCGCCCGGCGCGCCGGGCCCGTCTGCGGCTGACCCGGATCGACCCGTGGTCGGTCATGAAGGTCTCGTTCCTGCTCTCCATCGCCTTCGGCATCGTCACGCTGGTCGCGGTGATGATGGTGTGGTCGGTGCTCGGTGCCGCCGGCGTGTGGACCTCGATCAACCAGACGGTCGCCGACATGGTCTCCAGCGGCAACAACACCTCGACGTTCAACGTCCAGGACTACCTCGGCACCTCGCGGGTGATGGGCTTCACCATGCTCGTCTCGGTGATCGACGTGGTGCTGGTGACCGCGATCGCGACCCTGGCGGCCTTCCTCTACAACATGGCGGCGGCCCTGCTCGGCGGCATCGAGGTCACCCTCGCCGAGGACTCCCACTGACGCCTCGCTGCGTTTTGTGGGGCCCTCCGGCCGTGCGGTAATGTTCGGTTTCGGCCGCGCAGGCGGCCATCGTGGCGTCCGGGCCCGTTCCCGGCCCACTCCACTCCGGGCCTATAGCTCAGACGGTTAGAGCGCTTCCCTGATAAGGAAGAGGTCAGAGGTTCAAGTCCTCTTAGGCCCACCCAATCTCCCGGGGTTGAGATCGCTGCTCGTGCTCCGCCCAGCCT
>JBPCQY010000143.1:0-14470 GCA_050997635.1 Nocardioides sp.
CGAGCGGTCAGCAGGGGCCCTGCTCGACCGAGGTGCAGGTGTCCGCGCCAAGACCACCGTCGGCGTAGTCGGTCCCGTCGCCGCCGTCGATCGTGTCGTCGAACTGACTGCCGGTCACGTGGTCGTCTCCACCCAGCATGGTGGCGTCCAGCCGGATGTGGGAGATCAGCTCGTCCGCGCCGGCCGTGCCGGAGTAGTGGAGCGTCGTGGTCGAGACTCCGGCCGGCTGGAACTGGACCGGTCCGAGGCCACTGGTGGTCGCGGAGCCGCCGTCGGCGTAGGTCACCACTCCGGAGGCGGCGTCGAACGTCGCGTCCCCGAGGGCAGGATCCAACAGGAAGACACCGCGGTTGGTGCCGGCCCCGGCCACGAAGGTGGAGCCCGGTCCCGGTCCCATGTACAGGAGGTCGTCGCCCCCTCCCGTCGAGACGTGCACCCGTGCGCCGCCACCGGCGTAGGCAAAGACCGAGTCGAAGGTGCCGCCGGTGCGGATCCTGTCGACACCGTGGCCAACCCCCTGAGTGGTGACCTTGTCCCCGCCGGAGCCGGTGTCCGCGAAGTCGTCGGCGCCATCGGATCCGAGGTCGACGAGGTCTGCGCCGCCTCCGGTGACCACGGTGTCGGCTCCGGTGCCGCTGACCACCCGGTCAGCGCGGCTGCTGCCGGTGACGTCGTCCGCGTGCCCGCTCGTCGTGTAGACGGTCCCGCCGGCGGTCCAGGTCTCGATGCGGTCATGGCCCCAGCCGCTGGCCGTGCCCCGCGCGATGTCGAGGTGGATGCCGTGCGGTGACCGCGCCCAGGTGACTTTCTCGAAGCCGCCCCCGTGCACACCGTCGGCCGTCCGGTCGTCGCGGCCGGTCGAGATCAGGTCGCTGCCCGCGCCGCCGTCAAGGGTGTCACCCTCGAAGTAGGTGGGGATGTCGCCGTCGCTGCGGCGGATGGCGTTGCCCTGGCCATAGAGCCGGTCGTCGCCCGCGTTGCCGAGCAGGGTGTCGGCGCCGTAGCCGCCGCAGATGATGTCATCACCCTTCAGGCCCTTGATGACGTCGTCGCCGCCGCGGCCGACGATGACGTCACGGTGGCGGGTGCCGGTGAGGGTGTCTGCGCGACTCGTGCCGACGATGGTGGCACGCTGGCCGTGGCAGTGGTGCCCGGCGGCCGCCTGGGCCGGGGCGGCCTGGATCAGCGCGAGGGTGCTGAGCGAGAGGGCGCCGATACCGAGGACGGCGTTGAGGCGATACGTCATGAGAAGCTCCTGGGTCGAGAGGAGGGTACGTCAGGTCCGACGCCCGGATCGGGCGTCCGGTTCGGTACGCGCGACGAAATCTTCTTGAGCCGGGCCGGGTTGACGGCGTACGGTCGTCGTACACGGGAAAGGAGGTGGTCCTAGGTTGAATACTTACAGGACGCGTGAGGTGGCTGCGGTCTAGCAGCAACCGCCGCCAGCCGACGAAGTGTTGCTGGCAATCTCAACGCAGACACCCGACCCGCAGGTGATCTGGCCAACGTCCGGCCGGAGGGGTTCCGGAACAATCCGGGCCGCACCTGCGGGTTGTCTGCGTGTGACAGCGATTTGCGGCTGCGCACCGGTGGGAATATAGTTGCCGTTGTCAACCTTTAGGCGTGCGTGCCCCCATCGAATCGAGACTCCGTGTCCCACTCAGCACCCGCCTCGGCCGAGCAGGCCGGCCAGATGACCCACCGCGAGGTGCTCGAGGCGCTGTCGGGTCTGCTCCTCGCGATGTTCGTCGCGATGCTGTCGAGCACCGTGGTGTCCAACGCGCTGCCTCGCATCATCGGTGACCTGCACGGCAGCCAGACCGGCTACACCTGGGTCGTGGTCGCGACGCTGCTGGCGATGACGGCGACCACCCCGATCTGGGGAAAGCTCGCCGACCAGTTCAACAAGAAGACGCTCGTGCAGACCGCGCTGGTGATCTACGTCGCCGGCTCGCTGGTGGCTGGCTTCGCGCCCTCGATGGGCGTCCTGATCGGCTCCCGGGTGGTGCAGGGCATCGGAGTCGGCGGCCTCACCGCCCTGGTGCAGGTCGTGATCGCGAGCATGGTCACCCCGCGTGAGCGTGGGCGCTACTCCGGCTACATCGGCGCCGTCTTCGCCGTCGCCACGGTCAGCGGCCCGCTCATCGGCGGCGTCATCGTCGACACCCCCGGACTCGGCTGGCGCTGGTGCTTCTTCGTCGGGATCCCGGTCGCGGCGCTGGCGTTCGTCGTACTCCAGAAGACCCTGCACCTGCCCGTCGTACGCCGCGAGACGCACATCGACTACCTCGGCGCCACCCTGCTCGTCGGCGGCGTCAGCATCCTGCTGGTCTGGGTCAGCCTCGGTGGCAACCAGTTCGGCTGGGCCTCGCCGGTCAGCTGGCTGCTCATCGCCGCCGGCATCCTGGTCGTCGCGGCCGCCGTCTACGTCGAGGCCCGCGTGGCCCGCGAGCCGATCATCCCGCTGCGCCTGTTCCGCGACCGTACGACGTCCCTGTCGGTCTCCGCGTCGGTGCTGATCGGTGTCGCGATGTTCGGTGCCACCGTCTACCTGAGCCAGTACTTCCAGCTCGCCCGCGGCATGAGCCCGACGCGCGCCGGCCTGATGTCGGTGGCGATGGTGGGCGGCCTGGTCGTCTCGAGCATGACCACCGGCCGGATCATCACCCGCACCGGTCGTTGGAAGCGTTTCCTGGTCGGCGGCATGGTGCTGGTCATCGCCGCGCTCGCCCTGCTCGGCACCATCGACGAGGCCACGCCGCTGTGGCGGGTCGGTGCGTTCATGGCGCTGCTCGGCCTCGGCCTCGGCGCCACGATGCAGAACCTCGTGCTGTCCGTGCAGAACAACGCCGCTCAGGCAGACATGGGGGCCGCCAGCTCGCTGGTCTCGTTCTTCCGTAGCCTCGGCGGCTCGATCGGCGTCTCGGCGCTGGGGGCCTTGCTCAGCGCCCAGGTGGCGACCAGGGTCTCCTCGGGCCTGACCGCGCTCGGCATCCCCACCTCCGGCCACCAGAGCCATCAGATCCCGGAGCTCTCCACGCTGCCCGCACCGGTGCGGGCCGTCTTCGAGCAGGCCTTCGGGCAGGCGACCGGCGAGCTGTTCCTGGTCGCCGTGCCGTTCGCGATCGCCGCGTTCGTGTGCGTGCTGTTCATCCGCGAGGTGCCGCTGCGCACCACCATCTTGCGCGATGACGAGCTCTCGCCCGACGTCGCCGCCGAGCTGCACAGTGACCCGAGACTGCGGTCGGAGTCGGAGCCCGCTCATGTCGCGCGCTGACTCGCTGCGCGACCTCGAGCAGGAGGTCGGCGTCATGATCCGGCGGATCCGCCGCGTGATCTGGGAGCGCGCCCGCGCCGTCCACCCCGAGCTGATGCCGACGTCGTACCTCGTCCTCACCCTGCTCGCCCAGAATGGCGCGATGCGACCCTCGGCGGTGGCCGAGAAGTTCGACATCGACAAGGGTGCGATCAGCCGCCAGGTGCAGCACCTGTGTCAGCTCGGGCTGTTGGTGCGAGTGCCCGACCCCGACGACGGTCGGGCCAGCCTGATCTCGGCCAGCGACGACGCGCTGCGGCGGCTCGCCGATGTCGACGACCGCCGCCGCAAGTGGCTCGGCGAACGGCTCGGGGAGTGGTCGGCTGCCGATCTGAGGGACTTCGTCGCCGGTCTCACCCGCTACAACCGCGCCCTCGACTCGCTGCCGAAGTAGGCCTTTCCCGCCCGCGAAGTAGGGGTTTCCCGCCCTCCAGGTGGGGATTATCCGGGAGAAGTCCTACTTCGGCCGCGGGAAAGGCCTACTTCGGCAGCCAGGCGCAGGTGTTGGGTGGGAGGAGGCCGGCCTCGGTGAGGGGTCCGCTGGAGATCAGGACTTCCCCGGCGGTGTCGCGGCCGCGGGCTTCGCCGAGACGGACCGGGCGCGACCCGCAGTTGAGTACGACGGTCAGCGGCCCGCGGCGGAACTCCAGCACCGTCGACCGGCCGCCGACCACCTCCACGGCGTCGCCGGCGCTGTGCGCGAACCGCCTGCGCGCCCGAAGCGCTGCCTGGTAGAACGCGAGCGTCGAGTCGGGGTCCTGCTTCTGCGCGGCCACCGTCAGGCCGGCCCAGTCCTCGGGCATCGGCAGCCACGGCTGCTCGCCACCGCCACCGAAGCCGTACGGCGCCTTCGCGCCGCGCCACGGGAGCGGCACCCGGCAGCCGTCGCGGCCGACCTCACCGGTGCGGAACCACGCGGGGTCCTGCCGGAGCTCCGGGGGTACGTCGACCTGCTCCAGGCCGAGCTCCTCGCCCTGATAGAGGTACGCCGAGCCCGGCAGCGCCAGCATCGCCAGCGTGGCTGCCCTGGCGCGCGCCAGTCCGCGCGGGCCACCGCCGTAGCGCATGGAGTGGCGAACGACGTCGTGGTTGGACAGCACCCAGGTCGGCGAGGCGCCGACAGGCTCGACCGCGGCCAGCGTCGAACCGATCACCTCGGCGAAGGCCGCGGCGGACCAGGGCGCCAGCAGCCAGGCGAAGTTGAACGCCTGCTGGCACGCGTCGGGACGGATGTAGCGAGCCAGGCTCTCCGGCTTCTTGGTCCACGCCTCGGCGACCATCATCCGGTCGCCGTCGTACTTCGCGAGCACGTCGTGCCAGTCGCGGTAGATGCCGTGCACCTCGGGCTGGTCCCACTGCGGTTCGTCGCGTACCTGCACCGGTACGACGCCATCGGGGTGCGAGACCGGCACCGAGTCGGCGGCCAGGTCAGCGGGCTCCTCGTCGGGCAGACCCGCCTGCTTGAACAGGCCGTGCGCCACGTCGATGCGGAACCCGTCGACGCCCCGGTCGAGCCAGAAGCGCAGCACCTTGCAGAACATCCGCGGGACCTCGGGGTTGCGCCAGTCGAGGTCGGGCTGGGTGCTGTCGAAGAGGTGGAGGTACCACTCGCCGTCGTCGCGTCCCGGGCCTGAGGAGGCGAGGCGCGTCCACGCCGGCCCGCCGAAGACCGACTGCCAGTTGCTGGGCGGCTGCGTGCCGCCTCGGCCGCGCCCCTTGCGGAACAGGTAGCGTGCCCGTTCCTTGCTGCCGGGCCCCTTCTTCAGGGCGGCCTGGAACCACACGTGCTCGTCGGAGGTGTGGTTGGGCACCAGGTCGACCACGACCCGCAGGCCCAGCTCGTGGGCGCGGGCGATCAGTGCGTCGGCGTCCGCGAGCTTGCCGAACAGGGGGTCGACGTCCAGGTAGTCGGAGACGTCGTACCCGGCGTCGTGCTGGGGCGAGGGGTAGAACGGCGTGATCCACAAGGCGTCGACGCCGAGGTCGCGCAGGTAGGTGAGCCTCGAGGTGATGCCCGGCAGGTCGCCGATGCCGTCGCCGTCGGAGTCGGCGAAGCTGCGCACGTAGACCTGGTAGGTGACGGCGTGCCGCCACCATTCCGCGCCCGCCATCAGCTGAAGTCCGCCAGGTCGACCGCGAACCACGTGTGCTCGGCCGTCGCGACGACCCGCCCGTCGGCGTCGTACAAGGTCGATGCGGTGAAGGTCCTGCGACCCTCCTGCCGCATGCCCTGACCGACCACCACGTGCTCCTCTCCGATCACCGGCAACGCATCGACCCGCGCGGTCATCCGGCCGAGCACCATCAGGCGCTCGGCCAGGTCGCCGGCCCAGCCGCCGACACAGTCGAGCGCCGCCCAGGTGACCGCCAGCGAGGCGCGGGTCTCGCCGTCGACGTAGTAGTGGAAGTCCTCGGCCACGCTCGGGTGCGGCGTCCACGGCGCCGCCACCCGGGCCAGTCCGTCGACGTCGTCGACGCGGCCGGGGAAGATCCGCAACCCGTCGCCCTCCTCGCGGCCGGTGCCGCAGGCGAAGCAGGTCGGGAAGGGGTGCGAGACCAGCCCGGCGTACGACGCGGTCGCGGCCCGCGCCTCCGCGGCGTCCACGGGCTCGACGTCGGCCGGGGCGCTGTCGGCCAGCTCAGCGCTCGCCACCGTGCTGTCGCCGTGTGCCGCGACCGTGAGCCCGTCGGTCTCGGTCACCGGCATCGCGGTGTCCAGCGGCGGCGGCATCCGCAGGGTGACCGTGATGGCCGGCCACTGGCCGTTGCGGTCGTCGGGGCAGTCGTGGTCGACGAGTGCGGCCAGGGCCCCCGACGTCCAGCCGCCGTTGCCGGACGAGGCCGGGCCTCGGAAGCGTGCGGGCACCAATAGATCGTTCACGGTCGAATCCTCTCCCACCGAGCGAGTGCTTCGCGACGCTCGTCCGCATGGTCGACGATCGGGTCGACCGGTGCGTGCGGGTCCTCGGCGTCCCGCAGCTCCGGAACCCACCGCCGGACGTAGCTCCCGTGCGGGTCGAACGTGCGTCCCTGGCTGACCGGGTTGAAGACCCGGAAGTACGGCGCTGCGTCGGTGCCGCAGCCGGCGGTCCACTGCCAGCCGTGCTGGTTGGAGGCGAGATCGCCGTCGACGAGGTGGGCCATGAAGTGCCGGGCGCCGTGCTGCCACTCCAGGTGCAGGTCCTTGACCAGGAAGCTGGCCACGATCATCCGGACCCGGTTGTGCATCCAGCCGGTCGCGGCGAGCTGGCGCATCCCGGCGTCGACGATCGGGTAGCCGGTGCGGCCCTCGCGCCAGGCGTCGAGCTGCCCGGCCGGCTCGTCGTACTCCATCCGCGCGAACTCGGGGCGCAGGTAGTCGCGGGCGGTCTCGGGGCGGTGGTGCAGCACGTCGGCGTAGAACTCCCGCCAGGCGAGCTCCTTGCGGTACGTCGCCGCGCCGGTGCCGGTGCCGGTGTCGCGCAGCGGAGCGAGGTCGGCGAGCATCGTGCGCGGATGGATCTCGCCCCACTTCAGGTGCACCGACATGTGGCTCGTCGCCGGCTGGTCGGGGCGGTCGCGGCCCTCGTCGTACGCCGCGACCTTGTCGTCGAGGAACCGCTGCCAGCGGCGGTGGGCGGCGTCCTCGCCGGCGGTGGGCAGGTCGATCTCGCAGGTCGCCTCCGGCAGGCGCTCGCCGTCGAGCACCTCCCACTCGACCCGCGGCGTGTCGATCGGGCCGCGCCAGCCGTGCTCGGTCCAGGCGCGGAAGAACGGTGTGAAGACGGCGTACGGCGTGCCGTCGCCCTTGGTGACCCGGCCGGGCGCCACGGCGTACGGCGACCCGGTGCGCACCAGCTCGATCCCGTGCTCGGCCAGGGCGGCGTCGACCCTCTCGTCGCGCGCAGCGCCGTACGGGCCGAAGTCGGCGGCGACGTGCACCTGGTCGGCGCCGGCCTCGCGGGCCACCCGCACCACCTCGCGCACGGGGTCGCCGGAGCGGACGGTCAGGCCGCCGACGGCCTCGGCCAGCCGGCCGAGCGAGTCGACGAGGTAGGCGCGGCGGGGTGCGCCGGCGGGCTCCCAGAGGGCGGGGTCGAGCACGAACAACGGCACGACGGGACCCTCCGCGGCGGCGGTCGCCAACGCCGGGTTGTCGCGCAGCCGCAGGTCGCGGCGCCACCACATGACCGAAGACATCGCGCCCCACTCTGCCAGCCGGGTCCCCTCGGTGGTCGAGCCGAGTCCCTCGGTGGTCGAGCCGAGTCCATCGGTGGTCGAGCGAAGTCGAGACCATGCGCGACAATGGTTCCCGTGACCGACCTGATCGACACCACGCAGATGTACCTCCGGACCGTCTACGAGCTGGTCGAGGAGGACATCGTCCCGCTGCGCGCCCGGATCGCCGAGCGGCTGCACCAGAGCGGTCCGACGGTCTCGCAGACGGTGGCCCGGATGGAGCGCGACGGCCTGCTGACCGTCGAGGGCGACCGGCACCTCGAGCTGACCGCCGAGGGGCTGCGGCTCGCGACCCGGGTGATGCGCAAGCACCGGTTGGCCGAGCGGCTGCTCGCCGACGTGATCGGGCTCGACTGGGAGCTGGTGCATGCGGAGGCCTGTCGCTGGGAGCACGTGATGAGCGAGACGGTCGAGCGTCGCCTGGTCGAGCTGCTCGACCACCCGACGCAGTCGCCGTACGGCAACCCGATCCCGGGCCTCGACGAGCTCGGCGAGATCGTCGGCGAGGAGTTCATGGACGGCGTCTCGCCGCTCTCCGCCGTCGCCAGCTCCGGCGAGCAGCGCGCGCTCGTGCGCCGCATCTCCGAGGAGCTCCAGAAGGACGAGTCGCTGATGTCGACCCTGCGCCGCGTCGGCGCGCTGCCAGACAAGACCGTCACCGTGGCCCGCACCGATGCCGGCGTCCTGCTCGGCTCGGGTGGCGAGACCGCCGAGATCGAGCTCGACGACGCCGACCACATCTTCGTGCGGCTGGGGTAGCGGCCCCTCGGCCCCTGTCGGTTTCCCCGCTTACGCGGGGGAACCGACACCCACCAGAGCCGACAGGAACTCCGAGCACCCCAGCTCCAGCTTGTACGTCGCCAGGTCGTCGCCGCGGGTGGCTCCCCGGTTGACGATCACGACGGGGGTGCCAGCCCGGGCCGCCCGCCGTACGAACCGGAACCCGCTCATCACCGTCAGCGACGAGCCGACCGCCAGCAGCGCGCCGCCGGAGTCGACCAGCGCGTCGACGGCGGCATAGCACCGCTCGACCCGCGCCGCGGGGACGTTCTCGCCGAAGAAGACCACGTCCGGCTTCAGCACGCCGCCGCACCCGGCACAGTCAGGTACGACGAACCCCGCCGTCTCCGAGAGCTCCACGTCGCCGTCGGGCCTGATCTCGACGGCGGCGTGCCGCTCGGCGAAGCCCGGGTTCGCGTCGAGCAGCCGGGCCTGCAGCGCGGTCCGCGACGACGTGGTGCGACAGCCGAGACAGGTCACGTCGGCGATCCGGCCATGCAGTGCCACCAGCGACCGCGAGCCGGCCGTCTCGTGCAGCCCGTCGACGTTCTGGGTGATCAGCAGGGACGGACCGAGCCGCGCGAGCGCGCGGTGCCCGGCGTTCGGCTCGGCGCCGCGCATCCGCGACCAGCCCAGGTGCGAGCGCGCCCAGTAACGCTGCCGCGCTCGGGGTCCACTGACGAACTCCTGGTAGGTCATCGGCGTACGCGCCGGCGACCCCGGGCCGCGGTAGTCGGGGATCCCCGAGTCGGTCGACAGTCCCGCGCCGGTGACCACGACGAGCGGCCGGTCACCCAGCAGCGCGAGCGCGGTCTCGACGTCGCTCGAGGGCCGCGAGATGTCGGTGACGCTCATGCAGACGTGCCGTAACGCGCCTCGATCCGGGCGCGTTGCTTGGCGGCCTCGGCGTCGCGGTTCTTGGGCGGCGCCGTGGTGACCAGGTCGTCGAGCAGGTGCTCGGTGAGGTGCGCGATCTCGCGGACCGCGCGGTCGAAGACCTCCTGGTTGGCAGCCGACGGCTTCGTCGTGCCACTGACCTTGCGCACGAACTGCAGCGCCGCCGCGGTGACCTCGTCAGGGGTCGCCGGGGGCTCGAAGTTGTTGAGCGGTCGGATGTTGCGGCACATGCCTCGAGCGTACGCCGCGACGGGCACCGTCATCGCGCGTCCTGACCCAGGTCGAGAATGACGGCCCCCGTCGCCGGCCTCGGGTGTCCAGTCTGGACTCCGATCAGGCAGGTCTGGCCGGTCACCGGGTCTGCAGTGAGGCCGACGGCGTGGACCGTGAAGTCCGGCATCGGCTGCCCGGGCTCCACCGCATGCCCGGTCGTCACGATGTGCGGGAAGTTCCCGATCAGCTTGATGTGCAGCACCCGCCCCGACCGACACGAGTGCCCGGTGTTGTTGTCGCGGACGACGACGCCGCGCCCCGCGGTGACGGTCGCGCTGGTGACGTGGGCGTCCTCGCGGGTCGCCTCGGCGCGCGCGATGGCGGTGGCCCGGGCGATCTCCTGTCCCGAGAGCCCGCCCCGGGCTGCCGGGGCGTGGTGGCCACAGCCCGCCAGGAACGGAGCCACGGCAACCGCGGAACCGAGGCGTACGACGATCCGGCGCACGGTCTCACACCCGGAAGAAGCTGACGGCGTCGCCGGTCACCAGCACCACGCGTCCGTCGGGCAGCGGCACGGTGCGCACCTGCGCCACCTCGGCGCCGTACTCGACCCGCACGAGGTGATTCGTCATCTGACCGTGGTGCAGCCGCAGCACCGAGACCCACCCGGTCTGGCCGAGGTAGCCGCCGCTGAGGACGGTGAGCGCGACGTGCTGGTCGGGCAGCCAGGTGAACTGGTGGGTGTCGAAGCCGATCCGCGCCGTCGTGCCGCGCGGGTAGTGCACGGTCGAGAGGGCCTTCGGGTGCGTCAGATCGGCCAGGCCGAACAGGGTCGCCTTCGCGCCCGCGGGCGGCAGGGCCAGGGGCGGGTCGCGGGGGATGGGCCCGGACGTCGCGCCCTGCTGGGGGAGCGGCGTGGCCGTCGGCGGCCCCGGGACGGGAGTCACGACGACCGGGTCGACGTCCTGGCCGATGCCGAGCATCCGGTGCTTCCCCAGCGGGTGCAGGTACGTCGAGTATCCGGGCACGTGCAGGGCGCCCAGCAGCCGCGGATGCCGCGGCGAGGTGAGGTCGATCGCGAGCAGCGGGTCGACCTGCCGGAAGGTGACCATCACCGCGAGCCCGTCGAACCACCGCATCGCGCGGATCGTCTCGCCTGGCCCGAGCCGGTCCAGCCGGCCGACCTCGACCAGGTCGGAACCCTGCCGGCGCAGCGTGACGACGGAGTTGAAGGGTCCGGTCGCCGTGGTCGGACCGACGGCGACGCGCAGCACGCCGTCGTACTCGTCGATCGACCAGCGGTCGGCCACGAGCCCGTCGACCGTCCCCGAGGCGAGGTAGCGGGCCGTCGTACCGTCGAGGGCGAAGGCGTGGAGCGCGGTCGAGCCGCTCTGGGTGGATCCGGACGCGTCGCCACAGCAGCCCCACGCCCCGGCATACGGCGGCTGCGCGAGATAGAGCCGGTCGGGCGACAGGTAGGCGATCGTGGAGTCGGTCGCCACCGCCGTCACGGACTCCGTGGCCGGGTGCGCGGCGTCGAAGCCGATCACCGCGAGCGTCCCGCTCCCCCCGTCGGTGGCCGGTACGGCGACGTCGGAGCAGGGGAGGAGGGCCTTCCTGGTCGGCACCCCGGTCGTGCTGTACGTCGTGAGCTGGGGCAGCCAGTCGTCGATCGTCGAGCTGCGCACGACGTCCTGGTTGTGCCGCAACGCCTCGGTGTCGGAGGTGAAGATGCCCGGCCGGGTGAAGTCGAGGTCGGGCAGCCCGGTCGAGACGACCAGGCGCACCACGTCACCGTGCTCTCGGGCCACGACCAGTGTGCCGGCGAAGGTGCGGGTGTCGACGGCCCGCGGGTGGGCCGGGTCCGCCAGGTCGAACGTGATGACCCGCGCCCCGGCCGGCGTCGTACCTGAGTCGGTGAGGGCCTGGCCCTGGACGCCGACGGCCACGACCGTGTGGCCGGCGAGCAGGAGCTGCGGGTCGCGCAGGCCGGTCAGCGTGGCCGAGCCCAGCCGTACGACGTGGGCGCCGCTGACGTCGTAGGAGACCAGGCGACCGTCCTGCACCCGCACCAGCAGGCGTCCGTCGGACTTGACCACGTCGGGCTCGTCGACCCCGGCCTCCTGCACGTTCGTGCCGGTGGCGCTGGACGTCGACGGCGTCAGGTCCCTCGAACCAGCCGCCGGGGCAGCTCCCGAGTCGGAGGCCAGTGGCACGCCCGCCGCGCTCGAGGCGTAGACCGCCGGGCTGGTCCAGCCGTACGCCGTGACCCGGGGCAGCGCGCGATCGACGTACCACGCCAGGAGCTGGTCGCAGTCGCGGCCGTTGTCGAGGGCCGCGCCGACCAGGCGGGGCGGGGCGTGGTGGACGGCCGGGGGCGACGGCGACTGGCCGGCCCAGGTGATGCCGGCGGCGAACGAGACGCCCAGCGCGGCGGTGCACGCGACGGCAAGGCCGGTACGACGAAGCAGATCCATGGCGCTTGGACGGCCCGCTGGGGCCGGCGGTTCCGCGTGCCACGATGGGCGACATGACGCACGCAGCCAGCCCGGGACGCGAGCTCGACCTCGTGGTGTTCGGCGCGACAGGCTTCACCGGCGCCCCCACGGCGGAATACCTGGCCAAACACGCATCAGACGGCCTGCGCTGGGCGCTGGCCGGACGCAGCCTCGAGAAGCTCGAGCATGTGCGCGAGCGGCTGGGCGCGACGTACGCCGACCTGCCACTGCTGGTCGCGGACGTCACCGACCCCCAGTCGCTGGCCGACGTCGCCGCGCGGACGCGGGTGGTGATCACGACGGTCGGCCCCTACCTGACGTACGGCGAACCGCTGGTCGCCGCCTGCGCCGAGGCCGGCACCGACTACGTCGACCTGACCGGCGAGCCCGAGTTCGTCGACCGGATGTATCTCGAGCACCACGCCACCGCCCAGCGCACGGGCGCCCGGCTGGTGCACGCCTGCGGGTTCGACTCGATCCCGCACGACCTCGGTGCCTACTTCACCCTCGCGCAGCTGCCCGAGGACGTCCCGATCACGATGCGTGGCGTGGTCCGCGCCAGCGGCATGTTCTCCGGCGGCACCTTCCACTCCGCGATCATCGCGATGTCGCGGGCCCGGCAGATGAAGGACGCGTCGGCCGCGCGGCGCCGCCTCGAGCCGCGACCCGAGGGCCGCTCGTCGCGGGCCGTCTCCGGCAAGCCTCAGCGGGACCGGGTGCTGGGGCGCTGGCTGCTGCCGCTGCCGACGATCGACCCGATCGTGGTGGCCCGCAGCGGCGCCGCGCTGGCGTCGTACGGACCGAAGTTCCGCTACTCCCACTACGCCGGTCTCAAGACCCTGCGGTACGCCGCGGGCGGCGTCGCCGGCGTCACCGCGATGGGGGCGGTCGCGCAGGTGAAGCCCTTGCGCAACCTGGTGCTGGGCAAGGTCAGACAGGGAGAGGGGCCCGACCAGGCGCGCCGCGAGAAGTCCTGGTTCACCGTCGACTTCGTGGCCGAGGCCGGCGGCCGCACCGTCCACACCCGCGTCTCGGGCGGTGACCCCGGCTATGACGAGACCGCCAAGATGCTGGGGGAGTCGGCGCTGTGCCTGGCCCTCGACGACAACCCGGAGACGTCGGGGCAGGTGACCACCGCGCAGGCGATGGGCGAACGGCTGCTCGCGCGCCTGCAGGCCGCGGGGATCAGGTTCGAGGTGCTGTGAGCCTCACGGCACCCGCACGACCACGAGCGTGTGCGCGTTGGTCTGGTGCGGGCCTGCGTAGTGGATCACCAGCCGGTGCCTCCCGTGAGGCAGTCGGTGCAGCAGCTTGGTGCCGAGGCCGTCGGCCACCGGAGCGTGCCCGAGGAGCCGACCGTGCTGGGTGACCCGCATCCGCCCGCTCGGCGACGCGATGCCCGGCGCGTGCACGACCAGCCGTACGGCGATCCGGGCCCGGCGCAGCGCCGTGTGGACGCGCAGCACGGGGATCGAATGCACGATCCGGCTGGCCGCCGACCGCCGGTCGCGGTTGGTCCACTGCTCTGCATGCAGGGTGACCACGACATGCACGCGGTGCCCGACGTCGACCGGCCGCAGCGTGTACGTCGCGCCGCGGGCGCCGCGGATCCGGGTGCCGGCGTCGCGGACCCAGCGGTACGACGGGGTCGCCGTGCTCGGCGTCACCGGGCCGACCCGCGCGGTGAGCACCTGGCCGATGACGGCCCGGCCGGTGACCCGCGGGGGGCTGGCGAAGGCGTCGGTCCCCAGCGAGACCCAGTGGGTCGCCGCTGACTCGGCCGTGGCGTCGTCGTACCCCGGCGCGGTGACGGTGACCCGCACCGTGAGGTGCTGGCCGGCGAGGTCCGCGGTCGGTTCATAGGTCGCGCCGATCGCACCGTCGAGGGGCTGCCCGTCGGCGTACCACTGGTACGACGTGGTGCCCGGCGTGACCGACCAGCCGCCACTGCTGGCGTGCAGGGTCTGGCCGACCTCCGGGGTCCCGGTGATGGCCGGGCGCGCGGTCGAGTCGATGTGGCCGGGTGCCACCGGAGCCGTCGCGACGCTCGGCACGACCGCGGTCAGGTAGCCGGGTCGGGTCGCCGTCACCTTGACCATGACGGCGCGGCCGCGCTCGGCGAGGCTGGGGGTGAAGGTGCGGGTCCTCGCGCCCTCGACGGCGTTGCCGCCGGCGAACCACTGGTAGGCGAGCGTCGCGGCCGGCGACCAGGCCCCAGGGTCGGCCCTCAGAGGTACGCCGACCTGTGCCCGGCCCGACACGGAAGGCGCCCGGGTGTTGAGGAAGGTGCCCGGTGCGATCGGCGTCGTGGCGGCCGCCACGGCGACCGCGTCGGCGTACCCGGCCCGGGTCACGGTGACCCGCGCCGAGATCTGCGTGCGCAGGTCGTCGGCCTTCGGGGCGTACGTCGCGCGGGTGGCGCCCGCGATCGGTGCGCCGTCGGCGAGCCACCGGTAGGCGACCGTGCCGGCCGGGGACCAGGTGCCGGGGGAGGCTGTGAGCGCGGAGCCGACCTGCGGGGTGCCGGTGACCGTGGGCGCCGAGGTCT
>JBPCQY010000169.1:0-8814 GCA_050997635.1 Nocardioides sp.
CGGCAGCGAAAACGGCGCGCGCGGCGGTGTGGCCGAGGCGGCGCACCGCGGTGACGAGCGCACGACGCTGCTGGGTTTCCTCCAGCGCCAGCGCGACCTGGTGGCCTGGAAGGTGCGCGACGCCTCCGACGACGTGCTGCGGTCGGTCAGCACGCCCACGGGTCTGACCCTGCACGGCGTCGTACGCCATCTCGAACATGTGGAGCGGTACTGGATCCGCGACGTCTTCGCCGGTGAGGGGGGCCTGGCGTACGCCTGGACGGACGAAGATCCGGACGGCGACCTGCACGTGCCCGCGGGCATGTCGATGGCGCAGTTGCTGACGGACTGCGCCGAGGAGTCGGCGCGCTGCGACGCTGTGATTCACGCGGCTCCGTCACTCGACGCCGTTTCGGTACGCCGCGGGTTTTCGCTGCGTTGGATCCTCATGCACCTGGTCGAGGAGACCTCACGTCACCTGGGGCACATCGACCTGCTCCGTGAACAGGCCGATGGGGCGGTCGGCGAGGAGCCCAAGGAGTAGTTGCCCGCGCGTTCGCAGGCCTGTGCACAACGGCCGCGGCTTGTCGGCTCCGTACGCGATAATCGAATGCATGTTCGAAGAAGTGCCCACCGGCCGAGCGACGCGGCGGCGCCAGGCGAGCGCCCCGCGTCCCCTCGGTCCGGTGTCCGCGGACGTCGAGCTCGTGCGGGGCCTTCTCACCGCTCCGCCAGGCCCGGACGCCATCGCGCAGCTCGCGCCGCTCGATCCGGCTCGGTTGGGCGACGAGGGGCGCACCCTCCTGCTACAGGCCTGGGAGCGACAGTCCCGCTGGGTGGCGGCCCAGGAGTACGCCGCCCTGACGGCCGCGGCCGGTCCGCCGGCCGTGTGCGAGGAGGACGACTGGGCGGCCGAAGAGGTCGCGGTCGCGCTCCGGCTGTCCCCGATGACGGCGCAGCGCCGGATCGACATCGCCCGCCGGCTCGCCGAGCTCTTCACCGCCACCGCCGAGGCCTTGCGGTCCGGCCGAATCTCCCGGTGGCACGTGACGGCCATGACGCAGGAGACGGCCGATCTCGCCCCAGCCCTGGCGTTGGCAGTCGAGGCGCGGGTGTTGCCGCGGGCAGTGCGCCAGACTCCCGGCGAGTTCCGTCGAGCGGTACGCCGCGCGGTAGCCACCGTGGATCCGATCCTGGCCGAGGTGACCCACGCCACTCAGGTCGGCAACCGCTTCGTGCGTTGTTACCCCGAAGACAGCGGCATGGCCGTCGTCGAGGCGCGGCTCTCCGCGGATGGCGCGGCCGCGATCATGGCGGCGGTCACCGCGCTCGCGGGGAAGTGGGACAGCGCGGATGGTCGCACGATCGAGGTCCGTCGGGCCGACGCCCTGGTCGACATGGCGCACGGCGTCCTGAACGACCCGGCGTTGCCGCGTTCCCAGCGACGGCCGGCCCGGTTCGAGGTGACGGTCGACCTCCCCACGTTGACCGGGCTGGCGGACAACCCCGCCGAGCTGACCGGCTACGGACCGATTCCCGCCAGCCTCGCCCGCCGCCTGGCCGTCGACGGGGAGTGGCACCGACTGGTGACCGACCCGCTCAGCGGTGGACTGCTCGACTACGGGCGCACGACGTACTCGCCCCCCGCGGCACTGGTCGACTTCCTGCTTGCGCGGGACCGCACCTGTCGCTTTCCCGGCTGCGGCCAGCCGGCGGTGCGCTGTGACATCGACCACGGCAAGGCCTGGCACGACGGCGGAGCGACCTGCGCGGAGAACTGCGGGCTGCTGTGCCGGCGGCATCACCGCCTCAAGACCCACACCGGCTGGTCACTGGAGCGCCAGGCCGACGGGGGAGTCCTCTGGACCAGCCCAACCGGCACTTGGGTGCACGTACCCGCGCCGGCCATCCATCCCGACGGTTGACCGGCGTTCCTGTCGGCAAACAACCGCCAGCCCAACGTCGGTCAGTCCGCGCGCGTCGGTGCAGCCGCCGCCGGTCACCGGCCAGGCTCAGTCGACGACCCGTCGAGGTCGTCGATGCGCGCCACCGACGCCGGCCGTTCCGCACTGAGCCGAGCCGCCGCCGCCTCGGCCTGCCGCCATGCCCGCAAGATGTTGCGACCGGCGAGCCGCTCGCAGTCCGGCTCCGACCAGCCGCGGTCCAGCAGCTCGGCGAAGAGGGCCGGATAGCAGGACACGTCCTCCAGGCCCTGCGGCAGGATGTCGACGCCGTCGTAGTCCCCACCGATGCCGATGTGGTCGATCCCGGCGACGTCGCGGGCGTGCTCCACGTGGTCGGCGACCTGGCGCAGCGTCGCCACCGGCCGTGGATGGTCGCGCGCCCACTCCCGCGCCACCGCCGCGCGCGTCTTCCCGTCCTTCGCGTCGAGCCCGCGGCGGCGGTACTCGGCCACCATCCCAAGGTCGAACGCCGCGCACTCCGCCGAGACGAAGCCCGGGACGAACGTGACCATGCAGACCCCGCCGTTGGCGCGCAACCGGCGGAGCACGTCGTCGGGCACGTCACGCGGGTGGTCGACCAGGGCCCGGCACGAGGAGTGGCTGAAGATCACTGGAGCCTCGGAGACGTCCAGAGCGTCGCGCATCGTGTCGGCCGAGACATGCGACAGGTCGACGAGCATGCCGAGCCGGTTCATCTCACGGACGACCTCGCGTCCGAAGGCGGTAAGCCCGCCGGCGCGGGGCTCGTCGGTAGCCGAGTCGGCCCATGGCACGTTGTCGTTGTGGGTGAGGGTCAGATAGCGCACGCCGAGCCCGAACAGCGCCTGCAGCGTCGCCAGCGAGGAGGCGATCGAGTGACCGCCCTCGGCGCCCATCAGACAGGCCAGCCGGCCGGCCGCGAAGACGCGCTCCACGTCATCCGCAGTGACCGCCAGCTCCAGCCGGTCCGGATAGCGATTGACCAGGCGGCGGACGAAGTCGACCTGCTCCAGGGTCGCGGCGACGGCGTTGTCCCCCTGGAGGCTCGAGGGCACGTAGACCGACCAGAACTGCGCGCCCACCCCACCCTCGGCGAGCCGCACCAGATCGGTGTGCGTGCTCGCCACCCGGGTGGCGACGTCTATCAGGTTGAGGTCGTAGCCGGCCTGCTCGCGCATCGCCCACGGCAGGTCGTTGTGGCCGTCGACCAGCGGCGTACGCCGAAGCAGCGCCCGGGCCGACGTCAGGGAGAAGGGCTCTTCGGTGGTCACAGATCATTCCTCGTCGCGGGGGAACCGGGCGCCGTCATCCTGCCAAGGATGACCCGGCCGACCCTGGCTGATCTTCTACCGCTCGCGGTTCGCGAGCCCGCAGCCGTCGGGGCGGGTTCAGGCAGCGACGGTTGCCGGCAGCGCAGCTGGGTCCGTGGCTGAGATCTGGCCGTGGCCGGCGTCGCCGCGGCCCGTCCCGCGGATGAGCGACACCACGACGAGCGCAGCAGCAGCCAGGATGCCCACAGCGAAGGCGAAGGCGCTGCTGAAGCCGTGCACCGATGCAGCGCGTGAGGGTCCACCGTGCGTGATGGCATACGACGCGGTCGCGCTGGTCGCGATCGTGTTGAGGAACGCAACCCCCAGCGAGCCGCCGACCTGCTGCATCGTGTTGACCAAGGCGCTGGCGGCGCCGGCGTCGTGGTTGGGCACCCCGAGCAGCGCGGTCGAGGACAGCGGCACGAACACGTGCCCCATGCCCAGGCTGATCAGCAGCATCGACGGCACGACGTGCGTGAGGTACGCCGAGTCTGCTGGCAGCTGGGTGAGCCACAGCATCCCGAGGGAGGCCAGGGAGAACCCGCTGGTGGCCAGGACGCGAGGGCCGAACCGAGGAAGCGTCCGCGAGGCCAGCGTGGCGGAGGTGATGATGCCGAGTGGGAACGGCAGGAAGGCGATGCCGGCCTTCAGCGCGCTGTAGCCGAGCACGCCCTGGAAGTAGTACGTGAGGAACAGGAAGGTCGCGAACATCCCCATCGTCGCGAGGAAGAAGCCGAGGTAGGCGCCGCCGCGGTTGCGGTCCAGCGCGATCCGCAGCGGCAGCATCGGGTACTTCGCCCGCTGCTCCCAGGCCACGAAGGCGATCAGCAGGGCGGCGGAGCCGGCGAGCAGCGCCAAGGTCAACGGGGCGGTCCAGCCGTGCACGGAGGCTTCGGTGAACCCGTAGACCAGCCCGGCGAGCCCGCCGGTCGCGACGAGCGCGCCGGGTATGTCGAAGTGCCGATCGCCCTCGGCCTTGCTCTCCTTCAGCAGTGGCAGCGCGGCCGCGGCGACGACGAGCGCGATCGGCGTGTTGACCAGGAGGGTCCAGCGCCAGGACAGGTACTGGGTGAGAACGCCGCCGGCGATGAGGCCTATTGCGGCTCCTGTCCCGGAGATGGCGGCGTAGACGGCGAAGGCCTTGGCCCGCTCGTGAGCCTCGGTGAAAGTCGTGGTGATGAGAGAGAGAACGGCTGGCGCGAGCAGCGCAGCGAAGACCCCCTGGATGGCGCGGGCGCCGAAGAACCAGCCGGCCGACTGGGCCAGCCCACCGAGGGCAGACGCGCCGGCGAAGCCGAACAGGCCGATGAGGAAGGTCCGCTTGCGGCCGAGGTAGTCGGCCACCCGACCGCCGAGCAGCAGCAGGCCGCCGAAGGTCAGTGTGTATGCGGTGAGGGCCCACTGCCGCTGCGCGTCGCCGATGTGCAGCGCCGCCTGGGCGTGCGGCAGCGCGATGTTCACGATGGACGCGTCGAGGACGATCATGAGCTGCGCGACGCCGATCACGGCCAGGGCGAGCCAACGCCGGTCGCGGCCCGTGTCGGCCGGCGGAGCCGGAGTGCGGAGGCTGGTCGAAGTCACGGGGTGTCTCCTTGCTTGCTGTCGAGGGGCGGTCGGCCTACAGTTGGCCAGAAGCGGACGCCGCCTCCGGGAACAGTAACGGAGGGACCCTCCGGTTTGTCAAGTCCTTGTCGATGACAGGACGGAGGAGGAGCGGTGCAACGGGCGCAGCGCGCGGATGCCTGCCGTAACAGGCAGCGGCTACTGGACGTCGCCTCGGACGCGTTCTCCACCTCGGGCGTCGAAGCCTCGCTGGAGAAGATCGCGAAGGCAGCCGACGTGGGCATCGGCACGCTCTACCGGCACTTCCCGACCCGTGACGCCATGGTGGAGGCGGTTTACCGGCACAACGTCGACCTGCTCTGCGCCGGCGCCGAAGAGCTCAGCGCCTCGCTGCCGGCGGACCAGGCGCTGGCCGAGTGGATGCAGCGGTTCGTCTCCTACGTCGGCACCAAGAAGGGCCTGGCGACCTACCTGAAGTCCGTCGTGTCGGCCGACTCCGATCTCTTCCAGTCCACCCAGGCGCGCGTGCGGCAGACCATCGGGTCGTTGCTTGCCGCTGCGGCCGAGGCTGGAACCGTCCGGGACTCCGTCGACGGGATGGACCTGCTCCGGGCACTGAGCGGGGTCTGCATGTTGTCCGACCAGCCAGGTGGCCCCGAGAAGGGGGCACGCGTCGCTGCGCTCCTCATGGACGGCCTGCGGTATGGCGCGCCAAGGCGGGCGGACGTGCGCGTCTAGCACGCGGGTCGCTTGTGCGCAGAACGGTCGACGTCCCGTAGCGGCGCTTCTGGTCGTGCCACCAGACCGGCGCCCTGTCATCGCGCCTGATCGCTTCACGGTGAAGCTGTGGTCATCAATGGCCGGATGGGTTGGGCACGGTCGGTCGGCGGGAGCCGGCTGCGCCCGCAACGCGGCAGAACCGGACGCTCTGACGATTTCAGCAACGCGAGTGAGCCGAACGACCTTGGCGTCGCCCCGCGGTGGATCGGAGGGTCGCCGCCCGGAGCGGTCGCGCTATCGGGGGGTCAACACGCAGAATTCATGGCCATCGGGATCGGCCATCACCACCCAGCTGACCTCGCCCTGGCCGATGTCGATTCGATTCGCCCCGAGGGAGACGAGACGGTCGACCTCCGCTTGCTGATCACCGTGGACAGGTGGAGCGAGGTCGAGATGCAGCCGGTTCTTTCCGGTCTTCGGCAGCAGTGGCGGACCGCCCCACGTGATCTTCGGACCGCCGTGCGGCGAGCGGATCGCAGTCTCTTGGTCCTGGTCCCAGACCAACGGCCAGCCCAGCGCTCGCTCCAGAAGTACCCGACCTCCTGCGAACCGTCGCACCCAAGCGCTCCGATGAATCCGCAGTCAGCAAGGAAGTTGTTGCCCGGCTCGATGACGCAGAACTCATTGCCTTCGGGGTCGGCGAGCACCACATGTCCCTCCTCCGGGCGCTGACCGATGTCGATGTGCCGGGCGCCGAGTCCGAGCGACCTCGCCACCGTCTGCTGCTGGTCCTCGAGGGACGTGCTCGTCAGATCGAAGTGCGACTGGTTCTGACCGGCCTTCTGCTCCTGAGTTGGAAGAAATCGGATCCGGAACCCGGTGTCATCGCTCGACAGGAGCGCAATGCCGTCCTGGGGGTCATCGGCCATCTCCCAGCCCAGGACGCGGGCCCAGAAGCGCGCGAGACGGAGCGGGTCGTTCGCATCGAAGCAGAGCGCGAGGAGGTGACAAGTCATTCCGCTCCGCACCTCCGATCCGCTGACTGAAAGCCGCAGACAGGGCTCGTCCTCCGCGCCGATAGAGGAAGCAACGCTAGGCGCTCGGGGCACGCCACGCAAAGAAAGTGAGTCAGGGGGCGCGCTCAGTAAGCGCGAGACTGCTTGTGTGGCCAGCCAAGACGATGAGCAGGTGCTTCGGGACCGCCGAGCGGTCGAAGCGGTCACTGGACTGGGCGATCGTTTGACGGACGGCAGTGGCCAGAGGATGCAATGCCGCCGGGCACTGAAGTCAGCACCGATGGTGTTGACTCGGTTGGCGATGCGCCGATGGTCGTCCTTCGCGTCGGCGGCGTTGAGCAGTTCGTTGAGTTCGGCGATCGAGTCGACGACCGGATCCTTCACGACGCGGACTCGCGTGCATTCGAGCGCGACCTGCTGCGGCGCCGCTGCAGGTGACCTTTCAGGAACGCCTCCTGGCCTGGCCGTGGGTGGGGAACGCCCGGCGGGCCGCTCAGGTGTGGCCAGATCAAACCGTCAGAACCGCTCGGGCAGGTGGAGCCAACTCAGACCGTCGACGGTCGCACGGGTGGGGCCGGATCGGACGGTCCAGCCGGGGCCAAATTTGGGGTGTCACAGCCATCCGGGTGTGCGACAGCTCGCTGCCGTGTTCCACACTTACGATGAAAGTGACTGCCACGCGTAAGCCTGCTGGGACTCGACGGTGGCGAAACTCTTGCGGTGCCGGCTGACGGTGTAGCCGATCACCGTGGTGACAAGTGCGGGTGGCCACCCGAGTGCAACCAAGTAGCAGCCGCTGCAAAGCCTGCTCCATCCCGAGCTGGGTTGCCCTGCGAACGGGTTGACGGCCCACCAGTACCGGATGCTGAGGACGCAAAGGGTCGTCAAGGCGAGGGCACCGGCGAGCGCGATGAGCGACACGAGCGCGGTGGGGAGCCGTCGGCCTGCTCGGATCGGGCTCCACCGGGGTACGACGTCCCCGCCCGGGCGAACCAGCCGCAGTGTGAGTAGCGCGGCAAGGAGCTCCAGTGCGGAGAGCGTGAGGACGTACGCCGTGCCGGAGCCCGGGATGTCTTGGCTGGCCCGCCACGAGGAGGGTGTTCCGAGATCGACCCCGAGCCCGACGAGGGCTCGCCACAGCACGGTCGGGAGCGCCGTTACCACGGCCGTCCATGCTGCGACGACTGCCCACCTCGGCACGGATTTCCCAGGCGGCGCATCCTGTGGCCCCGTCGCGCTCTTCGCTGGGCCGGGCGTCGAGAGACTCACGTCCGCAGGAATCGGTATAGGGAGCCGATCGGAGCGCCGACCACCGCGGACACGTGCGCGAGGGTCGCGTTCCGGCCGTGTTCTAGCATTGCATCGCGGTCACGTGATCACCTCATGGTCTGCCTGTGGCTGCGATCGGTCCACCGCTCTCATGATGGCTACCTCGCCGCAACGAGTACACCTGACCCACGATAGGCGTTACGGAAGTGCGCCGTGCACATACCTCCCTGCTGTCGGAGGCCTTCGCCGATGCGCGTGCGACGATGCTGTTCCGCCACAGCCAGCTCGCGGCCACGGCTCTGGAAAGCCTGCCGGCCGACGTCCGAACCCGGCCCCGAGCGAGCGACCTCTGTATGTCTGCCGGCGACTGCGGGTTCTGGCAGGGCAGCTTCCGCGACCGCGCGAGCCTGACTACGCAGCGGCTCGGGATGGCCTGGTACAGCCAGCGCGCGTTAACGCCGGTGGCTTACCCTGTTGTCCGTCGCCCGTCAGATGTTCGTCAGTAGCGGGTATCGCGGGACGACCATGGACGCGGTGGCCGCGCAGGCGCACAGCTCGAAGCAGTCGCTGTACCGCGAGTACTCGTCGAAGGATGCCCTGTACGTCGCGGTCGTGCGGGACTGGGTCGAGCGCGGATTCGACGCCATGCGCCCATACGCCGCCGGCTCGGTGGGGCTCCAGGCCGACGCGGGGCTGCTTCGTGAGACTGCGGACGGCGGCAAGAGCCCACAACTGCGTCCAGGCCTGTTGGCCGGTGCCGACGAGCCCGACGATGCCTGCCTCAGGCCGGGCCAGGGCGTCGACGGCGACGGCGCCGAGGGCTCCGGTACGCCGAGCGCCGAGTTCGTCACCCACCACCAGGCCGGACAGGTGGCCGTCTACGTCCCACACAGCCACCAACTGATCCCCGGCCGGATGGCCGGCCCGGTAGGCGCGGAATCCGCTTGTGCCGTCCGCGAGACCGCCAGCGGTGAAACGTACTCCACGGTGCCCGCCTCGCCGCGGGTGCGCGGA
>JBPCQY010000195.1:0-3434 GCA_050997635.1 Nocardioides sp.
TGGGTGCAGGCGACGCTGACCGACGCCGTACGCCCCCGTGAGCCGATGGAGCGGCTGCGGGCCCGTTTCCCTCACGTCGTCGCACTGGAGTTCGCTCCGGCCGGAGGTGAGGCCGCGCGGTCTCCCACCAGCCGACCGCGCGGGCGCACCGACCACGAGATCACTCTCGAGTTCGTCGACACCATGCGCGGTGCCCCGGCGAGCGCCGCCGAGGCCGCCCTGCTGCGCGACGCCGCCGACGCCTGCTGCGACGACACCGACCTCGACCCCGCCGGGCGGGTGCCGGGCTGATGCGCCTGCACTCCCTCCAGATCACGGCCTTCGGCCCGTTCGCCGCGACCGCCCAGGTCGACTTCGACGCGCTGGCCGACGCCGGCCTGTTCCTGCTGGCCGGCCCGACCGGCGCCGGCAAGTCCAGCATTCTCGACGCCGTCTGCTTCGCCCTGTACGGCGCGGTCCCCGGCGAGCGCAACGCCGCGGGCCGGCTGCGCGCCGACCAGGCTCCCGTCGGCGCCGCGCCCGAGGTCTCCATGGAGGTCACCCTGGCCGGGCGTCGGTTCCAGATCGTGCGCGGCCCGCGCTGGGAGCGGCCGAAGAAGCGCGGCACCGGCACCACCGCCGAGCAGGCCCGCGTGGTCCTCTCCGAGGAGGTCGCCGGCGACTGGCGGGTGCTGTCGACGCGGATCGACGAGGCCGGTCATCTGCTCGGCGAGCTCCTCGGCATGAACCTCACCCAGTTCTGCCAGGTGGTGATGCTGCCGCAGAACGGCTTCGCCGCCTTCCTGCGCTCCGGACCCGACGAGCGCCGTACCTTGCTGCAGACTCTGTTCCGGTCGGGGCGCTTCGACCGGATGGAGGGCTGGCTGCGCGACCATCGCATCGGCTGCCGTCGTGAGGCGGACGCGCACCAGCGGGCCGTCGCGGCCCTGACCAGTCGAGTCAGCGAGGTCTCGGGCGTTGCGTCCGACCTCGACGAGGCCGATCTCGCGGTGGCCGCGTTCGACGGCCGCCTGACGTCGTGGGTCGCGGCCCGGTTGGAGACAGCCGAGACCGGCCTGGCCGATTCCGTCGACGGGCGCGTCCGGGCCGCCGAGACCGAAGCCACGACCCGTGCGACGTACGACGAGGGCCGCCGGGTCGACGAACGCTGGCGCCGGGTGCGGGTCGCCCACGACGAGCTGGCCCGGCTCACCGCCGAGCACGATGCCTACGAGAGCGCCCGCACGCGGCTGGCGCACGCGCGGCAGGCCGCCGGGGTGCTGCCGCTGCGCGAGGTCCACGACCGGCGTCGGGCCGAGCAGGTCCGGGCCGACGAACGCTGGGCCGGGCTCGCGGACCGGGTCGGTCCCGACGTCGACGCCGAGCATGGCTCGGTCGCGGCCGAGCTGGTCCGGGTGCGGGGCCTCCTACCGGCCGAGATCGCCCTCGGCCGGCTGGTCGACGAGACGGCGCGCACGGCGCGGGTCCTGGCGGCGGCACGGGCCCGGCACGAGCTGGTGAGCGCCGAGTCGGTCGGTCTTCCCGACGTCGTCTCGCGACTCGAGGGCGTGGTGCTGGCCGCTGAGCGGTCCGCCGCGCGCCTGCCCGAGCTGCGCGCCGAGACCGACCGGCTCCGCTCGTGCGCCCAGGCGCACGCCGACGTCGAGCACCACACCGCTGGGCTCGCCACCGCCTCGGCCGAGCTCCGGACCTGCGCTCGAGCGGCCGTCGAGGCTCGACACGCGCTGCTCGACCTCCGCGAGCGGCGCATCGAGGGCATGGCCGCCGAGCTGGCGGGCGCGCTCGCCGTCGGCGCCGACTGCCCCGTCTGCGGCTCCCACGAGCATCCCCGGCCGGCGGCGTCGCGACCCGACGCCCCGGATGCCGAGCTCGAGCGGGCTGCCCAACGCACCCTCGACACCGCGAACGCCGAGGAGCACGCCCGCGGCCTCCGGGTCCGCGAGCTCGAGTCGCTGCTCGCCACCACCCGGGCCCGGTGCGGCGACGCCACCCGCGAGACTGTCGACGCCGACCTGGCCAGGGTCGAGGGAGAGCTCGCCGAGAAGGCGACCAGCGCCGCTGGGCTCGACGGTGTCCGCGCGGAGCTGGCGGCCACGCGGTCGAGGCTGACGCTGCTCGCCGCCGATGCCGCAGCCCTCGAGGTCGAGATCGCAGGTCTGGTCGCCACCGCCGAGCAGCAGTCGGCGCGCGTCGAGGAGCTGGCGGCCGAGGTTGCGGCCGCCCGTGGCGCCCATGCGACGCTCGGTGACGTGGCGGCCGAGCTGACCGATCGGCTGGCGCCCCTCGAGGCGGCCCGGCACGCTCGGTCGGCCGCCGACGCGGCCGAGCTCGCGCTGACCGAGGCCGCGTCGACGCTGCACGCGGCGGCGCAGCGGCTCGGTTTCGACTCGGCGGAGGCCGCCCTGGCCGTCGCGTTGCCGCCCCGCGAGGTCGAGCTTCTCGCGTCGACCGTGTCGCGTCACGAGACCGAGCTGGCCGCCGCGCGCGCCGTACTCTCCGACGCCGGAGGCGCGCTGCCCACCGCGCCTCCCGACCTCGGCGCGCTCGGCCGCGACCTGGCCACGGCGGTGACCGCGCACGAGACCTCCCAGTCCCACCACACCCTCGCCGTACGCCGGTCCGAGCGCCTGACGCTCCTCGAGACCGAGCTGGAGACGGCGCTCAACGCCTGGGCACCGGTGCGCGAGCGGCTCGACCTCGCCACCCAGGTCAGCGCGATGGTGGAGGGCAAGGCGGCCGACAATGCCCAGAAGATGCGCCTGTCGACGTTCGTGCTCGCCTACCGCCTCGGCCAGGTCGTCGACGCCGCCAACGAGCGGCTCGGACGGATGTCGGGCCATCGCTACGCCCTCGAGCACTCCGGCCGCCGCGGCGCCGGTGAGACCCGTGGCGGCCTGAGCCTGCTGGTGCGCGACGACTGGTCCGGCGAGTCCCGCGACCCGGCCACCCTGTCGGGTGGCGAGACGTTCGTGGTCTCGCTCGCCCTGGCTCTCGGCCTCGCCGACGTCATCTCCCACGAGTCGGGCGGCGCGCGGCTCGAGACACTGTTCGTCGACGAAGGGTTCGGCGCCCTCGACGCCGAGACCCTCGACGACGTGCTCGACGTGCTCGACACGCTGCGCGAGGGCGGCCGCGTGGTCGGGGTCGTCAGTCACGTGCCCGAGATGCGCGAGCGCATCCCGACCCAGGTGCTGGTGGCCAAGTCGCCCAGCGGATCGTCCGTCACGCACCGGCTCTGACAAGAGCCTCCCGCAGCGAGAGCGCCAGCGCATCGCGGTCCTCCGCGGAGATCCACTCCTCCTCGTCGGCGCTCAGATAGGCGAACACCTTTGGCCCGCGGGCGCTCTCCGGCTGGTCCGGCATCCTCGGGACGAGGTGGAGGTGCAGGTGGGTGTAACCCTCGGCCTCGGAGAACTGCATCAGGTAGGTCTTCG
>JBPCQY010000082.1:0-2976 GCA_050997635.1 Nocardioides sp.
GCCGTCGAGGCCGGCGAGCGACTGGGCTTCCTGCCGGGCACTCTCAGTGAGAAGATCGACCCCTACCTGCGCCCGCTGTACGACGCCCTGCACGACATGGTCGACCCCGAGTCGATCCCCAAGCTGCTGGCCGCCGGCACCATCGAGGTGGCGCCGCTGGCGTTCATGCGCGGCCGCTCGCTCAACGACTCGTTCATCATCCTCGACGAGGCGCAGAACACCTCACCCGAGCAGATGAAGATGTTCCTGACCCGGCTGGGCTTCGGCTCCCGGATCGTGGTCACCGGCGACGTCACCCAGGTCGACCTGCCCGGAGGTGTGAGGTCCGGCCTCAGGGTCGTGCAGGGGATCCTCGACGGGCTCCCGGACGTCTCGTTCCAGTGGCTGACCGCCCACGACGTCGTACGCCACAAGCTGGTGGGCGAGATCGTCGCGGCCTACGACTCGTACGACGCCCGCCAGGACGCCCGACCGTGACTCACCCCACGAGGCCGCTCGCTTCGCTCACGCCACCGCGGGGACCCCGATGACAATCGAGGTCCTCGACGAGTCCGGGCACGAGATCGACGTCAAGCAGCTCGCAGCGCTGAGCCGGTTCGTGCTGGACCAGCTGCGGGTGCATCCGCTGGCCGAGCTGTGCATCAAGGCCGTCGACGAGGACACGATCGCCGAGCTCAACGGTCAGTGGATGGAGAAGGACGGGCCGACCGACGTGCTCGCCTTCCCGATGGACGAGCTGCGGCCCGGGCTGGTCAGCGAGGACCCCGAGGAGGGGGTGCTCGGCGACCTGGTGCTGTGCCCCGCCGTCGCCGTACGCCAGGCCGCTGCGCGGCGCGAGGACGGCCACGACGAGTACTCGACGCAGGCCGAGATCGAGCTGCTGACCGTGCACGGCATCCTGCACCTGCTGGGCTACGACCATGCCGAGCCGGAGGAGCACCGCGAGATGTTCGGCCTCCAGGACGACCTGCTGCGCCAGTGGCGCGCCCGATGAGCCCCCGGTGACGCCACGGTGAGTGGTCATGTGGGGCTGCTGATCGCAGCCGCCGCCCTGCTCGTGCTCCTCGCGGGCCTGTTCTCCGCCGCCGACGCCGCGCTCGCGTCGTACTCCCGCGCCCGCGCCGACGAGCTGCTCGCCAAGGGCCGGCCCGGCGCTCGACGGCTCGTGGAACTGCTCGCCGACCCGGTGCGTGAGCTCAACACGGCGATCCTGCTCCGGCTGCTGTGCGAGGTCAGCGCGATCGTCCTGGTCACCCTCCAGGTCTTTGACTGGTACGGCGGCCGTAAGTGGGCGACGCTGGCGACGTCCTCGATTGCGATGGCGCTGCTCTCCTTTGTCGTGATCGGCGTGGCGCCGCGCACCCTGGGCCGCCAGCACGCCGACCGGGTCGCGCTCCTGACCGCCACGCCCCTCGGCTTCGTGACCCGGGTGCTCGGGCCGATCCCGCAGCTGCTGATCCTGGTCGGCAACGCGATCACCCCCGGGCGTGGCTTCCGACGCGGCCCGTTCTCCACCGAGACCGAGCTGCGCGAACTGGTCGACCTGGCCGAGGCATCCAGCGTCATCGAGTCTGGCGAGCGCAGGATGATCCACTCGGTCTTCGAGCTCGGTGACACCACCGCCCGCGAGGTGATGGTGCCGCGCGGCGACGTGGTCTACATCGAGCGCTTCAAGAACCTGCGCCAGACCATGTCGCTGTTCCTGCGCAGCGGTTTCTCGCGGGTGCCTGTCATCGGCGAGAACCTCGACGAGGTGCTCGGCATCGCCTACCTCAAGGACATCGTGCGCCGCGACTTCGAGGCCCCCGACGTCGAGCTGACCCAGCGCATCGACGAGGTGATGCGCCCGCCGCACTACGTGCCCGAGTCCAAGCCGGTCGATGCCCTGCTCTCGGAGATGCAGGCCAACCGCCAGCACATCGCCATCGTCGTCGACGAGTACGGCGGCACGGCCGGCCTGATCACCATCGAGGACCTGCTCGAGGAGATTGTCGGCGAGATCACCGACGAGTACGACGCCGAGCACGTCGACGTCGTGCCTCTCGAGGAGGGGGGCTTCCGAGTTCCCTCGCGCTACCCGATCGACGACCTCAAGGAGCTGTTCGGCTTCGACGTCGAGGAGGAGGACCTCGACAGCGTCGGCGGCCTGATGGCCAAGCACCTTGGCCGGGTGCCGATCCCCGGCTCCCACGTCGAGGCGCACGGGCTGCGGTTCGTGGCCGAGTCTGCGGTCGGGCGCCGCAACAAGATCGAGTCGGTGCTGATCGTCCCCGTCGCGTCCGAGGCCGGACCCGAAGTAACGCGGGGATAGCACCGCAGGAGTCCTCGCACAGCACCGCACCAGTGACCACAGCACCGCACCAGTCGAGGGCAAGGCGGTCGCTAGGGTGGCGGCCGTGGCCGATCCGACCGATCTCTCCGCCGAGGACCAGAAGCTGGTGACCCTGGCCCGCGCCACCCGCGCCCGCACCGGTGCCGCCGAGGGCGGCGCGGTCCGTGACCTCGTCGGCCGCACGTACGCCGCCGCCAGCGTCGAGCTGCCCTCCCTGCAGCTCTCGGCTCTGGAGGTCTGCGTCGCGATGGCGCTCTCGTCCGGATCGACGGGGCTCGAGGCCGCCGTCCTGCTCCGCGACCGCCACAGCGACGGCCACGGCGACGGCAGCGGCGAGCCCGACCTGCGTGCGGTGACCGACTTCGCCGGCGCGGGCATCGTCGTACACCTCGGCGACCCCCGCGGAGCGCTCGGCCGGACGACGACCACCTGACCGGAGACCTCGTCCGGATATCGGGAGGCGAACGCCAGACCGAGCACCGGCAGTAGTAGGTTTTTGGGTGTGACGCTCGTGGGGACCCATCGACACGACGCCGCAGTCGCCGTACTGCGTGCGTCGTACGCCGCCATCCCGGCCGGTGCACCGGTGCGGCTGGCGAAGAAGACCTCGAACCTGTTCCGCCCGCGCGACGCGACCCGCACCC
>JBPCQY010000214.1:0-34601 GCA_050997635.1 Nocardioides sp.
GGCCCCGTCGGACGCAGACGGAGGTGGTGTTTTTTCTCCTTCTTTCTTTTGTTGTGTTCTCCCCCCCCCCCCCCCCCCCCCCCCCCCACCGCCGTTCCGGCGACCCGGACACCGGAGGTCTCAACCCGCGTGAGCTCGTCATCCTGGACCTGCTCGCCGAAGGTCTCTCCGCCAACAAGTCCGGACACCTCCTCGGCATCTCCGATCGCACCGTGCAGAAACACATCGAACGGATCTACCGCAACCTCGGCGTGACGGATCGCCGCCAGGCCGTGGTGGAGGCCCGCGCACACGGAATCCTGTAGTCGTTCAAGGCCGGCGGCGATCGTTTGTCGAGCGAGTAGTCGACCCGCCGGCCACCCGGCGGAAACGGTCTCAGTCGGGCAGGTCGGTCGTGGAGTCGGCCGCCATCGCCACCTCCGCCTGGTTGGCGACCGGCTGCCCGGCGAGCGGCAGCCGCCGCGCGAGTACGCCGATCGCGAGCGCCCACAGCGCGCACAGGGCCAGGCTGCCGCTCCACAGCGGCAGGGCGCCCTGGTCGAGCAGCCACGAGAGCAGGAGGGGCGCGATGCCGCCGGAGACGCTCCAGGCGAGCTGGTTGACCGACATGTAGCGGCCGCGCAGGTCGTCGGGCGGTGCCTCCGCGGCGAGCGCACCCACCACCGGTCCGGCGACCATCTCCCCGAGCGTGTAGACGACGGCCGCCACGAGCACCACGGCCACCGCCAGCGCGACGGAGAGCGCGCCGGCGGCGTACATGGCCACGAACGACGTGGCGGTGAAGCCGACCGCGGTGAGCAGCACGCGGCTGCGGATGGCTCCGGTCATCGAGCGGACCACCAGGCCCTGGCCGACGCCGATCATCACGGTGTTGATCACGAACACGGCACCCGGCACCCAGCCGGGCAGGCCGATGGTCTTGACGAAGTAGACGGGCATCGAGATGTTCAGGGTCATCTCGGTCAACGCGTAGCCGAAGGTCACCAGGACGATCCAGCGGTAGCCGCGGTCGCGCAGCACCACGCCCCAGGCGCCGACCTCGCGCGGGCGGTCGGGCACGGCGCCTCCTCCGGCGACCCCGATCATCAGCACGAACGCCGCGACGTACGACGCCGCGTTGGCGTCGACGACCGCGTCGTACGCCGTGCTGGAGCCGATGGTGAGCGCCACGCTGGCCAGCACCCCACCGACGCCGAACCCGGCGTTGCGCATCGCCTGGAGGAAGCCGAACCACAGCTCGCGCTCGCCGCGCCGGGTGATCTGGGTGACCATCGGCCCGAGCGCCCCCCAGAAGGCGGAGCGGCCGACGGTCGACACGAGGAGTACGCCGGTCACCGCGGTCAGCGAGTGCGCGAACGGGTAGAGCGCGAACGAGACCGCCTGGAGCGCGTTGCCGGTCTGCATCACCCGCTTGGGCCCGACCCGGTCGACGAACGAGCCGATCAACGGCACCATCGGCACGACGAGCAGCCCCGAGATCGTCATCGCCGTACCGACCTCGACCAGGTTCAGCGAGGTCTGGGCGAGGAAGTACAGGATCGCCAGCGGCATCCAGATGCCGCTGCCCAGCGCGTCGATGGCCAGCGCCGACACGAACCGTCGGTGCGGGCCGACGTCGGGGAACCCCAGTCGCTGCAGCACGCCCTCATCCTCCAACTTCAAGCCGGGTTGAGGGCAAACCGTTATCGCTCAAGGGCGTGTCTCCTTGTCCTCGGCCGTCGCGAGCGTCGCGCACCGCGTGCACTGGCAAGGCGGAGGAGGGAGGCGATGCGGAGCATCGACGACTGACGACAACGCGGCCAGGGTGCGTGATGCGTGGCGTGTAGCAGGCCATGGGACAGGGAGACACGCCCTAAGGTCGGCCCATGACGTTCTCCATCGTGGCCCGCTCCACCGACGGTGAGTCGTGGGGGGTGGCCGTGGCATCGAAGTTCCTCGCGGTCGGGTCGGCCGTCCCGGCCGCGGTGGCGCAGGTCGGCGCGATCGCGACCCAGGCCGACGCCAACGTCGCCTACAAGGGCCAGGCCCTGGCGCATCTCGACGACGGCGCCACGGCACCGGTGGCGCTCCAGCGGCTGCTCGAGGAGGACAACGGCCGCGACCACCGCCAGGTCGGCATCGTCGACTCCGACGGCGGGGCCGCCAGCCACACCGGCCCTGCCTGCCTCGACTGGGCCGGCAGCGTCACCGGCGACGGCTACGCCATCCAGGGCAACATCCTCGCCGGCGAGGACGTCGTCACGGCGATGCAGGACGCGTGGGAGGCCAGCGACGACGACCAACTCGGTCGACGGCTGCTCGCGGCCCTCACCGCCGGCGACACCGCGGGCGGCGACAAGCGCGGGCGGCAGTCGGCCGCGCTGCTCGTCGTACGCGACGGGGCGGGGTACGGCGGGCTGGACGACATCGCGGTCGACCTGCGCGTCGACGACCACACCGACCCCGTGACCGAGCTGGCCCGGCTGCTCGACCTCAACGACCTCTACCTGACCGCCTCGACCGAGGAGGAGCAGGTCGAGGTCACCCCCGAGCTGGCCGCCGAGCTCGACGAGCGGGTGCGGGCGCTCGGCTTCCCGGACCTGCCGGCGTGGGTCGGCACCGAGAACTACGAGATGCGGGTCGCCCCCGACGGGAGCTGGATCGACGAGCGGGTGCTGGCGATCCTGCGGGGCGAGGCCTCGTGAGCATTCTGGCGATCGACGCCGGCACCACCGGCGTCACCGCGCTCGTGGTCACCGCCGAGAGCCGGATCGCGGCCCGCGGCTACCAGGAGTTCGCCCAGCACTTCCCCCGGCCCGGCTGGGTCGAGCACGCGCCCGAGGAGATCTGGCAGGCCACCATCGAGGCCACCCGCGCCGTCCTGGAGGAGTACGACGCCGACGAGCTCACCGGCATCGGCATCACCAACCAGCGCGAGACGATCCTGCTCTGGGACCGCGAGACCCTCGGCTCGCCCCGCCGCGCGATCGTGTGGCAGGACCGGCGTACGGCCGGCATCTGCGAGGAGCTCCGTCAGGCCGGCCACGAGGAACGGGTCACCGAGCTGACGGGGCTGCGGCTCGACCCCTACTTCTCGGCGACCAAGCTGCGCTGGATCGCCGAGCACGAGCCGAACGCCTGGGCGCTGGTCGAGTCGGGGCGCTACGCGATCGGCACCGTCGACTCCTACCTGATCGCGCGGATGACCCGCGGCGCCTGGCACGCCACCGACGTCTCGAACGCCTGCCGCACGCTGCTGTTCGACCTCGCCGAGGGCGACTGGTCCGACGAGCTGTGCGAGCTGTTCGGGGTGCCGCGCGACGCGCTGCCCGAGCTGGTGCCCAACTGGGGCGAGATCGCCACGACCGACCCGGCGTCGTACTGCGGGCTCTCGCTGCCGATCGCCGGCGTCGCGGGCGACCAGCAGTCGGCGCTGTTCGGCCAGACCTGCTTCGACCCGGGCGACTCGAAGTGCACCTACGGCACCGGATCGTTCATTCTCACCAACACCGGCTCGACCCTGGAGCGCTCCGATGACGGGCTGCTCTCGACCGCGGCCTGGCGCTCGCCGTCCGGGGAGCTCACGTATGCGCTGGAGGGCGCCATCTTCGTGACCGGCGCGGCCGTGCAGTGGCTGCGCGACGGGCTGGGCATCGTCGGCTCCGCCGCCGAGACCGCCGCCATCGCCGCCACCGTCTCGTCGACGGAGGGGGTGGTGTTCGTCCCGGCGCTGACCGGGCTGGGGGCGCCACACTGGGACCCGCACGCGCGTGGCCTGATCATCGGGATCACCCGCGGTACGACGCGCGCCCACGTCGTCCGGGCGACGCTGGAGGCGATCGCGTTCGAGGTGCGCGACGTACTGGAGACCATGCCGGGGCTCTCCTCGTTGCGGGTCGACGGCGGGGCCAGCGCCAACGACCTGCTCTGTCAGATCCAGGCCGACCAGGTCGGCGTACCCGTCGAGCGGCCCGAGATCGTGGAGACCACGGGCCTCGGCGCCGCCTTCCTCGCCGGCCTCGGCACGGGCGTGTGGGACTCCACCGACGCGCTGCGCGAGACCTGGCAGCTCGACCGGCGCTTCGACCCGGCGGGCGAGCGCGACGCGGCCGACGCGGCCCACGCGCTGTGGACCCGCGCCGTCGAGCGCTCGAAGTCCTGGGCCACCGACTAACGGCCGCTCGGGATAGTCCGCATCATTCGGCACCCTTCTGCGGCGTGTCGCGGTGCCGATTGATGCGGACTATCGCACCCGGGCGGCAGCCGCGTCCTTGGCGCGTACGGCGTCCGCGTGCACCGCCTCGGCCTCCTCGAGGGCCTCCGAGGCCTCAGTCAGCTCGTCGTCGGTCTGCTCGGCCGCGGTCTCCAGCTCGGCCAGCTGCCGGCGCAGCTCGTCGATCTCGGCGCCGACCTGGAGGCTGCGCGCCTTGAGCTCCTCGACAGCCGACGTCGCCCGGGTCAGCTCGTCGCCGGCCTCGGTCAGCGCCGCCTCGGCCTCCTCGAGCGCCCGCGCGGCCTCCTCGCGTCGCCGCGCCTGACCGTCGTCGGGTACGACGTGCAGGACGGGCGGCGCGGGCGTCTCGGCCGTCGTCGGGCTGGCCTCGAAGCCCAGCGCGTCCGGCAGCGCGACCGCCGACGCAATGTCGACCGATCCGACGCCGGTCGCGCTCAACGCCGCGACCAGCAGCCCGCTGCGCACCGCCCGCGCGGCTTCCGGGTCGATCAGGCCCGCGGTCAGGGTGGCCTCCACCTGGTCGGCCACCGCCTGGGTGACCCGCACGCCCTCGTCCCCGGCCAGCGACCGGGCCTGCTGGGTCACCGCCGAGGTGAGCTGGCGCCGCTGGCGGGTCAGCGCCCGCAGCTCGGCACCGTCCATGCCCTCCTGCGCCTCGCGCAGCGCGGCTCCCACGGCCAGCACCTGCTCCAGCTGCGCCGGCTCGCGGCGTACGAGCAGATTGACCACCCAGGCCGCGAGCGACGGCTTGCGCAGCGCCTTGATGGCCGCAACCCGCTCCCGGTCACCCTTGGCCGCCTTGGCCTGCGCGTCCCGCTCCGGGGTGAACCGCTGGAGCGGCAGGGCGTACAGCGCGTCGGCCAGGGTCAGCAGGTCGTCGGTCATCGGGCGTACTCCAGCTCTCGCGGGTACGGCGGCCACTCGGCCTCCTGCTCACGTCCGGTCGGCCGCCAGCCGAGGTGCTCGTAGCACCCGCGAGCCTGGTGATTCGCGACGAGCACCCACAACAGGGTGGCCTGCGCCGCGCGCTCGAGGCCGGCGCGGGCGAGCCCGGTGCCCCACCGCTCGGGCCGGACGCCGAGATGGCGCAGCCGGCACCGGTCCCAGGCAAGGTAGGCGTCGAGCCGGTCGCGCGGGCCGGCCACCTCGACGTGCACGTCGGGGTCGGCGATCAGCCGCACCCACCGCTCGCGGACGTCGTCCTCCGGGTAGGGCACGCCCGGGAAGACGTGCGCGAGCGCCACGATGTTGACGTCGCGTTCCAGGGCCGCCAGCGTGGGTGCGTCGTCGGGAGTCGCGGGCCGGTAGGTCACGGCCGCCCAGCCTCGACCCAGGCGAGGTGCACCCCGATCATCCGGGCGTGCAGGCCGCGCAGCTCGTCGTCGTCCACGTCGTCGAGGGGCAGGCCCACGCCGTCCAGCGCCGCACGCCACTCGTCGTACGACGTGGTCTCGGTGTCGGTGCGGGCGGTCGACTTCACCTCGCTGGCCGTGATGCCGCGCACCATCCTGGTGCCCGCATCGGTCCGCCGGAACACCGCGAGCATCTGGGTGAACTTGCCGTCGGGCGGCGTCGAGAGCTGCGCGTGCGAGGCGTCCAGCTCGGCGGACTCGAGGGCGCCGCCGATCTCGATCCCACGGAACGCACCGGCCGGGTCATGGGTGAACTCCCACATGTCGCCCGGGCGCTCGTCGATCCGATAGCGGAACCCGTGCTCGACGTACTCCCCCGCCATCAGGGGCAGTGGCTCGAGGAAGCCGTCACCCAGACCGACGTCGGGCCACCAGCGTCCGCCCGGGTTGGCGGCGGTGGGCAGCCCGTCGACGAACAGCACGAGGTGGTTGAGTGCGCCGCCACGCGGGGTCGCATCCACGAAGCCGCGGCGCCGGTGCACCGTGAAGCCGAGCAGCTCGAGGGCTCGGCCGAACGAGCCGTTCTGGGAGAAGCAGTAGCCGGCGCGACCGACCTCGCCGACCCGCGCCAACGCAAGGTCGGGATCCACCGACGGTGGCCGGCCGAGCATGATGTCGAGGTTGTCGTAGGGCACCTGCGCGAGGTGCCGACGGTGCAGGTCGACCAGGGTCTCCAACGCGGGTGAGGGCGGCGCGGCGTACCCCAGACGGGTGAGGTACGCCGTCAGGACCGCGTCAGTCATCGCCGTCGAGCCCCTGCTCGATCGCGTAGCGGGTCAGCTCGACCCGGTTGTGCATCTGCAGCTTGCGCAGGGTGTTCTGCACGTGGTTCTGCACGGTGCGGTGCGAGAGCACCAGCCGGTCGGCGATGTCCTTGTAGGACAGGCCCTTGGCGACCATCTTGAGGATCTCGGTCTCGCGGGCGGTCAGCTCCTCGCCCTCGGGCGACGCCGGCCCCTCCGCAATCCGCCGGAACTCACCGAGCACCAGCCCCGCCAGGCCGGGCGTGAAGACCGTGTCGCCGGCGGCGACCCGGCGTACGGCGTCGAGCAGCTCGTCGCGCGACGCGCTCTTGACCAGATACCCGGTCGCCCCGGCCTTCACCGCCTCGAGCACGTCGGCCTGCTCGCCGGACGCCGAGAGGATCAGCACCCGCGCGGAGGGGTCGCGCCGCAGCACGTCGGCGGTGACCTCCACGCCGTTGGGGCCGGGGATCTGGAGATCGAGTACGACGACCTGCGGCCGTGCGGCCGGGAAGCGGGCGATCGCCTGGTCGCCGTCGGCGGCCACCGCCACGACCTCGAACCCGGCCGCGGCCAGGTCGCGCTCGACGGCGTCGCGCCACATCGGGTGGTCGTCGACCACCATCACACGAATCGGCTGGTCCGGCACGCGCCGACCCTAGCGCTCGAAACGACCGCGCCGGTGGCGCAACGGGTCGTCGTCGCCGCCGGCCTCGACGTGCTCGACGGTCGTGGTGACGAGCAGCGACCAGCCGACCTCCTGCTGCTCCTCGAGGCGTACGCCGGCCCAGGTGGTCGCGCTGGCGAGCCGCGGGCCCCACTCGGTGTCGACGAAGTCGGCCTGCCGGAAGGCACCACCGGGCGCCGGGGCGGTGCCGCCGAACATCTCGGCCAGGTCGCGGTGCTCCCACGCCAGCAGCGCCACCACGGCGGTGCCGGTCTCGAGCAGTCGCTCGGTCAGGTCGGCGTCCGGGTCGAGCAGCCCGAGGATCCGGGCGGGCGCGCCGTTGGCCACGACGTACGACGTGACGGTGAGGCCGGCGCGGTCGGCGCCCGCGCCCGTGGTCCAGAGCGAGGCGGTGCCGCCGACCCGTCCCCGGAGCCGGCGTACCGGGTCGGGCTCGGGGTCGGCGAACGGGTGCTCGGCGTGGATCGTCACGTGCGAGAGCGTACGGCGCACAGCCAGTCGACCAGCGCTCAGCGCGGGAAGCTGAACTCCCACTCGGTGCCGAACGAGCCGGAGCTCAGCTGCGCCGTGCCGCCGAGCTCGGCCACCCGGCCGCGGATCGAGGAGGCCACACCGAGCCGGCCGTCGGCGGCCGCCTCCTCCAGCCGCCCGGAGGCGATGCCGGGGCCGGCGTCGCGCACCGAGATATCGACGGCGCCGGGCAGCGCCTCCAGCAGCACCCAGGCCGGCGCATCGGCGCCCACATGCGCCACCACGTTGTCGAGGCAGGCCGAGACGACTCCGACGATCTCGCGGGCCCGCGCGGCGTCGACCTCGACGCCCGACGACGGGGCCGCGACCGAGACGCCCGGACGCCGTTCGAGGGCCGAGAGCAGCCCGACCAGGTCGACCTCTCCGCCGGCGTCGTCGGTCACGGCGTCCTGCTGGCGGATCAGGGCCCGCAACGCCATCTCCTGCTCGCCCGCGAGCCGCGCCAGGTCGACACCGGAGTGCCCCAGCTCGGCCCCCCGCCGCTGCACCAGCGCGAGCACCTGCAGCACCCCGTCGTGTACGGCGCGGGCCAGGCGGGTGCGTTCGGCCGCGGCCGCCGCGGACCGCTCCGCGGCGGCCCGGTACGTCGCGGCGCGGGACAGCGAGTCACACATGAAGCCGACGATCGGGCCGCCGATCATCAGCAGGAAGATGTTGCCGTAGACCGACTCGGACAGGTAGCGGCGGCTGGCGAGGTCGGTCACCGACAGCGCGGCGGCCGCGACGAGCCCGCCGGCCCAGCGCCAGTGGATCGCCCAGGCGATCATCGCGCCCATGATCCAAAAACCCGGCACGGTCGAGTGCAGGCCGGGGTGCTTGACCACCGGTGACAGTGCGATCGCCGCCAGAGCCACGGCCAGGTCGGCGACCAGCCACGACGTCGTACGTCGGGCGGGTGAGGCGAACGCCCAGATCGCGACCCCGGTCCACGCCGCGATCGCCAGCACCAGCACCAGCGCGCCAACCGGGTGGCGGAAATCGTCGTGCCGGTAGCCGTTGACGGCAACCACGTTGACCAGCAGGACGACGCGCAGCACCGCGAGCGCGCGGAACATCCGGTTCTCGACCGAGCGGGCAGCCGGGTCCGACCACGGCCCGGCGCCCAGACGGTCGGCCGCGCTCAGGACGCCTGCTTCTGCTCGCCGCCCGCCGCCTCGGCGGCCTCGCGCTCGGCGCGCTTGGCGTCGGCGGCCGACGTGGCGGCGAGCTCCTTGGCCTTGCTGGCGTAGAGGTCGACGTACTCCTGGCCGGAGAGCTGCATGATCTCGTACATGATCTCGTCGGTGATCGCCCGCAGGATGTAGCGGTCGTTCTCCATGCCCTCGTAGCGGGAGAAGTCCAGCGGCCGACCGAATCGCACGCCGGGGCGGGTGAAGGTGCCGAACTTCTTGCCTGGAGGGGCGACGACGTCGGTGCCGAGGACGGCCACGGGGATCACCGGCACCTTGGACAGGAGCGCGAGCCGCGCGACGCCGGTCTTGCCGCGGTAGAGGCGACCGTCGTACGAGCGAGTGCCCTCGGGGTAGATGCCGAACAGCTCACCCTCCTCGAGGATCCGGCTCGCCGAGGACAGCGCGCCCTCGGCCGCCGTGGCGCCGGAGCGGTCGATCGGCACCTGACCGGCGCTGGAGAAGAACTTGCGCTGGAACCAGCCCTTGATGCCCGGCGAGTTGAAGTACTCCGCCTTGGCCACGAAGGTGATCCGGCGCGACATCGTCAACGGCATGAACAGCCAGTCGGCGTACGACAGGTGGTTGCTCGCGAGGATGGCCGGCCCCTCGGTCGGGACGTTCTCGGCGCCGGAGACCACGGGCCTAAAGACCGCCCGCAGCACGGGACCCAGCGCGATCCACTTCAGGAACCAGTAGAACAACGCGGCTCCTCCGGGGCTGGGGTGCGACCGGCACGGGAGCTGGTCGACGAGACTGGTAGGTCGCGGCCAACCCTAGTCCCTCCGCGTGCCGAAGCCGCCCGGCGACGCATCGCGATCTCCGGCACAATGCGCGCATGACGAACCTCGCCCCCGGGGCCGAGCCACTCTCCGTCGCCGCTCGCCCCGAGCTGAGCGGCGGGAAGAGGATCGGCGTGCTGCTGAGCCACGGCCTGACCGGCTCGCCGTACTCCGTGAAGCCCTGGGGCGAGTCCCTCGCCGAGCGCGGGTACGCCGTGGAGGTGCCGCGGCTGCCGGGGCACGGCACGACGTGGCAGGACATGAACACCACCACCTGGGAGGACTGGTACGCCGAGATCACCCGCACCTTCGAGCGGCTGCGCGAGGCGACCGACGCCGTGGTCGTCGGCGGCCTCTCGATGGGTGGTGCCCTGGCGCTGCGGCTGGCCGCCGATCGCGACGCGGAGCTCGCCGGCGTACTCCTGGTCAACGCCGCGGTGGCGACCAAGCGCAAGGACGTGAAGCTGCTGCCGGTGCTCAAGCACGTCGTCCCGGCGTTCCCGGCGATCGCGAACGACATCAAGAAGCCGGGCCAGGACGAGCACGGCTATTCGCGGACGCCGCTGAAGGCTGCGCACTCGATGATGCAGGCCTGGCCGAAGGTCATCGCCGACCTGCCGCGGATCACCGTGCCCGTGTTGATGTTCCGCTCGACGCAGGACCACACGGTCGACGGGCTCTCGGCGCCGATCATCATCGGCGGCGTGTCCTCCACGGAGGTGACCGAGCGGATGCTCGACGACAGTTACCACGTCGCCACGCTCGACAACGATGCCTCGGTGATCTTTACGGAGTCAGCCGAGTTCACCTCACGCATCACCGCTTAACGTAGAGACGTGAGCAACCGCGACGACGAGGCCTGGCGCCAGATCGTCGAGCACTACGGCGACCGGCCGGTGCTCGACGAACCGCCGGCCGAGCCGCCGGCACCCCCGGTTTCCGAGCCGTTCCGGTTCACCTTCGAGGTCGACGACGAGTCGTTCGTGCCCCCGCCGATCGAGCCCGCCTCCCCCACCTCCCCCGAACGCCGCGCAGCCTGGGTCGCCTTCGCGCTGGCCCCGATGGCGCTGCTGGTCTCGGCGGTGCTGCACTGGCAGCCTGCGGCACCGGTCACCCTGCTGCTCGTCGCGCTCTTCCTCGGCGCCTTCGGGTTCCTGGTGGCCACCATGTCCCACGAGCCCCGCGACCCGTACGACGACGGCGCCCGTCTCTAGCCTCGGCCCGCTCCTGCCCTCGGCCGTTGGACATTCCGAACGTTTCGGCTGTGACACTCGGGCCCGCAGGACGCAGACGTTCGGAATGTCGCCTCACGGACACCGAATCGTGGTCCGGATCAGGTCAGCAGCCGGGCCATCAGGGCCGCACCGACCAGCCCTGCGTCCGGACCGAGGGCGGCCACCTCGAGGGTCGGCAGCTCCCGGTGGGCGGCGCCGAGGACCGACGAGGCGAGCACCGTCCGGGCGGGGCCGAGCAGCAGCTCACCGGCGGTAGCGACGCCGCCGCCGACCACCAGGCGTTCGGGATCGAAGGCGGCGACCAGGTTGGCCAGGCCGGTGCCGAGCCAGCCCCCCACGGAGGCGAAGGCGTCGAGCGCCACGGCGTCGCCGTCCTCGGCCGCGACCGTGACCATCGGACCCGTCAAGGCGGCCGGGTCGTGGTCGCACAGCTCGGCGAGTGCCGTCGACGAAGCGAGGTGGGCCCGGGCGTGGCGGACCAGCGCGTTGCCCGAGCAGTACTGCTCCCAGCAGCCCACCGAGCCGCACTCGCACGCCAGGCCGTCGGGCACCAGCTGCATGTGTCCGAACTCCCCCGCCATGCCACCGAACCCGCGCACCACGCGGCCGTCGACGAGCACGCCGCCACCGATCCCCGTGCCGAGGGTGATCATCAGGGCCGACGAGGCGCCACGCGCGGCACCGAGCTCGCTCTCGGCAAGGGCCGCGCAGGTCGCGTCGTTGTCGAGCGCGACCGGCACTCCCCAGCGCTCCTCCAGACGGGTGCGCACCGGCTCGCCCACCCACGGCAGGTGGGCCGCGAACCGCACCCGCTCACCGGCGGCGTCGACGAGGCCGGCCGCGGCGATGCCCACCGCCGCCAGGGGTCGCTCCCCCGCCGCCTCGTGCACGGCCTGGGTCAGCGCGTCCTCGACCAGCCGGGGCTCGACCCGCCGGCCCGGCGTGTGCCGCAGGGCCCGGCGTACGACGACGCCGTCGTCACCCACCTCGGCGGCCAGCACCTTCGTGCCGCCGATGTCGACGCCGACGACGGCTCCACTCGCTGTCATCGACGTCAGTGGCGGGCCAGGTCGGCCGCGCCGATCAGGCCGGCGCGGTTGCCGAGCTGGGCGGGGCGGATCTCCAGCATCGGCCGGTGGCCGCGACCGGTGAGCTGGCTGGCGAACGAGCGTCGGATCGGGTCGAGCAGCAGGTCGCCCGCGGCGCTGACGCCCCCGCCGACCACCACCACGGCCGGGTCGAGCACCGCGGTCAGCGACGCGATCCCCTCGCCCAGCCAGCGGCCGAGCTCGGCGAGCTGCTCCGTGGCGAACTGGTCGCCCTCGGCGGCGGCCTCGCTGATGAGCGGGCCGGTGATCTGGTCGGCGTCGCCGCCGGCACGGTCGAGCAGGCCACGGGCCGGCAGCGACCCGCCGCGGGCAGCCGCACGCGCCTCGCGCACCAGCGCCGTACCGCTTCCGTAGACCTCGAGGCAGCCGTGGTTGCCGCACCCGCACAGGATCCCGTCGGGTACGACGCGCATGTGGCCGACCTCGGCGCCGACCCCGAACGCGCCGCGGTAGAGCTCCCCGTCGAGGACCACGCCGCCACCGACGCCGGTGCCGACGGTGAGCAGCAGCAGGTCGTCGACGTCGTGTCCGGCGCCGAAGGAGAACTCGCCCCAGGCGGCCGCGTTGGCGTCGTTCTCGACCACGACGGGCAGGCCGAGCCGCGGCTCGAGCTCGGCGCGCAGGTCGAGGTCGCGCCAGGCCAGGTTGGGCGCGAACAGCACCACCGACCGCGACTTGTCGATGTAGCCGGCCGCTCCGACGCCGACTGCCTCGATCGCGTGGCGCGAGCCGAGCTCGGCCACCAGCGTGGCGATCGCGGTCTCCATGGCCTCCGCGTCGGTGGCCGGCGACTCGACGACCATCTCCTCGAGCACGGTGCCGTCGTCGTCGACCACGCCGCCGGCGATCTTGGTGCCGCCCACGTCGACACCGCACGCGAGGGTCATGGCGTCTCCTCCGGCTCGGGCGACCCGGCCTCGGGAGCGTCGGGATCCTCCGGCCAGGCGCCGTCGTCGTCAAGGTCGATCCGCTCGACCGGGCCGTCGCGCTCGGCGCGCGGCTGCGCCGTGGCCAGCATCCCGGCCGCTGCCTGCATCAGCGAGGCGGTGGCGGAGGCCAGGTGCGCGCGCACCTCCGGGCTGGCCTGGCGTACGACGTGCACGGTGCGGCAGATCGGGCAGTAGCTGCACTCGGCCGCGCCGGTCGCCAGGTGCTCGTCGACGTCGCGCGCGGCCGCCGCGGCCTGGCCGGCCATCCCAGCAACGCCGGCACCGAGATCGGTGCCCAGGCCGGCGCCCAGATCGGTGGCGTGGTCGCGCACCCAGCCTGCGAGGGCGCCGAGGAGCTTGACGGCCTCCTCGGCCGGCGTACCCACCGGTTCGTCCGCGGGGCCGCGTGGGCCCTCGCTCTCGTCACTCATCGCACGCTCTCCTCGAACCGGACCTGGAGCTCTCCGCCATCCACGCGCGCGCCGACCACGCGGTGTCGCGCGAGACCCGCCGGGAGCGTGAGGAGACGACGATACGACGCCACGGTCACCACCAGGTCGTCGCCGTGGCGGGCGAGGTCGACGTCGCCGCGCGTGACGAACGGCAACGGCAGCCGGAGTACGGCGCCACCGGCCGTGCGGGTGACCCTCATCGGCGGCTCGGGGGCCGGCGGGGCCAGCGGGTCGGTCTCGGCGTACACCTCCTCGGCGAGGGCCCGCAGCGCCGGGACCCCGACCGGTTCCTCGCCGCGGTAGACCGAGCGCCACACGGGTACGCCGGCGAACGAGTCGCCCACCTGGCGCAGCACCTTGTCCTGCGCGTCGACCCAGCCCGCGCGCCACGCGTCGCCCTGGCCCGCGGGGAAGATCCGGTTGGCGACCACACCGTCGACCCGGTACCCGAACAGCGACAGGGTCGTGAAGGAACGCCGGGCCTCGGCCAGCACCACCTGTTCCGGGGTCAGCACCAGCCGCACGCTGGCGTCGGGCCCGGAGAGCAGCGCCCGCACCTCGTCGAGCTCGGCATGCAGCCGCTCGATCGCGTCGAAGACCCCGTCACCCGGCATCGGCACCCCGGCGGCCCGGGTCAGCACCGGCCTGAGTGCCCGGACCACGCGACGCTCGACGGGGAAGACCCGCGTCATGTACCACCCGAGCGCCTCGGGCAGCGCGAGCAGCCGCAGGGTCTCGGCCGTCGGCGCGCAGTCGACCACGATCAGGTCCCAGTCACCGGACCGGGCGTGCTGGCGCAGCTCGAGCAACGCCAGCACCTCCTCGGCACCCGGGATCACGGTGAGCTCCTCAGCTGCCACGGGGTCGACGCCGGCCACGTCGAGCACGTTCAGCAGGTAGTGCTGGATCTCGGCCCACGACTGCTCGAAGCGAAGCTGGGCATCGACCTGCTGGACCCACAGCGAGTCGGCCACCTCGGTGGGCTCGGCGCCGACCGGGGCGTCGAAGGCGTCGGCCAGCGAGTGAGCGGCGTCGGTGGAGAGCACCAGGGTCCGCAGGCCGCGGGCGGCGGCGAGGGCCGACGTACCGGCCGCGACGGTCGACTTGCCGACCCCGCCCTTGCCGGTGAACAGGAGGATGCGCACGCGCGGGCTCAGGCCAGCGACTCGACGCGCTTCTTCAGGCCCTTGAGGGCGGTGTCGATGAGGATCTTCTCGCCCTTGCGCTTGAGCATCCCGATCAGCGGGATGGAGACGTCGAGGGCGAGCCGGTAGGTGACCTCGGTGGAGCCGCCCTGGTTGCGCAGCACGTAGGCGCCGTCGAGCGAACGGAGCATCTTGCCCTCGACGAGGGTCCAGGTGACCTGGTCGTCGCCCGCCCACGTGTAGGCGAGGGTGTACTCGTCCTTGATCGGGGAGACGTCGAGCTTGAAGAACACCTGCTCGGCGCGGCCGTCGTCGAGCTCGGAGACCACGTCGGCCACGGTGACCCCCTTGGCCCACTCGGGGTACGCCGGGAAGTCGGCGATCACGTCCATGACCTGGCTGGGTGAGGCGTCGATGACGATCGACGACGTGGTCTGCTCGGCCACCGTGCCTCCTGTGCTGCCGGATCGGATCTGCCCGGATCGGATCTGCCCGGATCGGATCCGCTCGGGAGCCTACCGGATCGGCGGGGTGCAGCCCGGCGGCGGTAACCTCGCGGGAGCCCGCCGTACCACCCGAGACCTGAGCCCCCTGGAGGCAGCGTGCGTGAGTTCTCCATGCCTCCCCTGACCGACGGCGCAGGCGCCGGCGCGGGCACCGGGAACCTCACCGACGACGTCGTGACCAACGCCGGAGTGGCCGGCTCCGCCGTCGTGTTCTCCCGTCGCCACGGCGACGAGTGGACCGGCGTCACCTCCGCCGAGTTCCTCAGCGAGGTCCGCGCGGTGGCCAAGGGGCTGGTCGCGTCCGGTGTCGCCACCGGCGATCGGGTCGCACTGGTGGCCAAGACCCGCTACGAGTGGACCCTGCTCGACTACGCGATCTGGTTCGCCGGGGCCGTCACCGTGCCGATCTACGAGACCTCGTCGGCCGATCAGATCGGCTGGATCCTCTCCGACTCGGGCGCCTGCGCCGTCGTGGCCGAGCAGCCCGTCCACGTCTCCCGGATCGCCGAGTCGCGCTCCGACCTCCCCGAGCTGCGCCACGTCTGGTCGCTCGAGGACAACGCCGTCGACGTGCTGTCCCGGCTGGGAGCCGACATCGCCGACGACGAGCTCGAGAGCCGGCGGCGGGCGGCCACCCCGCTCGACCTCGCGACCATCATCTACACGTCCGGCACGACGGGCCGGCCCAAGGGCTGCATGCTCACCCACGGCAACTTCATGACCGAGGTCGACACCGCCGTCTCGGAGCTGGACGCGCTGTTCGAGGCCGACGACGCCGCCACCCTGCTGTTCCTGCCCCTGGCCCACGTGTTCGCCCGGGTCATCCAGATCGGTGCGGTGCGGGCCCGGGTGCGGCTCGGCCACAGTGCCGACATCAAGAACCTCCAGGCGTCCCTCGCGGAGTTCCAACCGACCTTCGTGCTCGCCGTACCCCGAGTCTTCGAGAAGGTCTTCAACACCGCGTCGCAGCGGGCGACGGCCGAGGGCCGCGGCGCGATCTTCAACCGCGCCGTCGACACGGCGATCGCCTGGTCACGCGGGCTCGAGAAGGGACGGGTCCCGCTCGGCGTACGGCTGCGCCATGCGGCGTTCTCCCGACTCGTCTACGGCCGGCTGCGCGAGGCTCTCGGCGGCCGATGCGAGTACGCCGTGTCCGGCGGCGCGCCGCTGGGCGACCGGCTCGGCCACTTCTACCGCGGCATCGGCCTGACCGTGTTGGAGGGCTACGGGCTCACCGAGACCACGGCCGCCCTGACGGTGAACCGCCCCGACGCGATCAAGATCGGCACCGTCGGCCGGCCCCTGCCGGGCACGTCGGTGCGCGTCGCCGAGGACGGCGAGCTGCTCTTCGAGGGCGGCCAGGTCTTCGCCGGCTACTGGAACGACGAGGCGGCCACCCGCGAGGTGCTCGAGCGCGACGGCTGGCTGCACACCGGCGACGTCGGGGAGATCGACGAGGAGGGCTTCGTCCGGATCACCGGGCGCAAGAAGGAGATCCTGGTGACCGCCGGCGGCAAGAACGTCGCCCCGGCCGTGCTCGAGGACCGGGTCCGCGCCCACCCGCTGGTGAGCCAGTGCCTGGTCGTGGGCGACGGTCGACCGTTCATCGCCGCCCTCGTCACCCTCGACCCCGACGCCGTACCCGACTGGGCCGAGCGGCATGGCAAGAGCGGCACCCTCGCCTCGCTCGCGGCCGATCCCGACCTACGGGCCGAGGTGGAGTCGGCCATGGATGAGGCCAACCGCGCGGTCTCGAAGGCCGAGTCGATCCGCAAGTTCGTCGTCCTGCCCACCGAGTGGAGCGAGGAGGGCGGGCAGCTCACGCCCAGCCTCAAACTCAAGCGCAACGTCGTGCTGCGTGAGGCCAAGGACGACATCGCGGCGCTCTACCTGCCCTGATCCGGCCCGGTCCGGGACCGCTCGAGGTCCCCGGTCGACGGGGTGCCGGGAGGCTCCGCGAAAGGCCTCGGACGAGTTTGCCCAAAGCCCCACGGAGCGCCGGTCACCCGCTTTAACATCTGTCTCACCCGCACTCGGACCGGCGCCCCGGGGGATCCTCCCGGCGACCAGCCACCCGCGGGCACGTGCCCGGCAGCAGCTGCCGACGTACGCCGCTGGATCGGATCATCGAAAGGGAACCCCCGTGGATCGTCGCAGGATCCTCCTGGTCGTCGCAGCCGTGGTAGCACTCCTCGGTACGGCGCTCGTCTTCGTCTACGTCAAGGGCGCCGACACCCGCGCCGGGGCCCAATACCAGACGGTCCAGGTGCTCAAGGCCACCCAGGACATCGCCTCCGGCGAGTCCTACGACCAGGCGCTCAGCGCTGGCAAGGTCACCCTGGCCAACGTCCCCCAGAATCAGCTGGCCCCGGGCTACCAGGTCGCGGCCGACGGCCTCAAGGGCAAGTTCGCGGCCCAGCCGATCCACGCCGGCGAGCAGGTGCTCACCACCATGTGGGGCGCCACCGTCCAGACCGGCAACAGCTCGCTGGCCATCCCCGCGGGCAAGATGGCGATCTCGGTCAACCTGACCGACCCCGACCGCGTCGCCGGCAACCTCGACATCGGCTCGCAGGTGGCCATCTTCGTCACCGGCAAGCCCGACCCCAACTCCGACAACTCCGTCACCAAGCTGCTGCTGGCCAAGGTGACCGTGCTGAACGTCGGCTCGCCGCAGCCCACGTCGACCACCAAGACCAGCACCGACGGCTCGCAGACCACCGAGCAATTGCCCCGCACCCTGCTCACCCTCGCGGTGGACCAGGAGGAGGCCCAGAAGGTCATCGTGTCGTCCAAGGCGGCCGAGCTGACCTTCGCCATGCTCACCGACAACAGCAAGACCCAGAACACGCCCGCCACGTCTTCGATCACTCTGTTCAAGTGAGGACCGATGCCCGTCATCGTCGACCCTGACAGCACCACCACCCGCCGACTGCTCGGTGCGCTTCCGCGGGGGTGTCAGTCGGTCGGCTCCGCCGACCGGTTGCTGACCTGGCTGGCCCAGCACGAGCACGAGTACGTCGTGGTGCTCGGCCCGAACGTGTCCTTCGACGACGCGATCTCGGTCTCCGAGGGACTCCGGGTCTCCCGGCCGACCACCAGCGTCGTGTTCGTCCGGCCGACGATCGACACCAACGTGCTGGCCCGGGCCATGCAGGCCGGCGCCCGCGAGGTCGTCTCCAGCAACGAACTCGGCGCGGTCGCCTCCGCCGTCGCCCGGGCCAACCAGTTCTCCCAGGCGCTACGCGGGCCGGGAGCCTCCCAGCACAACGGGTCGGTGGTCTCGGTGTTCTCCCCCAAGGGCGGTGTCGGCAAGACCACGGTCGCGGTCAACCTGGCGCTGGCGCTGACCGACCGAGGCTCGCGCAAGGTGTGCCTCGTCGACTTCGACCTCGCCTTCGGTGACGTCGCGATCACCCTCCAGCTCTCCCCGACCCACACGATCGAGCACGCCATCGGCTCCGAGGACGGCATCGACGCCAGCCTGATCGAGTCGTTGCTCACCCGCTACCAGGACTCGCTCTCGGTGCTCGCGGCGCCCAGCCACCCCGACGTACGCGAGCGGATCACTCCCCTGCTGGTCTCCTCGACCCTGCGCACCCTGCGCACGATGTTCGACTACATCGTGGTCGACACCGCGCCGGCGTTCGACGAGCAGACACTGACCACGCTTGACGAGACCGACGAGTGCGTCATCGTGGCCACCCTCGACGTGCCCACGCTCAAGAACGTCAAGGTCGCCCTCGACACCCTCGAGCTGCTCAACATCGGCCGCGGGCACCGCCACCTGCTGCTCAACCGGGCCGACGACGCGGTCGGCATCGGCCGCGAGCAGGTCGAGACGATCCTCGGCATGAGCGTCGCCTCCCAGATCACCACCTCGATCGACATCGCGGCCGCGACCAACGCCGGTACGCCGATCATCGCCGCCTCGCCGAGCCACCCCGGCAGTGCCGCGCTGCGCAACCTCGGCGCGCTGCTGACCGGTGAGCCGCTGACGCCCGCCGTCACCGGGCCCGGTCGCCACGCCGACGTGGACAACGACCGTTTCGCCAAGATCTTCCGGATCAAGAGGTGAGTCGATGAACACCCCACGACGCCGCTCGCTTCGCTCGCACCCCCGCAGGGACCCCGTATGAACACCCCACGACGCTGCTCGCTTCGCTCGCACCCCCGCAGGGACCCCGTATGAGCAGCCTTGCCGAGCGCCTGGCCGCGGCCCGTCGTGCGTCCGAGGTGGCCCCTGCCGATGCCACCGCCGAGACCGGCGACCCCGCGTCTGCCGCGACGACGCCCAACGGGTCCGCGACCACCACCATCGCTCCCCCGCCTGCCGACGGCGCGGCGCAGCACGCCACGTCTCCCAACGACGCCAAGGGGCACGGCACGTCGTCGGCCGAATCCGCGGGTCACGGCTCGGGGCACCGCCCCACGGGTGACGGCGCCCTCACCTCGCGGCGCTCGGTCACCTCCGAGTACGACCGCCTCGAGGAGCTCAAGGCGGGCGTGCACGCCGAGCTCCTCAAGCAGCTCGGCCCCCACCTCTACGACGCCGACATGGACCAGGAGGAGCTCGACCGCCGGGTCCGCAGCGCCCTGACCCAGCTGCTGGGCAACCAGGAACGGCCGATCAGCAACGCCGACCGCAACCGGCTCACGCAGGAGATCAGCGACGACATCCTCGGCTACGGACCGATCGAGCCGTTCCTGCGCGACGTCGACGTCTCCGAGATCATGGTCAACGGCTACGACTCCATCTTCCTGGAGCGCAAGGGTCGCCTGGTCAGCGTCAAGGCCCAGTTCTCCGACGAGGCCCACCTACGCCGCACGATCGACAAGATCGTGTCCCGCATCGGCCGACGCGTCGACGAGTCCAGCCCGATGGTCGACGCCCGCCTGCCCGACGGCAGCCGGGTCAACGCGGTGATCCCGCCGCTGGCCGTCGACGGCTCGGCGCTGACCATCCGCAAGTTCGCGGCCGACCCGCTGACCGTGGCGAACCTGGTCGAGTTCGGGTCGCTGAGCCCCAAGACCGCCGACTTCCTCGACGCCTGCGTGCGCGGACGGCTCAACATCATCGTGTCCGGGAGCACCGGCGCCGGCAAGACGACCACGCTCAACGTGCTCTCCTCGTTCATCCCCGACGACGAGCGCATCGTCACCATCGAGGACGCCGCGGAGCTCCAGCTCAAGCAGGAGCACGTCGTCCGCCTCGAGTCGCGTCCGGCCAACATCGAGGGCAAGGGCGCGGTGATGATCCGCGACCTGGTGAAGAACAGCCTGCGCATGCGCCCCGACCGGATCATCGTCGGTGAGGTCCGCGACGCCTCCGCACTCGACATGCTCCAGGCCATGAACACCGGTCACGACGGCTCGATCTGCACCCTGCACTCCAACGGTCCGCGCGACACCCTGTCTCGCATGGAGACCATGGTGCTGATGGCCGGCATGGACCTCCCGGTGCGGGCCATCCGCGAGCAGGTCGCCTCCGCGGTCGACCTGATCGTGCACCAGACCCGGTTCAAGGACGGCGCCCGCAAGATCACCCACATCACCGAGGTGGAGCGGATGGAGGGCGACATCATCACCCTCCAGGACATCTACGTCTACGACCACGCCGCCGGCTTCGACTTCGACGGCAAGGCGCTCGGTGGCCTCAAGGCCACGGGCCTGCGGCCCAAGTTCCTCGACAAGATGATGCACAACAACGTGACCGTCGACCCGCTCGTCTTCATCCCGGAGGCCACCTCGTGATTCTTCCGCTCGCCGTGGCGGGGGCCGCTCCCGCCTGGTTCATGTACGCCGGGATCGGCGCGGTCGGGCTCGGCCTCGTCGTCATCGCCGTCCTGCTGGTCCCCCGCAAGGAGAGCCTGAGCGCCGAGGACCGCGTGCTGCGCTACGCCATGGCCGCCGGCGGTGGCACCGCCGGCCTACGTCAGGGTGGGGCCGACAGCGGCGACAGCCCGCTCAAGGCCGCCAAGGGCGCCGCCGCGGGGATGCTGCGCCGCAACAAGGGCCTCGAGGTCCGGATCGCGCACCGCCTCGACGAGGCCGGCAGCAATCTCAAGGCTCCCGAGTGGCTGCTGCTGCACAGCGCGATCTTCGTCGGCGCCGGCCTGCTGGGCCTGATGATCGGTCACGGCAACCTGGTCATCGGGCTCATCTTCATGGCTCTCGGCCTGTTCGGGCCGCGGTTCTACCTCGGGTTCCGGCGTGGTCGTCGCCGCAAGGCGTTCAACGCCGCCCTGCCCGACACCCTCTCCCTGATGTCCGGGTCGCTGTCCGCGGGGCTCTCGCTGGCCCAGTCCGTTGACACGATCGTCCGCGAGGGGGTCGAGCCCATCTCCTCGGAGTTCCGCCGGGTGCTGATGGAAACCCGGCTCGGGGTGACCCTGGAGACCTCGCTGTCCGGCATCGCCGAGCGGTTCGAGAGCAAGGACTTCGCCTGGACGGTGATGGCGATCAACATCCAGCGTCAGGTCGGCGGCAACCTGGCCGAGCTGCTCGACACGGTGGCCGCGACCATGCGCGAGCGGGAGTACATCCGCCGCCAGGTCGCCGCGCTCGCGGCCGAGGGCAAGCTGTCGGCGTACGTGCTGGGGGGCCTCCCGCCCGCGTTCATGCTCTACCTGCTGGTCGCCAACCGCGACTACGTGATGGTGTTGTTCACGCGCCCGCTCGGTTGGCTGATGCTCATCGGCGGCGCGATGCTGCTCAGCGTCGGCGTGTTCTGGATGAGCCGTCTGGTGAAGGTCGAGGTCTGAGATGCTGCTCCTCTTCATCCTCGGCGTGGCGCTGGTGTTCGTCGCGCTGGGCCTGGTCGGCTCGGCCCTGGGCGGCGCCTCCGACGCGACCGGGGTGACCCGCTCCGTCGAGCTGCTCGAGGCGATGAGCGGCGCGCCCCGCGAGCTGACCAAGGAGATCGACCGGCCTTTCAGTGACCGGGTCATGGCGCCCTTCCAGGCGCGCGCGCTCATGGTCGGGCGCCGGCTGTCGGGCGCCGACACGGCCGACCGGATCCGTCACAAGCTCGACCTCGCCGGCAACCCGCCCGGGTGGACCGTCGACCGGGTCACCTCCGGCAAGGTGATCGGCGCGATCTCGATGTTCTTCATCTCCCTCGTGCTCACCGGCGCGATGGGCACCGGCTTCACGCTGCGCATCGTCCTGGTCCTCGGGGGCACACTGGTCGGCTTCTTCTCCCCGAACCTCTACCTCTACCAGAAGAGCTATGACCGGGCCGCCCAGCTCCAGCGGGGCCTGCCCGACGCGGTCGACCTGCTCACCATCAGCGTGGAGTCGGGTCTCGGCTTCGACGCGGCCCTCCAGCAGGTGGCCCGCAACACCGACGGACCCCTCGCCGAGGAGGTCTCCCGGGTGCTGCGCGAGATGCAGATCGGCATGGGGCGGTCGGCGGCCCTGCGTGGCCTGGCCGACCGCACCAACGTCACCGACGTGCGCAGCTTCGTCAGCGCCATGGTGCAGGCCGACGCGTTCGGCATCCCCATTGCGCAGGTGCTGCGCGTACAGTCCCATGAAATGCGCACCAAACGCCGTCAGCGAGCCGAGGAGAAGGCCCAGCAGGTCCCCGTGAAGATCACGGTCCCGCTGATCTTCTGCATCCTCCCGACCCTGTTCATCGCGGTCATGGGACCGGCGGCCATCCACATCATGGACAGCTTCGCGAAGTGAGCTGCAGCTGATGAGCTGGGGAGGCATCGACCGCCAGGCCGCCTGGTTGGCGGTCGGGGCTCGGTGCTTCGCCCTCATCGTCATCGCGGTCCCGATCCTGCTGGCCCACGAACGCACCCTGCTGCTCGCTTTGCTAACCGTCACGAGCGTCTGGCTCGCCGCGATGGCCGGCGAACGCCTCAACGTGCCAGTGATGATGCTGCTGGTCCTCGAGTCCGCCAGCATCGGCGCTGCCGCCGGCCTGTCCGCACACCGGATGCTCGCCGTGCTCGGGGCGATGGCGGTGCCGCCGTTCGTCGCCGGGCTCAAGCGAGGCGGGCGCGGGGTCGCCGTGTCCTTGGCGGCCGAGCTCGCCGTCTTCGTGCTGAGCGCGCACAACCTCGACCAGGAGCAGGCGCTCAGTGCATTCACCTGGTCGGTGGTCGGTCTGGGTCTCGGCCTGATCGCGAGCTTCCTGCACGCCAACCTCACCGCCAACCCCGACCCCCTGCGTGCCTACCGCACCGCCCAGGCGCTGATCCGTGAGTTGATCGACCTGTCCGGCGGGCTGAGCTCCGGCCTCGACCCGGTGGCGCTGGCCGGTGGCATCGCGAGCTCGGTGCAGGACGTGCTCCCCTCGGTCTCGCTGGCCATCGACGTGCCGGTCGGGCTGGAGCTCACTCCCCTGCTCGCCCCGGTCGTCGCGGGCACCCAGCCCGGCTCCGGCGCGGAGGCCACCCGTGCGGCCCTCGCGCGGGAATGCTGGGTCTCCGGCGGAGTGCGGGTCGACGGCCATTGCTTCGCCTTCGCACTCACCACCGACCTCGCGCGCGTCGCCGTCGTCTCCGGCATCCTGTCCCCCGGGCTCGATCCCAGTGAGATCGGCCTCGCCCCGACGCTCGCGGCCCTGAACCGCCAGCTCGAGCCGGCCGCCGTCCGCCTCGACACCGCCTTGCTGTTCGCCGCCTTCCGCGACGCCGCCACCACGACCGAACGGCACCGGCTCGCCCGCGAGATGCACGACGGCGTCGCGCAGGAGATCGCCTCGCTGGGCTACCTCGTCGACGAGATCCAGGCAGCCAAGCCCCACCAGCAGGCCGACCAGCTCGCCTGGCTGCGCCACCGGCTGACCGCCGTGGTCGGCGAGGTGCGCCGCTCGGTGCAGACCCTGCGCACCGACATCGGGGAGAACCAGTCGCTCGGCACCGCGATCGGAGCGCTCGCCCGACACCTGAGCGCCAGCTCCGGCCTGACCATCCACGTCACCCTCGAGGAGGGCACGACGCGGCTGCGTCCGGAGGTCGAGTCCGAGCTGCTGCGGATCACCCAGGAGGCCATGAACAACGCCGTGCGACACGCCCGCGCCTCGGCCGTCGAGGTGCGCTGCACCGTGGCCCCGCCGTACGCCGAGATCACCGTCGCCGACGACGGTGGCGGCCTCCAGCCGGGCCGCGAGGACTCTCACGGGATCGAGATCATGCACGAGCGCGCCCACCTGGTCGACGCCGAGCTGAGCATCGGCCCGCGCCTGCCGCGGGGCACCGTCGTCGCCGTCCGGCTCAACCACGGCGTGTCCCTGTCGCAGACCTCGGCCGAACCCGACACGCTTCCGGCATGAACGAGACCAGACCCCTGCGCGTGCTGATCGTGGACGACCACGAGCTGGTCCGGCAGGGCCTCACCGGAGCCTTCGAGCGCACCGAGGGGGCGACGGTGGTCGGTGCGGCCGGCAGCGTCGTAGAGGCCCTGGGCCGCTACGACGCGACCCTGCCCGACGTGGTCGTGACCGACCTCCAGCTCCCCGACGGCACCGGCCTCGACATCGTGCGCACCATCCGGCGCAGCAACGACGAGGCCGGCCTGGTCGTGGTCACAATGCACTCCGGCGACGACCAGATCTTCGCGGCCATGGAGGCCGGGGCCTCGGCCTTCGTCGGCAAGGACGCACCGTCGTCCGAGGTGGTGCGGGCCGCGCAGCACGCCGCCGTCTCGCCGCGCTCGTTCCTCTGCGCGGGCCTGGCGGGCGCGATGATGCGCCGCATCTCGGCCGAGTCGACGCGGCTCTCGGTGCGCGAGCACGACGTCCTGCTCCTGCTCGCCGACGGCCTGGGTGCCGCCGCGATCGCGCAGACGCTGTTCATGAGCGAGTCGACCGTGAAGGCCCACATCGCGAGGATCTACCAGAAGCTCGGCGCCAACAACCGCGCGCAGGCGCTGGTCACCGCGATGCGGATCGGCCTGCTCTCCAGCGTCCAGCGCCCCCCAGGCTGACCCGCCCGTTCGGGGTCCGAAACCCCAGTCTCCACTGGTCATCCGGGCCATCTCGGGACCCTCAGGAATAGTCCGAAGTGACTACCCGCATTCGGCCGATTTCCTACCGTCAGTTTCGACGTGATCGGGAACACTTCTGTCCCGGGAGGCTGCCCGCCTTCAACGACTCGAAGAACCTGACCAAGGAGAAACTCAAATGGTGGACTACCTCCGCATCCTGCTCAACGCCCGGATCGCCAAGATGGACGAGCGCGGCGCCTCGGCCGTGGAGTACGGCCTGCTCATCGCCGGCATCGCGGCCCTGATCGTGGCCGTCGTGTTTGCCTTCGGCAACGTGATCAGCGGCATCTTCACCAACACCTGCAACGCGGTCCAGGCCGGTGGCTGCCCCTGATCTCCGGCTGAAGCCTCCTGTGGCCGCGGTCCCTCGTGGGTCCGCGGCCACGGAATTTTCCGAAGCTCGCTCTCCTCCACGACGAAGGTGGTCACGATGACCGACAACTCACGGGCCCGCGATCAACGCGGCGCCTCCGCCGTCGAGTACGGGCTGCTCATCACCGGCATCGCCGCCGTCATCGCGCTGGTGGTCTTCGCCTTCGGCGGGGTCGTCCGGGACAGCCTGTTCGGCAGCACCTGCACCGCCGTCGTCGCCCAGGTCCATCAGGTCACCTGCTGAGCCTGGCCCTCCTGCCCGATCCGACGCGCGATCGCGATCCGCTGCAGCGAGGTCGGATGCGACCCGAACCACCACTGTGACACCGCCGGTGGGGTCGGATCACCGAGCGAGCGCAGCGCCAGCTGCTGCTGCAGCCTCTCGAACGCCGCGGCATTGCCGGTGGTCTCCAGCGCGTCCACGTCGGCCCGGGTCTCGATCTGCCGGGTCAGACCGTTGTTCACCGGACTCGAGGCCAGCGTCCCGATCGCCACCAGCGCCAGCACCAACGGGATGATCGCCGGGTCGGCCAGCTCACCCGGCCGGCGTCGTACGGCGCCGACGGCGAGGCCCAGCAGGCCGACGCTGGTCCAGGTGCCGACGGCTCCGAGCACCGAACCCGTCAGCACGTCGTCGTGGTGGGCGTGCGCGAGCTCGTGGGCCACCACCGACAGGATCTCGGCCCGCGGGAGGTCGTCCACGACGGTGTCGTAGAGCACCACCCGCCGGGTGCTTGCGTAGCCGGACACGTAGGCGTTGAGCGTCGTCGTACGGCGGGAGGCGTCGGCGACCAGCACGTCGTCGACGTGCACGTGCTCCTGGTCGGCCAGCCGCAGGATCTGGGAGCGCAGCGACCCGTCGGGCAGCGGCGTGAAGTGGTTGAACAGCGGCTCGACCAGCACGGGGTAGACGAACGAGCCGAGCAGCACCAGCGCACCCAGGAGACCGCCGGCGATGACCGGCCAGGCCCGTCGCCAGCGGCGGGCACAGGCAACCAGCACCACGACCAGCAGCCACGACACCACCACCGAGACGCCCAGGCCGCGCCCCTGGTCGGCGAACCAGTCGCTCCAGCCCTGCGTGGAGAGCCCGTAGTGCACGGCGCGGTGGTGCGAGATCATCGCGAAGGGCAGGGTGACCAGCCGGCCGATGACGGCGAGCACGAGGACCGCGAGCAGGGCCCGCACGACCCACGGGCCGGGCAGCCGCTCGACCAGCCGTCGACCCACCCGCGAGAAGCCGAACAGGGCGGCCACCACGAGCCCGACCAGCAGCGAGGCGTAGCCCAGCAGCCGCGCGGTGGTCGAATAGGCCCCCGCACGCGCGATCTGGGCGTCGGTGAACACGGTGTGCGGATCGGTGGCGACGACGGGCCCGCCCGGCACCGGGTGCCACGGGATCCACCACGCCGCCAGGGCCACGAAGACGACGGCACCGACCAGGGTCGTGGCCAGGGCCCAGCCGCGCTCGCTCCTCACGGCGCTCAGTCTGTCAGGAGGCCACGTGTGTCAGGTGGCCAGCCGGGTCAGCAGGGTCCGCCACTGCCGGGTCAGCTGCGGCTCACTCAGCCCGAGGTCTCGCTCGAGGGTCGGGCCGAGCGGCGCACCGGCATCGACCGCGCGGTAGGCCCGCACCAGGGCGTCCGCGCCCCCACGCTGGGCCAGCAGCCGACAGGCCAGCCACGCACTCTCGTACGTCGCCTCCAGGTGCCGCGCCGACGTGCCGAACGCACCGGTGCCGGGCAGGTGGTGGGGCGCGCCACCGTGCCGTACGTCGGCGATGATGTGGGCCGCGGTCGTGGTCAGCGGCAGCCGCACCTCGCGCAGCGCGACGTAGTCGGCGAAACCCTCCAGCAGCCACGGAGCCATCGTGCTGGTGGCGGCACCGACCGCGACGTGGGTCGCCTCGTGGGTCACCACGACCTGGGCTCCGGTGCGGCGGAGGCCGGCGGCGACTTCGGGATTGACGAAGACGTGCACCGGTGCCGTGCGCGAGGTGCTCCCGTCCACGGTCGTGGTGACCGCCGCGATGTCGGAGTAGGTGTCGGGGTCGGCCGCGAGCTCGCGCCGCAGGCCGGCCGCCGACCCGGGCACCTCCAGCACCAGCCCGCCGCGCCAGGCCGGCAGCACCTGCTGCACCTGCGGGACGGCCGTGCGGGCGAGGGCGGCGTACCGGTCGGCCTCGCGGGCGCTGCCGTCCACGAGGACCAGCGTCGTCGGGGTGCGCCGTACCTGCAGGGGGCCGGTCAACCACAGGGGCGAGCGACGGTCGCCGCCGCCGATCGCACCGATGCCGACCCGCTGACCCGACCGGGTGAACGTGACGCGCAGCTCCAGGTGCACGGCGCGGCCGTCGAAGCCGGCGAAGCGCCAGCCCGCCTCGACGTACGCCGGCCAGGTGCCGTCGGCGTCGACGGCACCCGCCTCGTCGACGTAGCGCAGCGAGAAGTCCTCGACGTGCAGCGCCCGGGCGTTGGCGACCACCCCGCGGAGCAGGTGCTGGTCGCCTCCCAGCGCGGAGGCCGAGGCGGGGCTGCCGCGCCGGACGGCCCGGGTCAGGTCGGCCAGCGCCCGGGCGCCGCCGCCCTCGTCGGCGCTCGCCACGCCGGGTTTCCGGTCGGGCGCGACGTAGGTGCTCTCGCGCAGGGCCAGCCACGCTGCGGTCGCCACGACCGCGACGAGGAACAGCGAAAGGCCGGCCATCCACCACCGTGGACGACCGGCCTTCGTGGGTCGGGGATCAGCCAGGGCGAACCGCACCGGCGAACGGCATCGAGTAGAGCGGGACCACGCGAATGCCATCTGAGGGGTTCTGCGCCCCTACTACCATGCCGTTGCCGATGTACATGTCGACGTGGCTGATCGGCGAGTAGTAGAACACCAGGTCGCCCGGTTGGAGCTGGCTCGGCGAGATGTGCGTGCCTTCGCCGTACTGGACGGCGGATGAGTGCGCCAGCCCGACGCCGGCGGCGCCCCAGGCGCGCATGGTCAGTCCCGAACAGTCGTACGCGCTCGGGCCGGCCGCACCGTAGACGTAGGACTTGCCGACCTGGGCCATCGCGTAGCGGACCGCGATGGCGGCCCGGCCGGAGGCCGGAGGCGCGCTGGTGCTGGTGCTGGTGCTGGTGCTGGAGCCGGTGCTGGAGCTGGAGCTGGAACTGGTGCTGGAGCTGGAGCTGGTGCTCGCCGTGGGCGTGGAGCGCACGGTGCTGCTCCTCGAGGCGATGACCGCGGCACGTTGGTCGGCCTTGAGCTTGGAGAGCACGCCCTTCGCGTCGGCGAGCTTGCTGTCGATGGTGGCCTTGTCCTTGGCCAGGCCGGCCTTGAGGGCGGCCACCTTGTCGAGCTGCTTCTGGGTGGCCTCGCGACGGATGTCGAGGGCCTTGAGCTGGCTCTGGTAGTCGCTGTAGAGCTTCGACTGGAAGTCGTTGAAGGCCGACATGGTGCTCAACTGGGAGACGAACGCGCTGGGATCCTTGGAGACCACGATCTGGCCGACGGCCGAGAGCGACTGGCCTTCGTACTGGCGCACGATGTTGTCCTGCACGTCGCGGCGGGCGGCCGCGACGACCCTGTCCTGGCGGGCCTGGTCGGCCCGGAGGGCGCGGACGTCCTTTTGCAACGACGCGACCTGGACCTTCGCGGCGTTGTAGTGCTCGGAGGCGCGTTCGGCCTGGTGGTAGAGAGCATCGACCCGCGCGGCGGTGTTCTTGATGCTCGGTTTGGCCTCAGCGGGGCTACCGGGGATGGAGCCGACGGAGGCGGCGATGACGACGGCGAGGCATGCCGTGATGATGCGGTTCCGGCCGTTGAGCACGCGGTCGGTCTCCCTTGTTGTCGAACGCCTACCAGGTGAGCTGACGGGTTCGGGCCGACGTGCCCTACCCCCTCTCCTCGACCACAGGTGCGTGGCCTTCTCAAGAGGGATTCACCCCAGGTGTGGGTTGGTTCCCCGGTTCGGTCCCAACGGACCGATTCGGCGCGGGGCCCGCGCGGACCGGTCGGTCCACTCTCACGAGCCCCTGAGCGCACCACCCTAACCGCGAGCGCGGAGACGGTCCAACTTTCCACCGGACCTGTGGAGAGTGTTGCGCGGCACGATCGGTGCGGGTCGGTGACACCCGTCACACCAGCCCCTCCCGTCACCTCAGGCGGACTCCACGACGGGCCCCTCCACCGGGGTCACCAGGCGCAGTGGTGGCACCAGCCCGCCCTCAGCCAGCACGCTCAGCGCGCGGCACTCGTCGTCGCCCAGGCTCAGCTCGGGCGGTGGGCCGAGCAGCACCGTGACCACGCAGTCGTGGCAGGCCGGCCCCCGCACCTGGCAGGTGTCGCAGTCGATCCTCGTCGTCATGAACCAGACGATCGCACCCACCGCCGACAGAGCTGGCGATCGAGCTGTGCCGAGCGGTCAGGAACGGCTCAGCAGCCCGAGCAACGCCTCCGCCGCAACCGCGCGCGCACCGGTGCCCGCCGCATGAGCGGCGACCTCGCGGTCGCTGCTCACCACGACGACCACCCGCCCGGCGGGCTCGGCCTCGACCAGGTCACCGATCACCTCGTCGGCGATCACGCCGTACGGCGAGAAGAGCACCTTGACACCGCGGGGTGCCTGGACGACGGGCCGTGAGCTGGCCGCTCCCCCGTCGAAGACGACGAGTGCGTCCACGCCCGTGCGGGCCACCAGCGCCGCCAGCCCGGACAGCAGGCGCTGACGCTGGGTCTCGAGCGTGGCCTCCGGCCAGGCGGTCTTGGTGACGTTGTAGCCGTCGACGACCAGGCGGGCCCGCGGCATCGAGAGCAGCGTCTCCAGCACCGCGCCGGCGGAGCGACCCGAGACGGCCTCGACCGTGGCGCGGTCGTCGGCCGCCGCCACCTCGGCCTCGACCCGGTCGGCCGGCGACCCGGTCACGGCCGGCAGCCCGAGCTCGCGGCGCAGCCCCGAGGCCGCGTCGACCACGGTGTCGAGCAGCAGGCGGGCCCGGATGGTGGCCTCGTCGCGTTCGCTCCGGCCGGTACGACGACGGGTGGTGACGTCGGCCTCAAGCGCCTCGATGCGGCCCCGGAGCCGGCGTACCTCCTTGTCGTTGGCGACCTCGGCCGCCTCGGCCCGCTTCTCGGCCTGCTCGGCGGCGGCGAACCCCTGGGCCGCGGTCGCCTCCGCCGAACGCTGGGCCGCGCGCGCCTCTCCGAGCCGCCGGCGCAGGGTGGCGTTCTCGGTGCGGAACTCGGCGAGCTCCTGACGCGCCCGCACCCGCGCCTCCCGTACCGCCTGGTCGACAGCGTGCTGCAGGTCCTGCTCGCGCAGGGCGTCGTGGTCGGCCGCGCTGGCCTCGTCGGCGCGTCGTACGACGCCCTCGACCGCCTCGACCCAGCCGTCGGGCCGCGACAGCCAGGCGACCGCGGCCAGGGTGACGGGGTCCTCACCGAAGCGTGCGGCGTTCGCGGCGACCTGCACGCCGAGCCGCTCGCGCAGCTCGTCGTCGCCCAGCCCGACCGCCAGGGCTGCCCCACCCGCGCGGGCGCGACGCGCGGGTGCGAAGTCGGCCACCCGCTTCAGGGGCGCCGGCAGCGACGTGGCCAGCGGCAGCATGTCGGCCGCGATCGCCAGCACCCGCAGGCGTACGGCGTCGGGCAGGCCCGCCAGCTCGAAGGACTCCTCGGCCATGGCCCCTGCCTCAGTCGCCCTCGGCGCGAGGCACCAGCTCGACGGTGTCGGAACGCCCGCACCACCGGCAGGTGACGGACTCGAGCTCGGCCGCGAGCAGCGCGGACTCCTCGACGCTGTGGTCGCCCGCGAGGTCGAAGTGCCAGAACTCGGTGGCGCGGCGGGTGCTGGTCACGTCGAACCGGGTCAGGTTGCCGCAGCCGCCGCAGCGCCAGCGCGTGGCGGCGTCGGGCTGCTGGATCTGCTCGGTCACGGCGGTTCCTCTCCGGGTGCTGCCTCCAAGGGTAGGCGTGCGGACCGCGCGGCGCCGGTGGATTGTCGGCGGGTCGATCTACGGTCGCAGACATGGAACCCGCTCGACCGCTCGACCCCGCGCCCGCCCAGGCCGTGCGCGGGTCGCGCTGGGCCGCCAGGTGGGAGGCCCAGCGCAGCTTCGACGAGCTCGGCCGCCCGCTGCGCGACCTGACGTTCTGCGTGGTCGATCTGGAGACCACCGGGGGGTCCGCCGAGGGTGGCTCGATGATCACCGAGATCGGCGCGGTCAAGGTGCGCGGCGGCGAGATCCTCGGTGAGTTCCAGACGCTGGTCAACCCGCACACCGAGATCCCCGCCTTCATCGCCGTGCTCACCGGCATCACCAACTCGATGGTCCGAGACTCCCCGCCCGTCGAGTCGGCGCTGCCGGCGTTCCTGGAGTTCGCGGCCGGCTGCGTGCTGGTCGCCCACAACGCGCCGTTCGACGTCGGCTTCCTCAAACACTTCAACGCCCGTCAGGGCCGCGCCTGGCCGGCCTTCGAGGTGCTCGACACCGCCAGGCTCGCCCGCCGGGTGATCACCCGCGACGACGCCCCCAACTGCAAGCTCTCGTCGCTGGCCCGGGTCTTCAACGCGACCACGACGCCCGACCACCGGGCCCTGTCCGACGCGCGGGCCACGGTCGACGTGCTGCACGGCCTGCTCGAGCGGCTCGGCGGCCTGGGGGTGCAGACCCTCGAGGAGCTGCAGACCTTCAGCGCCCGGGTCAGCACCGACCAGCGCCGCAAGCGGCACCTGGCCGAGGGTCTGCCCCACGCGCCCGGGGTCTATCTGTTCCGCGACGACCAGGCCCGGGTGCTCTACGTCGGCACCTCCCGCGACCTGCGCACCCGGGTGCGCTCCTACTTCACCTCGTCCGAGACCCGCACCCGCATCGGCGAGATGGTCGGGATCGCCACCGAGGTGTCGGCCATCGAGTGTGCGACCCCGCTCGAGGCCGAGGTGCGTGAGCTGCGCCTGATCGCCGAGCACTCCCCGCGCTACAACCGCCGTTCGCGCAACCCCCACAAGGTCACCTGGATCAAGCTGACCCGCGAGGCGTGGCCGCGGCTCTCGCTGGTGCGCAAGCTCGCCGACGACGACGCCGACTACCTCGGGCCGTTCGCGCGCCGGCGTACGGCCGAGAAGTGCCTGGCCGCGCTCCACGACACGTTCCCCGTGCGGCAGTGCTCCGAGCGGCTGGCCCGCGAGCCCGCGAAGTCGCCGTGCGTGCTGGCCGAGATGGGCCGGTGCCTCTCACCGTGCGACGGCAGCGTCGACACCACGACGTACGCCGCGGTGGTGCGCCAGCTGCGCGACAACCTGTTGCGCAACCCCGACGACGTCGTCGAGGCCATCAACCACAAGATGGCCGCCCTGGCGGCCGACGAGCGCTACGAGGAGGCCGGCGTCCACCGCGACCGGCTCGCGGCGTTCGTGCGCGCGGCGGCCCGCACCCAACGGCTCTCGGCCCTGAGCCGTTGTCCCGAGGTGGTGGCGGCCCGACGCGAGGACGACGGCCGCTGGGCTGTTCACGTCGTCCGGTTCGGGCGGCTGGCGGGAGCGGGCGTGATCCCGCCGGGCACCGACGCCCACCAGTTCGTCCGGGAGCTGCGCGCCGGCTCCGAGACGGTCTCGGGCGGCCCCGGACCGGTGCCGGCGGCGACCGCCGAGGAGTCCGAGAAGCTGCTGCGCTGGCTTGAGTCTCCGGGCATCCGGCTGATCGAGGTCGACGGCACCTGGGTCTGCCCGGTGGCCGGCGCGACCCGCCACCTCGCGCTCCATGACGCCGTGAACCAGTCGCGGCTGAGCCTGGTGCCGTTCGACGACCGGCGCGGTCTCTCGCCGGTCCATCGGCCCGTGCGGTAGCCACACGCGTTAGGGTCGCTCTGTGATCACCGCCATCGTGTTCGTGAAGGCCGACGTCGCCCGGATTCCCGAGGTGGCCGAGGGCATCGCCGAGCTCGACGGGGTCAGCGAGGTCTACTCCGTGACGGGTCAGATCGACCTGATCGCGCTGGTGCGGGTGCGCGACCACGACCAGGTCGCCGAGGTGGTCGCCGACCGGCTCAACAAGGTCGCCGGGGTGACCGAGACCGAGACCCACATCGCCTTCCGGGCCTACTCCCGCCACGACCTCGAGTCGGCCTTCGCCCTCGGCATCGACTGACCCTCCCGGGCCTCGGGACTCCATGAGGGCTCCGGCCTCGGCTCGTCGCGTACACGTGGCTGGTCACGGCGAAGTAGCCTCCCGGACGTGACCTCGACCCAGGGCGGCCCGTTCGCCCGGCTGCGGTTCACGGTGGCGGTGCTGATCCTGGTCTCCATCGTGGCGACGCTCGTGGTCAACGCTGCGTTGCCACTCTCCAACACCGACACCTACTTCCACCTGCGCTTCGGCCAGGAGTTCCTGCACGGCTGGTCCATCCGACACCCGGGCAGCGTCAGCTCGTTCGCCACCCGCGAGTGGGTGCCGACCCAGTGGCTGTCCGAGGTGGTGATGGCGAAGGTCGAGGACTGGTTCGGGCTGGCCGGCGTCGCCTGGCTCTCCGGCCTGCAGTTCCTGGTGCTGGCCATGTGCCTGTACGTCGCGGCGCGGCGCTGGGCCGAACCGTTCGCGGCAGCCGCGATCGTCGGCGTGGCGCTGCTCGCGTCCTCGGCGGGCATCTCGATGCGACCACAGGTGCTCAGCTACGCGCTGATCGCGCTGACCACGGCCGCCTGGCTGCGTACCCGCGACGACGGCCGTCCCCGCTGGTGGCTGATCCCCCTGACCTGGCTGTGGGCGCTGCTGCACGGCATGTGGCCGGTCGGCATCATCATCGGCGTCGCCGCCCTCGCCGGCCTCACCCTCGACCGGGCCCAGCCGAGCCGGCGGCTGCTGCAGCTGGCGGCCGTGCCGTTGGGGTCGGCGGTCGCCGCTGCGGTGACCCCGGTCGGGCCGGCGCTCTACGGCGCGGTGGTCGTGGTGAGCGGTCGCACCAAGTACTTCTCCGAGTGGCAGTCGCCCAACTTCGCCGAACCGGACAAGGCGCTGCTCGCGGTGCTGCTCGGGCTGCTCGTGGTGGCCCTGTTCCGCAGCCCAGCCCCGCGTTCGTGGACCCAGATCCTGCTGGTCCTCACGGCGTGCGCCGCCGCGCTCTACAGCGCGCGCACGGACCCGGTGGCCGCAATGATGGCGGTGCCACTCCTGGCCCAGGAGGTGCAGCGATTCCTCCCGGGGCCGCTGTCGTGGTCGCGCGTCGAGAAGATCGCGCTGCCGGCGATGATCGTGGCGGGGCTCGCGGCCCTGGCGATCGTCGTACCCCGCACGGCGGACGCGCCGGCCGCGGACCTGAGCCAGGTGGACGC
>JBPCQY010000026.1:0-20651 GCA_050997635.1 Nocardioides sp.
GGGGCGCAGACCCTTGTCGAGTTCCCCGCCCCTCCTCTCGACGAGGCCGTCGGGAAAGAACAGCACTGTGGCCCCGGCCGGCAGTGGGGGGTGTTGGTCGGACCGGCGCCGTTCCGGGTCGACGCCGAGCATCAGGTCAGAGGTCCCCTCGATCGGCTCGGTCGCGCCGTTGGGGTGCACGAGCAGCGGCGGCAGGTGGCCGGCGCTGGTCCAGTGCAGGACGTGGCCGGCGGTCTCCCGCTCGAGCCGCGCGTGCAGCAGGGTCGCCAGGTGGTCGTGGCCGAGGTCGCGACAGGCCAGGTCGAGCTGGCCGACGACGTCGGAGGGCGGCGCCCCGGGGTTCGCCCACGACAGCGCGCAGAGCATATTCTGCAGGCGACCCATGTTGGCCGCCGCGGTCAGGTCGTGCCCGACCACGTCGCCGACGGTCAGGCTGGTGCGCCCGTCGGCCATCACCGACGCGTCGTACCAGTCGCCGCCGACGCGGTTGCGGGTCGCGGCCGGGCGGTAGCGCGCGGCCAGGGTCAGGCCGTCGGGCCGCGGCAGCCGGGCGAGCATGGCGTTCTGCAGGGTCGCGGCCGCGTCGACGCGCTCCTGCAGCAGGGTCGCCCGCTGCAGCGCCTGGGCTGCGTACGACGCGAGCGCGGTCACGGTGGCCCGGTCGTCGTTGACGAAGTCGCGGACGTTGTCCCAGGCGAGCGCCAGGGCGCCGTACACCTGGTCGTTGACCCGGAGCGGCGCGTAGGCACGCCCCTGGCCGAGCTGGGAGGCGGCCGCGAGGTGCGGGTGCACGTCGAGCACGTCTCGGAGCGAGGCGTGGAACAGGGGCCGGTCGAGGAGGACCGTCATGCCGAGCGGATTGGTCTCGTCGAGCGGCAGTACGTCGAAGCGGTGCGTGGAGTCCCACTCGCGGGTGGCCTCCGAGACGTGGCGCAGCGTCTCGGCGTCCTGGCCCGTGGGCGGCGTGGTCGGTTCGCTGATATGGGCCGGGTCGGCGATGGCCCGCAGCCACAGCCCCGCACGCAGGCAGTGCAGCTCCTCGGTCGCGACCCGCTCGACCGCCTCGGCGATGTCGGCATAGGTGCGGGTCTCCGACAGCGCCTCGCTGAGCGAGAGCAGCACCCGGCTGCGGCGCGAGGCCCGCCGCGAGCTGGCGGCCTGCTCGTAGGAGAGGTGGCGCAGCTCGCGCTGGGCGATCTCGCCCGAGCAGGCGGCCGCCAGGTCACCCAGCGTCTCGAGCTCCTCGGCGGTCCAGACGTGGGGCACGGTGTCGATGGCGCACAACGACCCGATGACGATGCCCTCGTGGTCGGTCAGCGGCCACCCGGCGTACGCGACGATCCCGAGATCGGGAATCGCCAGGTTGTCCATCAGCCGGTCGTCGTGACGCGCGTCGCCGATGACCAGCGGTCGCTGGTCGGCCACGACGTACTGGCAGAACGAGTGGCTCAACGGCGTCTCGCGCGTGGTCCGGAAGGGCTCGGGCAGCCCGCTGGCCCCCGGGAAGACCTGACGGCCCTCCTCGACGAGCGAGACCAGCGCGACGGGTACGCCGAGCGAGCGTCGCACCATCCGGGCATACCGGTCGAAGGACGCGTCTGGGGCCGTGATGTCGGTCAACCTGCGTGCCCTTCGATACCGCGGTCGAATGTTGCGGGAATCGTAGGTGGCGGCCGCGCCGGAGCGAGCTGAATCGAGGGAAGTTTGACTTCCGCGTCCCGAGGTTCCCCAATCCGGGTGATCAGCGGGTGATCAGCCAGATGATCACCACGACCACGACCGCCGTAGCGCCCACGGGCTTCCAGTAGTTCTTGACCAGCACCGGGAGCACGGTCGAGCCGAGGTCGATCGCCTCCGGTTCCGACCGGGGAGCCGCCGGACGGGCCGCGGGGGGTGCGGTCGCGGGTGGCGGAGTCGCGGCCTGCGGGGTCGCAGTGGGCTCCGGGGTGACGTCGGCGACCGGGGCCGCGGCGGCGGCCACGTCGCCGTCCGCGGCCGGACCCATCCGCTGCTCGAGGCAGCTGACGAACTGGCCGAGCAACTTGTCCGAGACGTCCTGCATGACCCCGCGACCGAACTGGGCCGGCTTGCCCGTGACCGCGAGGTCGGTCAGCACCTCGACGTCGGTCGAGTCGGAGCCGGCCGCGGTCATGGTGAGGGTGACCTTGGCGCCCGCCGTACCGTTGCCGCGCTTGTCCTTGCCCTTGGCGTCGACGACGAACCGGTGCTCCGCCTCGTCCTTCTCGGTGAACGTGCCGGAGCCGTTGTAGACCAGCGCGATGGGGCCGAGCTTGACCTTGACCGAGCCGCTGAAGGTGTCGCCGTCGGCGCCGGTGACCTGGGCGCCCGGGAAGCACTCGGCCACCGAGGCGATGTCCTGGAACTCGGCCCAGGCCGAGTCGATGCCGACCGGGACGGTAAAGCGGTGTGCGAGATCCATCAGGCTCCAGCAGCCTTCAGCACGGCCCGGCGGGTGAGCACGGTTGCGAGGTGCTTGCGGTAGTCGGCGTCGCCGTTGAGGTCGGAGGGCGGGTTGGTTCCCTCGGCCGCCTTGTCGGCCGCCGCCCGTACGCCGTCCTCGGTGGCATCCGCGCCGGCGAGGGCCTCCTCGACGCCAGTGGCCCGGATCGGCGTGGAGCCCATGTTGGTCAGTCCGATCCGCGCCTCGCTGATCGTGGAGCCGTCGGCGTGCACCGTGGCGGCGACCGCGACGATCGGCCACTGGTGGGCAACCCGCACGAACTTCTCGTAGTGGGCGCCCCAGCCGGTGTGCTTGGGGATGCGGACCTCGGTCAGGATCTCGTCCTCGCCGATGGCGGTCTCGAACAGGTCGACGAAGAAGTCGGCGGCGGCCACCGTGCGGGTGCCGCCCGATCCGGCGATCACGAACTCCGCATCGAGCGCGAGCGCCGGCGCGCCGAGGTCGCCGGCCGGATCGGCGTGCGCCAGGGCCCCACCGAACGTGCCGCGGTGGCGGACCTGGTTGTCGGCCACCTCCTGCGCCGCCTTGGCGATCAACAGCGCGTGCTCGTTGACCAGCGCGTCGGTGAGGACGTCGGAGTGGGTGGTGAGGGAGCCGATGACGATGGCGTCACCGTCCTCGCGGATGCCGCGCAGGCTGTCGATGCGACCGAGGTCGATCACGACCTCGGGCGCGTTGAGCCGCATCCGCAGCACCGGCAGGAGGCTCTGGCCACCCGCCATCAGCTTGGCGTCGTCGCCGTGCTCGGACAGCGCGCTCAGGGCATCCTCCACGCTCGTGGGCGCGAGGTAGTCGAACTTGGCGGGGATCACTGGCCCGCTCCTTCTCCATCGCTGGTCGAGCCTGTCGAGGCCCCGGGTTCGGCCTCGTCGCCGGGCTGGTTTGCTTCTCCTTCGTCGAAGTGCGGCATCGCCGCGCCCTCGGTGGCGTCGGCTCCCCCCTGGTCGACGGAGTTGATCGCCTTCCAGACCCGCTCGGGCGTGCAGGGCATCACGATGTCGGTGACGCCGAGGTGCCGGATGGCGTCGAGGACCGAGTTCACGACCGCCGGCGTCGAGGCGATGGTGCCGGCCTCGCCGACGCCCTTGGTCCCGAGCGAGTTGGTCGTGGACGGGCTCGTCGTGTGGTCGAGCTCGAAGGAGATGGTGTCGGCGGAGGTCGGCAGCAGGTAGTCGACGAAGGAGCCGCTCACCAGCGTCCCGGCGTCGTCGTACACCGCCTCCTCCCAGAGCGCCTGCGAGATGCCCTGGACCAGTCCACCGTGCACCTGACCACTCACGATCAGCGGGTTGATGATGTTGCCGATGTCGTCGCAGGCAACGTACTTGCGCATCGTGACCTGGCCGGTCTCGGTGTCCACCTCCACTGCGCACAGGTGCGTGCCGTGGGGGAAGTTGAAGTTCACCGGGTCGTAGGTCGCCTCTGCGTCGATCCCCGGCTCCATCCCCTCGGGATAGTTGTGCGAGGCGAAGGTCGCGCCGGCGATCTCGGCGATGCCGAGGCCCTGGTCGGTGCCGCGGACGCTGAACCGGCCCTCGGCGAACTCGATGTCGTCGACGTTGGCCTCGAGCAGGTGCGCCGCGAGCGGCTTGGCCTTCTCGATCACCTTGTCGGCGGCCTTGACGATGGCCTCGCCGCCCACCACCAGGCTGCGGGAGCCGTAGGTGTCGAGGCCCTTGTGGGAGACCTGGGTGTCGCCGTGCAGGACCTCGACGTCCTCGAACGGTACGCCGAGCCGGTCGGCCACGATCTGGCTGAACGCCGTCTCGTGTCCCTGGCCGTGGGCACTGGTCCCGGTCACCACCTCGACCTTGCCGGTCGCGAGCATCCGGATGCTGGCGTGCTCCCAGCCACCGGCGCCGTAGTTGAGGCTGCCGAGCACGCGGCTCGGAGCGAGACCGCACATCTCGGTGAACGTCGAGACGCCGATGCCGAGCTGGACCTTGTCACCCGACTCGCGGCGCTGCTTCTGCTCGGCCCGCAGCTCGTCGTACCCGAACATCTCCTTGGCCCGCGCGGTCGCGGCCTCGTAGTTGCCGGAGTCGTACTCGAGCCCGGCGACGGTGGTGAACGGGAACTCCTCGTGCTTGATCCAGTTCTTCTCGCGCAGCTCGAGCGGGTCCATGCCGAGCTCGGTGGCGAGCTCGTCCATGATCCGCTCGATGCCGAAGGTGGCCTCCGGTCGGCCGGCACCGCGGTAGGCGTCGGTCCAGGTCTTGTTGGTCAGCACCGTCTGGCAGTTGAACTGGTAGGCCGGGAACTTGTAGATCGCGTTGAACATGAACGCGCCCAGCACCGGCACCCCGCCCCCGACGATGGCGACGTGCGAGCCGAGGTCGGCGATCAGCTCCACCTTGAGCCCGGTCACGCTGCCGTCCTTGTCGGCGGCCAGGGTCAACGTCTGCCACTGGTCGCGCCCGTGGTGGCCGACCATCAGGCTCTCGCTGCGGGTCTCGGTGTACTTGACGGGGCGTCCGAGCCGGCGGGCGATCGCGAACACGGCCCACTCCTCGGGCGTGGTCTGCAGCTTGCCGCCGAACCCGCCGCCCACGTCGGGGGCGATGACGCGGATCTTCGACTCCGGCACGCCGGTCGTGGCCGCGAGCGCAAACCGCAGGATGTGCGGGATCTGGGTGGCCGACCACATCGTGATCTGCTCACCGGTGGGGTCCACCACCACGGAGCGGGGCTCCATGAACGCGGGGATCAGACGCTGCTGGCGGAACTCGCGCTCGATCACGATCCCGTCGCCGCGCGCCTTCTCGATGGCCTCGTCGACGTTGCCGCCGGGGCCTGCTTCGGCCGAGTCGAACCTCCAGAACTCGCTCTTGTTGGTGCCGAGGTCGGGGTGCGCCAGCACCTTGTCCTCCGCCGACTCCTTGAGGTCGAGCGCGGCCGGCAGCTCGTCGTACTCGACATCGACGAGCTCGGCGGCGTCGCGGGCCTCGGCTGCCGTGCGGGCCACGACCACGGCGACGATCTCGCCGGCGAACGCGACCCGGTCGACGGCGACCGGGAGATGGGTCGGAGTGACCTGGTCGGTGGTGATCGCCCATGCGTTGATCAACACGCCCTGGGTCTCGGCCAGGTCGGCGCCGGTCAGTACGGCGACGACGTTGGGCGACTTCTCCGCCTCCGCGACATCGATGCTGGTGATGGTGGCGTGGGCGTAGGGGCTGCGCACCATGGCCAGGTGGAGCATCGCGTTGAGCGAGATGTTGTCGGTCCAGCGGGTGCGGCCGGTGATCAGCCGCTGGTCCTCCTTGCGGCGGCGCTCCTGGCCGATCTCGGCGGCGGGCCGCTCCTGGGTGGCGGTCATGACTGCGCTCCCTGGTCGGCCGCGTGCAGCACGCTGCGCACGATGTTGTGGTAGCCGGTGCAGCGGCACAGGTTGCCCTCGAGGCCGAGCCGCACCTCCTGCTCGGTCGGGTGCGGGTTCTCGTTGAGCAGGTCGACCGACTGCATGATCATGCCCGGCGTACAGAAGCCGCACTGGAGGCCGTGGCACTCGCGGAACGACTCCTGCACCTGATGGAGCTGGCCGTCCTGCGCGAGGCCCTCGATCGTGGTCACCTCGTGCCCGTCGGCCTGCACGGCCAGCACGTTGCAGCTCTTCACACTGCGACCGTCGAGGTGGACGGTGCACGCGCCGCAGTTGCTGGTGTCGCAACCGATCACGGTGCCGGTCTTGCCGAGCTTCTCTCGGAGGTACTGCACTAGGAGCATGCGGGGTTCGACCTCGTCGGAGACCGCGGCCCCGTCGACGGTGAGACTGATGGTGGCCATCGAGCGCCTACCTTTCGCGCGCAGAAGTGTCTGTGGTGTGGGTCACGCTAGGCCCTCCCGGTTGGCCAAAGGTTGCCCACGTCCCCCGGCCAGACCCTTCGCCTCGTGTGCTGCATCGGACCCCTTGCCCGCGGGGCCGGGCACACGACCCGTCGTCTAGCGTGCTGCTGACGCGATCGTGGAGGCGTGAGTCAGGTGCCGGCGGCCGCGAGGCGGCCCTTGAGCAGCGGCCTGGCCGGGTGCGGCCGGTCACCGAGGCGGGCCAGGCAGACCTCGATCACCTCGGTGTCGTACGGCGCGAGCTCGCTGTAGCGGATCACGGCGCCGGGTTCGGGGTCGGCCAGCAGCGCCTCACGCATGGCGACCGCGACGTACTCCCCGAGCTCGACCAGCGCCGGCGCGTCGGTACCGGGCAGCAGGTCGCCGCCGTACCGGGCCACGGCGCCGGTGACGTCGCCGGCGCGGAGGCGTTCGAGGACGTCATCGATGTCGCTGGTGACCGGCAGCGTGAGTCGATAGGGGCGCGAGGCCAGCTGACCGCCGAGGGACGACCTGAGGTGGGAGACCTCGGCCTTGAGGGTCGAGTGGGTGACCGCGCTGTCGCCGTAGACCAGCGCATGCAGGCGCTCGAGCGAGAGCCCGTCCGGGTGCAGGGCCAGGATCGCCAGCACCTCCGTCTGCCGCCGGTTGAGCAACAACCGCTGCCCGTCGAGCGTCGCGTGCGCGGTGCCGAGCAAGCGCAGCGCGAGGCCGGGGACTTCGGGCTCGGCCTCCTGCTCGAGCCCGGGGTGGGCGTTCGAGTGCGGCATCGCGGTCTCGATCAGCCGCGCCAGCACCCGGGCCGTGGCCAGGCCGATCGGGTGGGTGCGGTCCCAGGTGGTGGACAGGTCGATCACCCCCAGCTGGCGACCGGTGACCGGGTCGAGCACGGGGGCCGCCCAGCAGACCCAGTTGTGCACGATCGAGGCGTAGTGCTCGGCGCTGAAGACCATGCTCGGCCGGGCGTTGCGGTTGGCGAGGTCGAGGGCGTTGGTGCCGACGCTCTCGTCGTCCCAGCGGGCGGCCGGGACGAAGTTCACCGACTCGGCCTTGCGGCGCATGACCCGCCCGCCGTACGTCCACAGGATGCGGGTCTCGGCATCGGTGACGGCGAGCACCAGGTCGCCGTCCTCCGCCGTACGACGCAGGTCGGACTCGACGCGGGCGACCGCACGCTGCAGCGGCGAGTCGTGCCAGAACGCCCGGGCGTCGGACTCGTCGGTCAGCGGCGCCTGGGCCACGTCGCGCGACACGTGCGGCTGGGAGCGGCGCCAGCTGCGCAGGATCTCGGGGCGCACCAGCTGCTCGACACGGTCGCCGTGCTCGATGAAGGCGGTCCACGCGCGCGCCGCTTCGAGGCGACGCTGCTCGAGGTCCTGTGTGGTGCTCGCCACATCCATCACGCTAGCCGACGGCCCGTAACGACGTCACCGGACGGCCAGGCGGCACCTGCGGCACCTGGGCGGCGGTCGCCGTTCGACGGTGGACACCGGTGACGGCTGGGGCCAGGGCGGCGGCCGAGCGCGCCCGTGCGCAGCCGAGCCACACACCGGTGCCGTAGGCCAGGTCGTCGAGCCGGTGGGCCAGGACGTAGCGGAGGGGGTCGAGCGACGAGCCGGTGCGATGCCGGTCGGCGAGGCCCTCGGCGACAGCGGCGACGAGCAGCGCCTGCCTGGCCCGTGGCGAGACCACCGCGGCGGCCGTGGCGGCCGGCCAGTAGTGGCGGGTCAGGGCGGACGAGGTCTGCCAGGCCGTCGCCAGGACACCCTGGGCGGTCAGCACGCAGGCGAGGCGGAGCGGGTGATCCGAGCGGCGCAGCCGGTGTGCCGTCGCCGCGGTGGAGGCCGCGGCGGCACCAGCAGCGACCGGCACCGACCAGCGGCGCTGCGCGAGGATGGCGACGGCGAGTGCTGCGGTCCACGGGGTCAGGGCCAGCGGGGCGACGGCGCCGCGATGCCGCGCCGCCAACGGCGCGGCCGAGGTCCCGTGGAACGCTTTGCGGGCCAGCCAGGCACGGAGCCCGACCCGGACGTCGTGGTGGACGATCGCCGCCGGCTCGTAGCGCACCACGTGACCGTCGTCGAGCAGCCGCCAGACCAGGTCGACGTCCTCGCCGCTGCGCAGGCTCTCGTCGAACCCCTCACCCAGCGCGTCGACCCTCGCCAGCAGGCAGGCGGATGGCACGTAGGAGACGCGGCCCCGGATCTGGACCGTCGCGGGGTCGGGTCCGAGATCGAGCGAGGACCTCGTCTGCTCGTAGCGCCCGATCCACGTCCCGTCGGTCTGCGCCGAGACGATCCGCGGCGCGACGAGGGCGACCCTCGGGTCGGCGAGGTGTCGGCGCAGCAGGGACAGCCAGCCGTCGACCGGCGAGACGTCGGAGTCGCAGAACGCGACGTACGGTGTGCGGACGTGCGCCAGACCGGTGTTGCGGGCGGCGGCCGGCCCCCGGTTCTCCCGATGTACGACGAGCCGGGCACCCGGAGCGGTGGCCACCACGCCGGCCAGCCGTTCGGGGTCCAGCGACCCGTCGTCCACCACGATCACCGGCATCGGCCGGGGCAGGCACGCGAGCAGCCGGGCGAGCTGAACCGGACGATCGCGCACGGGCACCACGACCGTCACGTCGTCCACGTCGTGGTCGGGATCCGGAGCCAGCGGCCACCAGGGATCGGCCAGCCCGCGGTCGAGCAGCAGCCGGGCCACGGCCCCGGGCAGCCCAGGCCCCGCAGTGACCGATCCCCGCGCGACCAGGCGCGCGGCGGCGTCGCTCAGACGGAGCACCGACGACCCCCGGAGAGGGTCCGGCCGTCATCGCAGACCCGGGTATGCCGCGAGAGCCGGATCCGGAACCCGGCGGGCAACGCGGCGACGGGGGTCACGGGGCTCCTACCCGGGCCGCGGCGACCAGGCGGCCGCGCCTGTCGACATCGATGTCGCTGAGCTCGGCATGGAGGCGGTCGGCGATCCGCGCGAGGAACCACCGCCCCTCGGCCGCCGAGGCCCCCGTCGGGTCGCCGAGCACCCCGTTGGGTGAGACGGCCCGAACGCCGAGTCGCCGCAGACGAGGCAACAGCTCCTCGATCGGCTCGGTCTCCGCGGCCGCAGCCGCATCGAGGTCCACCAGCCCGGGGGCGAGGGCGAGCAGGAGCGAGGTCTCGGCGCGGCCGGCATGCGCGTCGCCACCGGGCGTCGCGCAGGACGTCCAGGCGACCGCCCGACCCTCCTCCCGGAGCTGGAGAACAGCGTCCGCCACGGTCTCGTCGTTGCCGCCGTGGCCGTTGACGAAGATCAGGCCGCCGGCCCAGCGGCACGCGGACCGGCCGAGCTCGACCAGCATCAGCCGCAGGGCCTGATGGCCGATCGAGATGGTGCCGGGGAAATCCTCGTGCTCGCCGCTCGCGCCGTACTCCACGGCCGGCGCCACCCAGACCGACACTCCCTCCCCGGCCAGGCGCTCGGCCACGCAGCGGCACGAGGCGACCGCCACCATCGTGTCGGTGCCGAGCGGCAGGTGCGGTCCGTGCTGCTCCAGCGACCCGACCGGGACGAGCACCAGCGACCGGGATCCCTCGACAGCTGGCCGGCTCGCGCCGCGCAGGGTCAGCCGCGCGCGACTCCAGGCGGGTCTCATCCGTGCTCGGCGTCCCGTCTCCCGAGGCCGGCAAGGGGGCTTTCGTCACAGGCGCTCGCCGGACGGGCCCGGGCCGCCACCCGCGTCGGCGAGAGCGTCAGGGGCACCGGGGCGTTGCGGACCCTCCCACAGGGTGTCGAGGTGGCCGATGGGCGTCTCCCACTGGAGCTGGCCGCCGGAGATGACCGCGGCTGCGGCCACCACCGCATCGAAGGCGTCCCCAGCACTCGAGCGCAGTCTGGGCGGCGTCCTCCATCCCCTGCCGGTGCCGCACGTCGGTGCGTACGGCGACCACGCGGTCGTCGTACCGGTCGAACTGCTCGAGGTTGGCTGGCACGGCGAGCGGGTAGTCCACCCCGGGCCACCGGTGGTCCTCCCCGGAGCAGCCGTCGACCGCGACGACGCCGTACCCCCGCTCGGCGAGGGCCCGGACCGTCGCCGCACCGATGCCTCGGCCGGCGCCGGTGACCAGGGCGACCCGGGTGACGGACGACGGCATGGTCAGGACGGTACGCCGAGCTCGCGGGTGAAGCCCTCGGGGACCAGCACGTCGTCGCGGGTGAGGTCCTGGACCGACGAGTGCCCGAGGCCGAGCAACGCCGAGTCGATGCCGCCGCGCAGGATGTCGAGGACGTTCTCGACACCCGCCTGGGCGTTGGCGGCCAGCCCCCAGAGGTAGGCGCGGCCGATCAGGACCGCCCGGGCGCCGAGGGCGACCGCCTTGACCACGTCGCTGCCCCGGCGGACTCCGCCGTCGAGCAGCACCTCCAGGTCGTCGCCCACGCGGTCGACGATGCCGGGCAGCATCCGGATCGGGGCCGGCGGCCGTCGAAGTTGTTGCCACCATGGTTGGACACCGAGATCGCGGTGACCCCGGCGTCGCGGGCGCGCAGCGCGTCGTCGATGCGGCACACGCCCTTGAGCAGGAACGGTCCGCCCCACTCCTCGCGCAGCCACGCGACGTCCTCCCAGCTCGGTGGCGGGGTCTGCATCCAGGTGCCGTAGGCGCCGAAGAAGGTCGGCGCCGGCTCCCCCGGACCGGCCAGGTTGGGCGTCGTCAGGTCGGGCAGCCGGCCGGAGCGGGCGAAGTCGAGCAGCCAGCGCGGCTTCCGGAGCACCTCCGGGGCGAAGGACGCCATCGCCTTGAGGTCAAGCTTCTCCGGGATCGCGGGGCTGCCCCAGTCGCGGCCGTGGGAGAACGACCAGTCGAGGGTGGCGATCAGACCGACCGCCTTGGCCTCGCGAGCAGCGGCGAGACGGCGACTCAGGTCGTCGCGTTCGCCCATCCAGTAGGTCTGGAAGAAGTCTGTGGGTTGGCCTCGACGACCTCGCTCAGGGGCTTGCTGGCGAACGAGCTGAGCCCATCGCGATCCCTCGCGCCGCGGCCGCGCGGGCCACGGCCACCTCGCCGTCGGGATGGACGGCCTGGACGCCGGTGGGCGAGATGACCACGGGCATCGAGATGTCCTGCCCGAGCACGCTGGTGGCGAGGTCACGCTCCGGCGAGTTGCCCGCCACATGGGGCGCGAAGCCGAGTTCGCCGAACGCCGCGGTGTTGTCGCCGTAGGAGATGCCGCGCTCGGAGCCGGCGAGCAGCGCGCCGTACACCGATGGGGGGAGGCGCTTCTTGGCCCGGCGCTGCGCCTCGGCCACGGTCTCGAACCAGCCACCCATGTCAGCACTCCCACCGTCTCGTCTGACCTCGACGCTAGTGCCGCGTGTCGGAAGTTCCTGTGCGCTTCGCGCACACATGGCACACACCTCGCTGCGTTGCCGTCGCTCGGTGATGGGCCAACAGCGCCGTCGCTCCCGGCGCCTTGCGATGCACGCACCCTGAGCACGCCAACCGGTCAACAACCTCCGACGCACGACACTAGGCGAGGTCAGCGCGGGTCGGCCACTGTCCGTCCGGACGGGCGGGCCCTGTCTGGGGCTGGTTGCTCAGCCGGGGTGGTGGATCCGGCCGTCGCGGCCCGCGAGTCGCTGCCCGGAGCCACCCCAGCGGCCGGCGATCACCTCGGCGGCGATCGAGACCGCGGTCTCCTCGGGGGTGCGCGCGCCGAGGTCGAGCCCAATCGGGCTGGAGAGGCGCTGGAGCTCGTCGCCGGTGACGCCGGCTTCCTTCAGGCGGGCGATCCGGTCCTCGTGGGTACGCCGCGAGCCCATCGCGCCGACGTACGCGACCTCCTTCAGCCGCAGCGCCACCTCGAGCAGGGGTACGTCGAACTTGGGGTCGTGGGTCAGCACCGTGACGACCGTGCGTTCGTCGATCCGGTCGGCGTCGCGCTCGGCCTCGAGATAGCGGTGCGGCCACTCGACGACGACCTCGTCGGCGTCGGGGAAGCGACTGTGGGTCGCGAAGACGGGCCGAGCGTCGCAGACCGTCACGTGGTAGCCGAGGAAGCTGCCGACCCGGGCGACCGCGGCGGCGAAGTCGATGGCGCCGAAGACCAGCATCCGGGGCTTGGGCGCGAAGGCCCACACGAAGACCCGCATGCCCTCGCCCCGTCGTTCGCCGTCGGGACCGTAGGTGAGGGTGGCGCTGGTGCCGCTCGCGAGCAGCCCGAGCGCGTCGTCGCGTACGGCGTCGTCGGCGCGCGGCGAGCCGATCGACCCGGATCCTCCCTGACCCGATAGTCCCCGACGTTTGGGTTGCAGATCCGGCGCATTTGCAACCGAAACGTCGGGGACTATCCCGGAGGTGGGGTCGTCGAGGCGCACGACCAGGCGGCGGCCGAGCCAGGCCGGGTCGGGGTGCTCGATGACGGTGGCGATGGCGACCGGGCGGCCGGAGTCGATGTCGCCGGCGACCGACTCCAGGTCGGGGAAGGTCTCGCGGGAGACCTTCTCGACGTACACGTCGAGGATGCCGCCGCAGGTCAGGCCGACGGCGAAGGCGTCCTCGTCGGACACGCCGTACCGCTGGAGGACGGGCTCGCCGGAGGCGACGACCTCCTGCGCCAGCTCGTAGACGGCCCCCTCGACGCACCCGCCGGACACCGAGCCGACGGCGGTCTCGTCGGGGCCGACGAGCATCGAGGCGCCCGGCGGTCGCGGCGCGGACTGGAAGGTCGCCACGACGGTGCCGACGCCGACCGTCTCGCCCGCGCGCCACCACTCGAGCAGCTCGGGCAGCACCTCACGCATCGCCGATCACCCGCGCCACCTCGGCGTACGTCGCGAGCGAGTGGCCGGCGACGAAGTCGTGCACATGGGGCAGTACGGCGACGATGCCCTGCTGGACCGGCGCATAGCCATCCTTGCCTCGATGCGGGTTGACCCAGACCACCCGGTGCGCGATGCGCCGCAGCCGGACGACCTGCTCGGCCAGCAACGCACTCTCGCCGCGTTCCCAGCCGTCGCTGAAGACAACGACGACGGCCCCCCGTGCCATTCCGCGTTGGCCCCAGCGGTCCAAAAAGATCCGTAGCGTCTCGCCCAGTCGGGTGCCGCCCGACCAGTCGGGCACGGTCTCGCCGGCGGCGACCAGGGCGCGGTCGGCGTCACGCAGCCGCAGCGCGCGGGTGATGTGGGTGAGCCGGGTGCCGACGGTGAATGTCTCGACCTGCCCGCGCGGCAGCGCGGTCGTCAACCGGTGGGCCAGGCGCAGCACCGCGTCGGCGTACTCCCCCATCGAGCCGGAGACGTCGACCAGCAGCACGACGCGGCGCGGGCGGGTGCCGCGGCGGCGCCAGGCGATCTCGGCCGGCTCGCCCATCCGGCGCAGGCTGGCGCGCAGCGTGCGGGAGGCGTCGAGGTCGCCGCGGTGCCACCTCCGGTGTCGCGACGTACGACGCAGCGGGGACCGCGGGACGATGGTCGCGAACATCCCGGCCAGCCGGTGCCGCTCCGCGGCCGAGAGCGACGCCACGTCGCGGTGCCGGAGCACCTCGGCGGAGCTGGCCGCCGCGCGGACCACCGCGTCCGGCGCGGACTCCTCGCCCGCCTGGGCATCGGAGGCCGGCAGGGTCGAGGTCATCGGCGTGGCCCGCGTGGTGGCCGTCGGCCGCGGCAGGCCGTGCCGGGCGTTGAAAAAGGCCTCGAAGACCTGGTCGAAGCGGTCCAGGTCGTCTGGGCCGCCGCAGAGCGTGGCGCGTCCGGCGGCGTACGTCGCCCGCTGATCGCCGAGGCCGACCAGGGCCGTGGCGGACAGGAAGCCGAGAGCGCGGTCCTGGGTGACCGGCACCCCGGCGGCGCGTACGGCGCGGGTGAAGGCGAGCAGCACCTCGTCCGCCGGGTGCATCAGGCCGGGTGCATCGGGCCGGTGTCCATCAGGTCCGCAGCAGCTGGTCGAGGGCGTGCTGCACGCGCTCGGTGTCCTCGCGGTACTTCACCAGGGCGCCCAGCGTCGCGCTCGCGGTTGCGAGGTCGAGCTCGGTGGTGCCGAGATGGTGCAGGGCCCGCGCCCAGTCGAGCGTCTCGGCCACGCCCGGCGGCTTGGTCAGGCCGCCCTGGCGCAGCTGCTGCACGAGACCGACGACCTGCCGCGCCAGCGCCTCGGAGACCTCGGGGGCGCGGGAGCGGACGATCTGCACCTCGCGCTCGAGGCCGGGGTGCTCGATCCAGTGGTAGAGGCAGCGGCGCTTGAGGGCGTCGTGCAGCTCGCGGGTGCGGTTGGAGGTGAGGACGACGATCGGCGGCTGGCTGGCCCGCACGGTGCCGAGCTCGGGGATGCTGACCTGGTAGGTCGAGAGCACCTCGAGCAGGAACGCCTCGAACTCGTCGTCGGCGCGGTCGATCTCGTCGATCAGCAGCACCGCGGGGCTCTGCTGGAGAGCGGCCAGCACCGGCCGCGCCAGCAGGAACCGCTCGTCGTACAGGCTCTTCTCGGCCTCCTCGGCGGTGCTGCCGGCACCGCCCGCCACCGCCTCCAGGGCCCGCAGGTGCAGGATCTGGCGGGGGAAGTCCCAGTCATAGAGCGCCTGGGTCGCGTCGATGCCCTCGTAGCACTGCAGCCGCACCAGCGGCAGCTCGAGCCCCTCGGCGAGCGCCTCGGCGAGCGCGGTCTTGCCGGTGCCCGGCTCACCCTCGAGAAGCAGCGGCCGCTGCATCGCCAGCGCCAGCCAGGTGACGGTGGCGAGGAGCTCGTCGCACAGGTAACCGGTCGCGCCGAGCTGCGCGGCGACGTCGTGCGCGGACTCCGGCTGGGACATGGGTCCAAGGCTACGGGGCGGCGCGTTGGCCGATGGTTGGATGGCTCGGTGGACGACGACGTGGATCGCTGGCGCGCGCTGTGGGCCGAGCCGGTGACCGGCTGGGACTTCGGCCGCTTCGGCGACGGTCTGGTGGGCGCCGAGCCACCGTGGGCGTACGACGAACTGGCCCGCGAGGTGCTGCGCGAGGCCCACGCCGTCGTGGACCTCGGGACCGGTGGGGGCGAGGTGCTGCTCGGCCTGGCCGACGCGCTGCCACCCGACACGACGGCTACCGAGGGCTGGGCACCCAACCAGCCGGTGGCGAGTGCGGCGCTGGCGCCGTTCGGCATCGAGGTCGTCGCCTACGACGCCGAGGTCGAGCCCCGGATGCCGTTCCCCGACGCCCGTTTCGACGTCGTCCTCGATCGTCACGAGGCGTACGACGCGCGCGAGGTGGCGCGGGTGCTGCGGCCGACGGGCGCGTTCCTCACCCAGCAGGTCGACGGCCGCGACCTGGCCGACCTCGACGCGGTCTTCGGCACGCCACCGTCGTACCCCACGGTCACGCTGGCCGCGTTCCGCGCGGAGGCCGAGGCCGCCGGGCTCGTCGTCGAGCTGGCCGAGGAGTGGTCGGGCGACCTGCGGTTCGCCGACGTCGACACGCTCGTGTCCTACCTGGCGATTGTGCCCTGGCAGGCGCCCGACGACTTCACCGTCGACGAGCACGCCGATGCGCTGCGCGGTCTGGCACGCTCGCAGAGCCCGCTGATGTTCACCCAGCGGCGCTTCGTGCTGCGAGCCCGACGGCCCGGCTAGCCGCTGGGCCCTGCGTGGGCGGTGAGTCACGGTCGGTCCAGTCTGCAATTGCGGCTATCGAGGTCGCGCGAGGACAACGGGTCGGAGGTACGTCCTACGCAGCAGGTCACCAATCGAACGAACGACAGTTGGGCTGAGGAACAGGCCGATGACGAGCCGTCAGGGCCTCCGGCCCAGATCGAGGCCGGTGCGCTCAACGACCAACTTCACTGGCCACATCCTCCGCACCTGCATCGTTCTTGGCGCCGAGTGCATTGAGGACCGCCCATGGCTGCGGGGCCCAGCCGAGTGACGCACCGACGGAGCAGCCGGTCGGCGTGCATGGGCGAGCCGATCCGAGCTGTTGGGTTCGGGTGTGAGCCGTCTGGCTAGCTCGTGTGCTGCCGGTAGAGATCGAAGGTCAGGTGCTGGGATCCTTCGACGTGGATCTGTTCGGGCGTCGCGCGGAGGTCCAGTACATGTATGTCGTCAACGCGGATCGTGTGCAGTTTGTACGGCACCTGGAGCTGGGTGGCTACATCGATGTGGTTGTCGGCCGCTGCGCTCTCCAACTCACGCATGCAGGTCGCCTCGGGCACGGCCAGATAGACGACGGGAAATAGGTCCGGGGGGTTCCAGCGGCCGCCATGAAGGCGGGCGCCCTCGCCTAGAGCGGGTCACGGCGGGCGGTGGTGTAGCGGAAGGATCGGCCCGACCATGGGGTCGCGCCGATCGTGTTGACGGCGTCGAGCAGTTGCTCGTCTATCCCACCGCTCAAGCAAAGACCCCGTCCGCCATGGCCTCGACCAGGTTGAGAACCTCTCGGTAGCGGCCCTCCTGAATGAGGTCTGCTGGCTTCTCGTGGTCCAGGCGCCGATGTGGGGTAAAGAGCCACACGTTCGCGTGATCTCGCGGAAGGACCTCCGCGAGCGCGTCGGCGACGTAGGCAAGTTCGAGGAGTCGCTGCTTGTTGAGACGCTGGGGCACGACCTCGCCTGCCGCCCACCTGGCGACCGAACGACCAGACGCCTCCACGATCGATCCGACCTCGTCGTCTGTGAGCCCGAGGTTCTCCATGGCAACCGATACCTTCTCCGCCAGGGCGCCAGCTCCGACACGCCGCATCGCTACCCACCCTTTGTCGACATTATGTCGTGATTATGTCGCTATTATGGCATCCGCGTTCGGAACACCGACCCTCACGCACCGCCCGTCGCCTCGCAGGTGCGTCAGCGCGAGTCGACGTCGTGCCCCGAGGCCAGGTCACCGCACTCGACCAGGTGTACGCCGTGCTGGTCGAGGTAGGCGCGGGCGCCGCGGTCGCCCTCGGCCAAGGAGGTGACGCCGGCCCAGTGGTCGCGTCCGATCAGCACCGGGTGGCCAGGTTCAGCGTCGTACGTCGCTCGGGCGAGCGCTGCGGGACCGGCACCGTCGGCGAGCACCCGCGTCACGACGTCGGCCCCCACGTCGGGCAGGTCGACCAGGTGCAGGAGTGCCGCGTCGACGGACGCAGGGTCGAGGGCACCGAGACCGGTGCGCAGCGAGGCACCCATGCCCTCGGCCCAGTCGTCGGCGACCACCACGTCGACCGAGTCGAACGCGACACGCTCGAGCAGCCGCGCGGCCTGGTCGGCGCTCGCACCGAGCACCACCGTCACGGCGTCACAGCCGCCCTCGGCCAGCACCCGCACGGAGCGGACCAGCCACGGGGTGCCGTCGGCGGCGCGCACGAGCGACTTCGGGCCGCCCATCCGCCGCCCCGCACCGGCCGCCAGCAGCACTGCGTGCACCATGGCTCCACTGTGGCAGAAGCCCGTGATGCAAAAGCGGGCGGTGGACCCGCCATGCCGGGCCCACCGCCTCCTCGGAAAAGTCTGGTCAGCCGGCGAAGGCCTGGTCGTAGAGGCCGGAGAGCTGCCCGGCGTACGGACCGCTCAGGCCGCACTGGGTCACCTGACCCTGGTAGGCCGAGACGAGGTAGTCGCCACCGACCTTGAACGGCACCGCGCCGAGCAGCTGCCGGATCGCGGCGGACGGGGCGCTCACCCTGGCCAGTGCGGTCGGGCCGCCCTGGTACCAGTGGGAGACCTTGAGGACCACAGCGGAGTCGGTCACCGACTGCACGGTGCCGCGGAACGCGATCGTCTGGGCGTCGAGCAGCCGCACGCTGGGCATCACGCAGCGCCCGGTCGGCGGCGCGGTCGTCAGCTGGGTCACGCTGGCCTCCTCCGGTCCGGCGACCGGCGTGGAGCCGGTGTGGTCGCCGCGGAAGAGGACTGCCCCGACACCGGCGATCAGGAGCACCGCCGCCGCGGCGACGATCCAGGTGAGCGGGCTGCGGTCGCGGGTCCCGGTGTCGCGGGACTCGCGCGTCGTCACGTCGTTGCTCATCGTGTCCTCCAGGAGTCGGGCCACCCGGGTGGGATCGGCCGACGGCAAGTGGGCGGCCGGGTCGGCGGCGTGGAGTCGCGCGATCAGGTCGCGGTCGTCGTCGTCGGTCACGGTCGCCTCCCTTCGTTCACCTGTTCATGTCCGCCCGGCCCGTCGTCCTTTCCGAGCTCCTCGCGCAGCTTCTTGCGGGCCCGGTGGAGCCGGATGCTGACGGCGTTGGCGGTGACCCCCAGCACCTGCGCGATCTCCGCGGGCGTGAGCTGCTCCCAGGCCGAGAGCCGCAGCAGCTCGGCGTCGTCGCCGGAGAGCCGGGCCAGCGCCGCGCCGACCCCGGGGTCGGCCGGTGTCTCGGGCACCTCACGGGGCGGGTCGAGGACGGCGATCTTGGCGGCCACCCGCTGCTGGCGCCGAGCGCCGCGCTGGGCGTTGGCCAGGCAGTGCCGCGCCACGCCGTACGTCCAGGGCAGCGGGGGCTCGGGCAGCTCGCCGAGGCGGCGCCAGCACACCAGCAGCGTCTCGGCGAGCACGTCGTCGGCGGTCGCGGCGTCGGTACGCCGGGCCAGGAACCGCCGCAACGGCTCGATCAGCCCCGGCGCCAAGCTCTCGAACCTGGCCCGACGTGACTCGACGTCCACGGACTCCACGATCACACATGTCCGGCGGGCGACGGTTCCTTTCAGGTACGGCGGACCATCCGGAGCTCGGCCGCGCCCGTGGGCTCGTGGACGGCGCGACCGCCGTCGTCGGCGAACCCGTGCCGCCGGTAGAACGACTGCGCCCGCCCGTTGCCCTGGAGCACCCAGAGATAGGCGTCGCGGTCGCCCAGGCCCCGCGCCAGCAGGGCGTCGGCGAGGCCCGTGCCCTGCGCGCGGGCGAGCAGGTTGATCGCCCACAGCTCGGACGGCGTCGGCGGGTGGTCGCCGCGGGCGGGGCCAGTGCTGATGAACCCGACCATGCCGCCGTCGTCTCGGGCCACCCAGGTTTCGGTGGGGTCCTCCGGGTCGTCGACCCAGGTTTGCCATCGCTCGGCGCGGGCGACCGGGTCGAGCCCGGAGAGGTAGTCGGCAGGCATCAGGCCGGCGTACGCCTCTCGCCAGATCTGCACGTGCACCGCCCCCAGCTCGTCGCAGTCGGCCGGCCGGAGCGGTTCGATCGTCCACGTCATCCGCCCATGGTGACGGCTGCCTCCACCATCGGGTGCGCTGCGCCGACCGGAAGCGAGACCGATGCGCGACCTCTCCGCCCCAGGTCCAGCTCGACTTCCACACCGGCGGTCCGCTCGTCGTCGACCGCCTCGGCCACGTCGGCGTCAGCCACGCCGGCGAGATGCTCTTCAAGCTCGCCTCGCAGTACGACGGGGTGCTTCCTCGCCGGCGTCGCCGGCGAGGACGGCCGGGTCGAGGTCGACGACGTGCAGGAGTGGGCCGTCGACGACGTACTGGAGTTCCTCGAATGCCACCTCACGCCTGACCGGTCAGCGGCAGGAGCCGAGCATCTCCACGAGCGCCGACCTCTCCGCTGGGTCGACCGCAAGGTGCCAGCGGGTCTTCACCGCGACCCAGCGCTCGGCGTACGTGCACTGGTACGCCGCCCGCGGGCGCCAGGCCGCTGGATGGCCGTCGCCCTTGCTCATGTTGGTGGGTCCGTCGACCGCCAGCAGCTCGGTCAGGTCGTTCGCGAAGGTCTCGCGCCGGTCGGCCGACCAGGCGGCCGCCCCCGAGACCCACGCCTCCGCCAGCGGGACGACGTGGTCGATCTGGATCGCCTCGGCCTGCCCGAGGGCCTTGAGGTCGTTGAACTGGAGGGTGCGCCCGGTGTACGGGTCGTGCCAGGTGCCGGCCAGGACGTCGTGGTCGCAGGCACCCTGTCGCGCGACGCGGGTGCTGCTGGGCACCGAGTCGCGCAGCAGCACGTCGTCGCGCTGGTTGCAGCCGTTGTGGTCGGTGTCGGCCCAGGCCGAGCCGAAGGCGTCACGGTCGTAGCCCTGGGTGCCGTGCGGCCGCGGACGCACCGCCAGCCCGTCGATCAGGGCGCGCGCGTGGACGGCGGGTACGTCGACCGGGGGCACCGACCGCGTCGCATGCCGATGACCAGTCGCGCGTGCCGGGGCCGAACCGGAGTGGTCGCCGAACATCGAGGCCACCAGCCAGACCGCGGCCACCAGCAGAACCCATCCCCAGCGCCGTCGCTTCCTGCGGGCCATGACCGCCCCTCCCGACTCGGCCGAGGATGTCATGGGTCGCCGACGCCCGCTGCCGTTCCCCGGACGTCATGCGAACTGGTCGCCCGTACGACCAATTTGCATGACGTCCCTGGGATGGGCGAGACGCAGCCAGGCCACCAGCGAACCGGAGGGATTGCTGTGATGCCGAAATGCTCTGGTGACTGG
>JBPCQY010000044.1:0-10046 GCA_050997635.1 Nocardioides sp.
GCTCAGGCGTGCCGGCGGCGCAGCGCCACGTCGTACGCCGTGTCGAGGCCGACGCGCAGCAGGTCGATCAGCTCGGGCACCTCGTCGACCGCGAGCCGGAACGACCCGCAGCAGACGTTGTCGCGCCACAGGCTGAGTACGACGAGCTCGGCGTCGTGGTGCCACGAGACCCGCATCGCGCGGTCGCCGCCCCGGGCGTCGAGGAAGACCTCGCCGGTGCTGGGGAGCGGGCGCGGGATGGCCATGAGCCATTCTCCGCCCGGGTACCGCGTTCTGTCACTGGCGCCGCCTGACTTTCCCGCACTTTCGAGGCCGTATTTCACGCCTCTCGGGGGCGAAGTTCACGCACTTCGCCCATACTGGGCGGGTGCCGGAGCTGCCCGAGGTGGAGGCGCTGGCCCTCGACCTCAGGGGCCGGCTCGACGGTCGTGCCCTTACCAGGATCCACGTGGTCGCGTTCAGTGCCCTGAAGACCTTCGACCCGCCGGTGCAGGCGCTGGACGGCACGCTGGTCGACGGCGTGACCCGGCACGGCAAGTTCCTCGACGTCGAGGCGAGCGGCCTGCACCTGATCTTCCACCTGGCCCGCGCCGGCTGGGTGCGCTGGCGCGACGAGGTGCCCACGATCCCGCCGAAGCCGAGCACCAGGTCTCCGCTGGCGGTCCGTATCGTCCTGGACACCGGCGCCGGTCTCGACGTCACCGAGGCCGGCACCAAGAAGAGCCTGGCCATGTACGTCGTGCGGTCACCCGCCGACGTCCCCGGAATCGCCAGCCTGGGGCCCGACCCGCTGGTGGAGGAGTTCACCGAGGACGTGCTGCGCCGGATCCTCGACGACGCGGGGCGCTCGCAGCTCAAGGGCGTGCTGCGCCACCAGGGCACGATCGCTGGTATCGGCAACGCCTACAGCGACGAGATCCTGCACGCCGCGAAGATGAGCCCGTTCAAGCCGGCCAACAGCCTGACCGACGTCGAGCTCGATCGTCTCTTCCGGGCCGTCAAGGACACCCTCGGCGACGCCGTGGACCGCTCGCGCGGACTGGCGGCCAGCGAGCTCAAGGGCGAGAAGAAGTCACACCTGGCCGTGCACGCGCGGGCCGGCGAGCAGTGCCCCGTGTGCGGCGACACGATCCGCGAGGTCAGCTTCGCCGACTCGAGCCTGCAGTACTGCCCCACCTGCCAGACCGGCGGCAAGCCGCTGGCCGACCGACGGATGTCGAGGTTGCTCAAGTGAATCTGCCCACCGTGGGGATCGACGGCGTCCCCGACCCCTTGCCCGAGGGCCTGGTCCTGCTCGACGTCCGCGAGGACCACGAGTGGGAGCAGGGGCACGTCGCCGGCGCGCTGCACATGCCGCTGACGGAGGTGCCGCAGCGGTTCACCGAGCTGCCCGACGGCCAGACCCTCGTGGTCTGCCGCGTGGGCGGCCGGTCGGCCCAGGCCGCGGCGTACCTGATCCAGCAGGGCCTGGACGCGGTCAACCTGGCCGGGGGGATGGTCGACTGGGAGGCCGCCGGGCGCCCGCTGGTCAGCGAGAACGGCCGGCCGCCCCAGGTCGTGTGACCCTCAGGCGCGCGCCTCGACGAGGTGCCGCGTCGAGTGCGCCACGAACGGGCCCCCGTGCCTGATCCGGTCGTCCAGCGCCAAGAGCTGCTCGCGGTAGCGCTCGACCGAGAAGTCCGGCACCCACCAGACGCACTTGCGCAGGATCCAGACGACCGCGCCGATGTCGCGGAACTCCATCCGGGTGCGCGCCGTGCGGAGGTCGGTGACCGTCAGCCCCGCCTCCTGCGCCCGCGCGGCCTCACGCTGCGGGTCGCGTGCCTGCCGGTGCCCGGGGAGCGGACCGAGGAAGAGCTCGATCAGCTCGAACGCCGACGCCGGGCCGACGTGCTGGGCGAGGTAGCTCCCGCCCGGTTCGAGCACCCGACGGATCTCGGACCAGTCCGGCCGCACCGGGTGCCGCGAAGTGACCAGCTCGAAGGACTCGTCGCGGAACGGCAGCGGCTCGCCCTGCCGCGTCTCGTGGACCTCGACGCCCCGCGGACCGAGGACCTCGCGCGCCCGCTCCGCATTGGGTGGCCACGACTCCGTGACGCACGTCCGCTCCGGCAGCACGGGAGCCTCCGAGACCACCTCGCCACCGCTGGTGTCGAGGTCGAGGGCCGACCGGACCTGCACCAGCCGAGCGGCAAGCAGGCGCGCATACCCCCAGGGCGGGCGCTCCTCGGTGGCGCGACCGTCGAGCCATCCGAAGCCCCAACCGGCCACGTCGGCCGTCTCGGCCTCGGCGACCAGCTCGTCGAAGCAGCGCATGACGGGCTGCGGGTGCCTCAGGGCGTGGTCGGGCTGGGCGCCCCGGCCGGCTGGCAGGTCTTGACGAAATAGGTGAAGAAGGCCTGCACCTTGGCCTTGTCGGCGGCGCTGATGTTCTTCTGCATCGCCGAGAAGTCGCTGGCCTTGGCGTTGTCGGGCAGCTTCGAGAGGGTGTCGAGCAGCGTCTCGTAGCCGGTGCGCGACTCCGCGTCGATGCCGGACGGCGTCCCGACGGCCTGGACCTTCGCGACGGCCTCCTTCGGCGACGCGTCCTGCGGGATGTTCTGCAGGGTGGAGCAGAAGGTCTTCTGGTCCGCATCGGTAGGTGAGCCCGCGGCCCCGTCGTTGCTGCTGCCGCTGCTGCTCTTGCCGCCGCAGCCCGCCGTGGCGCCGAGAGCGGTGATCAGGGCGGCGGTGGCCAAGGCCTTGGTGACGTTCATGGCCCCCACTCTGCCTCGTCTCCCTCGGCGCTCCTGCGTCAGGGGGTGAAGGAGTCGGGCACCGCGAGCAGTTCCGGGAGCCCGCGCAGGTACGCCGCGCGGTCCACCTCGACCACACCGAGTGACGCCAGATGGGGCGTGCGCCACTGGGTGTCGACCAGCCGTTCACGGCCGTCGGTCAGCAGGTCGACGAGTCCGAGCAGGGCCACCTTGGAGGCGTTGGTCTCGCGGTGGAACATCGACTCGCCGGCAAACAGGCCGCCGATCGCCACGCCGTACAGGCCCCCGACGAGGCGGCCGTCCCGCCACGCCTCCACGGAGTGCACCCAGCCGAGGTCGTGCAGGGCGAGGTACGCCGCCCGGATCCGGCCGTCGATCCAGCCTGAAGGACGCCGGGGGTCGGCGCAGGCATCGATCACCTCCTCGACGGCGGTGTCGACCCGAATCTCCATGGTGCGGGCCGAGCGGCGCAACGAGCGGGAGACCCGCATCGCGCCGAGCGGCAGCACCCCGCGTCGTACCGGGGAGAACCACGCAATCGGCTCCGCGCGACGCCGCGAGGTGTCGATCGGCATCGGGAAGATCCCCGCGCGGTACGCCGCCAGCAGCGTGCCCGGCTCGAGGTCGGCGCCGAAGGCCACCAGGTCGTCGTCCGGGTCGAGGCTCTCGGGCGGCGGGAACGACCACCGCGACGGCGGGGGTTCGACGGGCACGTCATCACGCTAGCGCCCGGTGGCCAGGGGTGGCGGGGGCCTCTCCGGCAACGATGAGGCCCAGAGATCGACACTGTGCCGGCCGGTCAGCTGCAATCTGTGGGCCAATTGGTTGGGCGCCGGCGCGCAGCCCCGCCCCACGTAGCGCCACGTAGGCTGATCGCATGAGCGTGAAGAACAGCATCAGCCGTCAGCTGGCGCCGCGCATCTCCGAGGTGGCCCCGGGCGTCACGAGCGCGTTCGTGCGCGAGGCGCTCAGCCGCGCCATCCGCGGCGTGGGTCCGCTGCCCCCGGCTGCCGAGGCCGCCGACAAGCAGCTGCGCGAGCAGGGCGGCAACGTCGACAAGGCGATCCACGAGGTGATCGAGAACCACGTCCGCTACGCCGGGGCGCAGGGCTTCATCACCAACCTCGGCGGTCTGGTGACCGCCGCAGTGACCATCCCGACCAACATCACCGGCCTGGCGCTCATCGAGTGCCGGATGATCGCCGGCATCGCCCACCTGCGCGGCTACGACCTCGATGACCCGCGCGTGCGCAACGCCATCCTGGTCACCATGCTCGGCGAGGACGCCGTGACCGAGATGGTCGCCAAGAAGCGCATCCCGGCACCGCCGATGGCGATGGCCACGGCGCCCGCCCACGATCCGGGCCTCGACCGGGTCATCCAGACCGAGGTCGCCACCGACCTCATCACCAAGGTGGCGGGCAAGCGGCTGGCCATCACCGTCGGACGACGGGTGCCGGTGATCGGCGGTCTCGTGGGGGCCGGTGCCGACGGCTACTCGACGTGGCGGATCGGCCGCTACGCCGACCGCGAGCTCCTGCCGCGCAGCAGCCGGTAGACCCCCATCGCCACCCGGCCGAGCCGAGCGGACTCCAGGCGGCGCACCGCCTTCTCCCGCAGCCGGTACGTCGGTCGCAGGTGGGCCCGCTCCAGCGAACGGCGGGTCTCGTCGAGCTCGGCGGTCAGCCGGTCCTGCGCCCGACGCAGCCGGGCGCTCTCGAGCAGCACCGCCTTGAGGGCGTCGACGGCCGCGCCGGCGACGTCGTCCTCACGTGGATGGTCGGGGTCGGCCCACTCGGCCACGGGCGGCTCGCCCATGAGGTCGGCGAGGTCGCCGACGACGTCGTACCCCCGCTTCTCGACCTCGACCAACCAGGCGTCCTGCACGTCGCTCACCCAGGGATGTGCGGCCGGGGGCAGGGCCAAGCGGGGCGAGCCGGTACGCCGGGAGAGGGTCTGGTGGGCCAGCAGCTCACGCACCAGCGGGCGGTAGTCGGCCGGCTCGAGCACGTCGTTGGCAGCCTGGTTGATGCGCCGGATCAGTGCGATCTCGGGCACGCCGAGCGACGGGTTGACCCGGTCGCCGTCGAGCCGGAGCGAGAGGCCATCGAGACCGAAGGCGCGCACGAACCGCTCCCACAGCAGGTCGGGCGACCCGCCGCGCGGGGGCACCGTGACGAGGTGGATGTGCGCGGGCGGCAGGTCGGAGCCCCAGCGGTCGAGGATGTCGGGGATCTCCTGCACCCCCCAGAACCAGGTGGCGACCCGGCTTCCCCGCTCGGGGTCCCGCAGCTGCTCGAGGAACCGCTGGTAGCTCAGCCCGGCGCGGTGCTTGATGTTCTCCTGCCACTCGGCCGGGATCTGGCGCACCAGGTCGCGCACCGACAGCACCAGGTGCACCTCGGTGCCGGACCCGTGGCCCAGGCTTTCGAGGGCCTGGCCGACCTGGGAGCGGGAGGCGGTGGCGAGGATCTCGTGGCTGATGATCGAGGTGCCCGGCCAGCGGCGTACCTGGGTGGCGAGGCGGTCCCACGCGCCGATCGCCTGGTGCTCGAGACCACCCCACGGCAGCCGCATCAGGTCGAGGGCGGCGAGGAAGTGGGCGTCGAACCGGTCCGCCGGGTAGCGGATGCCGTGGGCGAGCAGCTTGTCCTGGTTGTGGAACAACACGTGCTGGACGTACGACGTGCCGGTCTTGGGCGTGCCGACGTGGAGGATGACCTTCTTCGTCACTCCACCTCCCGGGGGTCCAGCAGCAGCTCGATGGCCAGGGCGAGCACGCCCTCCTCCGAGGGCTCCGCGATGCCGGCTGCCATGCCGGCGGTCAGCACGCCGAGGTCGCCGTGGACAGCGTAGCCACCGGCGATCAGGTCGCGGCGCATCCCCTGAGCCCGCTCCGCGACCCAGTCACGGGTGCGTGGCGGGACGGCGATCGTCGGCCCGGTGGCCTCGCTCAGCCAGTGCCGCAGCCGCTCCAGTAGGGCCCGCCGGGCGGGCGGGGTGACGAGCAGGCCGAGCACCGGCGCCGTACGACGCGCCAGCTCGACCGCCTGCGCCGGCAGGTCGGTGTCGGTGACGAAGCGGTGCCGCACTCCGACCAGCGGCGCGATCTGGTCGTGATCGAAGACGACGTGGACACGCCGCGGCTCCAGCCGCGCGGCGTACTCGGCGCAGGCGCGGGCCAGGTCGACCCGAGGTGGCAGCCGGTCGGCGGCGGCGAGCACCGAGACCCACTCGGACCAGGCGGGCGCACCGACCGCGAAGCAGCGCGCGGTCCAGGTGTGGGCCAGCAGACGGCTCAGCTCGACGCCGACCACCACGACCGCACCGTTGCGCCGGTCGAGGCGCCCACCGGGAGGACGCCCGTCGGCGATCAGCTCGGCCCGGACCGAGTCGGCCACGAGCGGGTCGCCGATGATCCGGTAGCGGCGCCGTACGACGCGGGTACGCCGCGGCGCTGGCGTCGCGATCGGGCCGGCCGCGACCAGGTCGTCGGCCACCAGACTGGTCGCGACGCGCACGAGCTCGTCGGGCGGCAGGGCGGCCGGGTCGACCGGAGCCGGACCGAAGCGGGACGGCGATGCGGCCCCCACCAGCTCGAGATCGGGCCGGCCGCGGCCGGGCGCGCTGGCCGCCAGCACCCGCTCGGCCAGCCGCTGGGAGGGTGCGGACACCTGGTTGACCCGGCGCAGCAGCTCGAGCTGCTGGGCGCCGGGGAGGTAGCGGCCCCCGGCCTCGGCCAGCCCCGTCCAGGCCTGCCAGGGCGTCGTACCACCTGCGCGCAGGTGCGCGACCCAACCCCAGCCGCGGCGTTCGCCGTCGGTCTGGCCGAGGATCATGAGCCTCCCCGGTCGCGGGCCCGCTTGACCTTGCCCCTCAGGGTGCCGCGTGGGTCGGGTCGGCTGGCCGCCTCGCGGGTCATCGCGACCAACGCGTCGAGCGCGGAGCGCAGCTGCACCTTGGACGAGACCTTGTCGGGGTCCTGGTAGGCCCGCTCCTCGACCGGCTGCGCGGGGAGCAGGTCGTCGAGGTCGCCCACGACGTCGACGCCGGCGTCCTTGACCCACTCGATCCAGTGCTCGCCACGCTCGGTCGCCCACGGCAGCAGGCGCGGTGGCAACAGCACCGGGGCCGACGACCGGTCGAGGAGGCTGCCCCGGGCGAGCATGCCGCGGATCAGCTGGTCGTAGGTCGACTCGCGTCTGGTGGCGCGGTCCATCCGGCGGTTGAGGCGGCGGATGACCTGGGTCTCGGCGATGCCCAGCGAGGCGTTGTCGCGCTCGGCCTCCACAGGTGCCCACGCGGGGTCGATGCCGATGACCCGGCAGAAGCGCTCCCACAGCCCGTCACCGGGGGTGGGCGTCCCGTGCGGCAACGTGACCACATGCACCCGCTCGGGCGACAGCTCGGCACCCCAGGTCTCGAGCACGGTCGGCAGGTCGAAGGCCCGCGCGAACCACGGGTTGTGGCGGCGGATCCGGTTGAGGTAGCGCCGGTAGCTCCACTTGCGGCCCTGCTTGATGCTCTCCTGCCAGGCGGCCGGGATCTGGCGGCCGAGGTCGCGCACGGTGTAGATCACGTGCACCTCGCAGTCGGCCAGGTCGCGCATCAGGCGCGCGACGTACGCAGGATCGGCGGGAGCCAGGATCTCGTGGCTGACCACGACGGTGCCGCTCTTGCGGCGTACCCGCTTGACCAGCGCCGGCCAGCTGCCGGCGGCGTGCCCGGTCGGTCCGCCCCAGTCCTGCTCGAGGAGGTCGAGCGCCGCTCGGAACTGGAACAGCGCGGGGCTCACCAGCACCGACCCCGTCGGCACGTGGACGCCGTGCCTGGCCAGCGATCGGGCGTTGCGGGTCAGCCGGTCCTGCAGGTAGGTCGTGCCGGTCTTGGGTGCCCCGATGTGCACGTAGACGACCGGACGACTCATGCGGGAGATTGTGCCAGTCATGTGGCGCCCCTCCTCCGGGTAGTCCCTGACAACATGGTCGTGAAATGTGCGTTCGGACGACCACTTCGTCAGGGACTATCGGGAACCTGGGCCAGCCGCCCACGGGGAGGGCTATCCGGACAGGGCGCGTACGACGGCGCTCGGGCTGGGTCGGCCGAGCACGCCCGCCATCGTGACGCTGGCGTCGACGACCTGCCGGAGGTCGACGCCGTGCTCGATGCCGAGACCGGTGAGCAGCCAGACCAGGTCCTCGGTGGCCAGGTTGCCCGTGGCGCTCTTGGCGTAGGGGCAGCCGCCGAGTCCGCCGGCACTCGCGTCGTAGGTCGTGACACCGGCGCGCAGCCCGGCCGTCACGTTGGCGAGGGCCTGGCCGTAGGTGTCGTGGAAGTGCAGCGCGAGGTCACCGACGTCCACCCCGGCCTCGACGTACGCCGCGACCAGCGCCGTGACGTGCCCCTGGGTGCCGACGCCGATGGTGTCGCCGAGGCTGAGCTGGCTGGCGCCGAGGTCGAAGAGCCGGCGGCCGACGTCGACGACCTGCCGGATCGGCACCGCGCCCTCCCACGGATCACCGAAGCACATCGAGACGTACGCACGGACGTCGAGTCCGGCGTCGCGGGCGCGGCGCACCGTCGGCTCGAACATCGCGAACTGCTCGTCGAGGCTGCGGTTGAGGTTCTGCTGCGCGAACGCCTCGGTGGCCGAGCCGAAGATCGCGACGTGGCGGCAGCCGAGCTCGAGCGCGCGGTCGAGGCCGCGCTCGTTGGGCACCAGCACCCGCAGCCTTTGGTGGTCGAGCCCGTCGAGACCGCCGGTCTCGCCGAGGTCGCGCATCAGGTCCTCGGCGTCCGCGAGCTGAGGGACCCATTTCGGGTGCACGAAGCTGGTCGCCTCGACGATCGGGAGACCAGCGGCGAGCAGGCGGCGTACGAACTCCGCCTTGGCATCGGTCGGGACGAGGCCCTGCTCGTTCTGCAGCCCGTCGCGCGGGCCGACCTCGTAGATCGTGACCCGCTCGGGAAGCCCGCGCTCGGGGACAACCATCGGCAGGGGCGGGACGTCATCCGAATCGTCGCCCATAGCGCGCGGATCGTATGACGTCACGAGGAGACCTCCGGCTCGACCACGAACAGCATCGCACCCATGGCCACCTGCTCCCCCGCGCGGGCGTCGACCGCGGCGACCGTGCCGGCGTACGGCGCCTTGAGCGCGAGCTCCATCTTCATCGCCTCGAGTACGCCGAGCACGTCGCCCTCGGCGACCGTGGCGCCCGCCTCGACCCGCACCTCGAGCACGGTGCCGGGCATCGGCGCGGTGATCGACCCGTCACCGATGTCGACCGCGTGGTCGCCCATCACGTCGGGTCGTTCGAAGCAGAACCGCTGACCGCGGTGCACGACCTCGACCGAGTGTGCCTGCGCGTTCACGGCGGCCCAGGCGCGCTGGCCGTCGAGCAGCAGCTCGATGACGTGGTACGCCGCCGAGAGCTGGTGCACCCGGGTGGTGCGACCCTCGACCGTGACCGAGCCGGCCCGCCGGTCCACGAGCACCGGCACGTCGAGCTCGACCAGGAAAGGCGCGGGGTCGGAGCCGAGCCGGAACCCGTCGGCCTGGAAGGGATGTGCCTCCCCCATCGCCGTGAGCATCGCGCTGGTCCACCCGGCGATCACGCGTGCCAGGTCCGGCGTGGGCGCAGGGAGCTCCGCGTGGTCGAGCCAAGCGGTGTCGATCGTCGCGTCGCGGAACTCGTCGCTGGCGACCAGCGCCCGCAGGAACCCGACGTTGGTGGTCAGGCCCAGCACGGCGGTGTGGTCGAGCGCCTCGACCAGAGCCCGGCGGGCCGACTCCCGGTCGGGACCGTGCGCGATCACCTTGCCGAGCATCGGGTCGTACGACGTGCTGACGATCTGGCCGCCCTCGAGCGCGTGGTCGACGCGGACCGCCGGTCCCGAAGGCCAGCGCACCAGGATGGCGGTACCGGCCTGCGGCAGGAAGCCGCCGAAGGAGTCCTCGGCGTAGACCCGGGCCTCGATCGCGTGCCCGTGCACCGCGACGTCGGCCTGGTCGATAGCCAGCGGCTCGCCCGCGGCGATGCGCAGCTGGTGCTCGACGAGGTCGATCCCGCCGCAGATCAGCTCGGTGACCGGGTGCTCGACCTGGAGCCGGGTGTTCATCTCCAGGAAGTAGAACTCGCCGGTGTCGGAGTCCAGCAGGAACTCGACGGTCCCGGCGTTGGTGTAGCCGACCTGTTGTGCCAACGCGACGGCCGCGCCCGTGAGCCGCTCACGCAGGTCGGCGTCGACCGTCGGGCCGGGCGCCTCCTCGAGCACCTTCTGGTGACG
>JBPCQY010000057.1:0-9727 GCA_050997635.1 Nocardioides sp.
ATTTGAACCACGTCGGGTCACCCTCGGGATGCATGCCCCCCACGGCCTCCAGGGTCGCCAGTGCGACGACCTGCCAACGCGGCTCGATCGCGTCCAGCACGTCGCGGTCGAGCCTGAGCACCTCGTCCCCGTCGATGTGGAAGAGCCATCGCGCGCCCTCGAGGGTCCGGAGCACGCGGCGGGCGACCTCGGCGTTGGTCAGCTGCCGGACGTTGAGGGGCGCCGGTCGGTCCGCGCCCCACCAGGCGTCGTCGGTCGTCACGGGCGTGACGTACGGGTTCGCCTCGAGCAGCGCGGCGACCTCGGGCTGCTCTCCGTCGAGGAAGACGATCATGTGGTCGACGCCGCCGGCCAGGTTGCGCCGGACGAACTTCTCGACGTTGCGAGGCGTGTCGCGCAGCGTGGTGACGCTGAAGATCACGGCGACACCACCCCTGACTCGGCCACTGACACGCAGGCTGAGGTTCGGATCACCCAGAGCAGCACCGGCACAGCCTTCCATTTCGCGGTCGTTACCCGGGTACGACGCGCCCTGCCGGTCTCCGGTTCGCTCCTGCCCGGCCCGGGTTTGCCGACCTGTCACTCGTTGACGCGAAAATGCCGCCGACCCGTCACTTGTTCACCGGTCTGTGGTGAAGAAGTGACGGGTCGGCGTTCTCAGGCGTCAAGAAGTGACGGGTCGACGTTCTCAGGCGTCAACGAGTGACAGGTCGGCGTTCTCAGGCGTCAACGAGTGACAGGTCGATCACTCGTGGTCGGGTGCCTTCTCGACGTCGACGGGGCCGAGCGAGTCGTCGGGTCCCTCGGACGAGGGCGCCTCCACGCCGACCGTCTCGAACGGCGGCAGGTCGGGCAATTCGCCGACCTTCTGGCCCTCGAAGGTGAACTTCGCCTGCGGACCCTCGCCCTCGACCCCTACGAGCACGATCTGGCCGGGTCCGACCTCGCCGTAGAGCATCTTCTCGGCCAGCACATCCTCGATCTCGCGCTGGATCGTACGGCGCAGCGGCCGCGCGCCGAGCACCGGGTCGAAGCCGCGGGTGGCCAGCAGGTTCTTGGCTGGCTGGGTGAGCTCGAGCCGCATGTCGCGGTCCTTCATCCGCAGCTCGACCGACGCGATCATGTTGTCGACCATGTGCACGATCTGGTCCTGGGAGAGCGGCGGGAACACGATGATCTCGTCGACCCGGTTGAGGAACTCGGGGCGGAAGTGCTGCTTGAGCTCGTCCTGCACCTTGTTCTTCATCCGCTCGTAGGAGCCGGCGGCGTCGGCGGACTGGGCGAACCCGAGGTTCAGGCCCTTGGCGATGTCCTTCGTGCCGAGGTTGGTGGTCATGATGATCACGGTGTTCTTGAAGTCCACGACCCTGCCCTGGGAGTCGGTCAGGCGACCCTCCTCCAGGATCTGCAACAGGCTGTTGAAGATATCGGGGTGGGCCTTCTCCACCTCGTCGAAGAGCACCACGGAGAACGGCTTGCGGCGCACCTTCTCGGTGAGCTGGCCGCCCTCTTCATAGCCCACATAGCCCGGAGGCGAGCCGAAGAGCCGCGAGACCGTGTGCTTCTCGCCGTACTCCGACATGTCGAGCTGGATCAGCGCGTCCTCGTCGCCGAAGAGGAACTCCGCAAGCGACTTGGACAGCCAGGTCTTACCGACACCCGAAGGGCCGGCGAAGATGAACGAGCCGCCCGGACGCTTGGGGTCCTTCAGGCCGGCACGCGTACGCCGGATCGCCCGGCTCAGCGCCTTGACGGCCTCGTCCTGGCCGATGACCCGCTTGTGCAGCTCGTCCTCCATCTTGAGCAGCCGCGTGGACTCCTCCTCCGAGAGCTTGACGATCGGGATGCCGGTCGCCACGGCGAGCACCTCGGCGATCAGCTCCTCGTCGACCTCCGCGACCTCGTCGAGGTCTCCGGAGCGCCACTGCTTCTCGCGCTCGGACTTCTGCTGGGTCAGCTGCTTCTCCTCGTCGCGCAGGTGCGCGGCCGCCTCGAAGTCCTGGCCGTCGATGGCCGCCTCCTTGCGCTGGCGCACGTCGGCGATCTTGTCGTCGTACTCGCGCAGGTCGGCAGGCGCCGTCATCCGGCGGATCCGCAGCCGCGAGCCGGCCTCGTCGATCAGGTCGATGGCCTTGTCGGGCAGGAACCGGTCGGAGATGTAGCGGTCGGCCAGCGTCGCCGCCGAGACCAGGGCCTCGTCGGTGATGGTCACCCGGTGGTGCGCCTCGTAGCGGTCGCGCAGGCCCTTGAGCATCTCGATCGTGTGCGCGATTGACGGCTCGGCGACCTGGATCGGCTGGAAGCGGCGCTCGAGGGCGGCGTCCTTCTCGAGGTACTTGCGGTACTCGTCGAGGGTGGTCGCCCCGATGGTCTGGAGTTCGCCGCGGGCCAACATCGGCTTGAGGATGCTGGCGGCGTCGATGGCGCCCTCGGCCGCGCCGGCACCGACCAGGGTGTGGATCTCGTCGATGAACAGCACGATGTCGCCGCGGGTGCGGATCTCCTTGAGCACCTTCTTCAGACGCTCCTCGAAGTCGCCGCGGTAGCGGCTGCCGGCGACCAGCGCGCCGAGGTCGAGGGTGTAGATCTGCTTGTCCTTGAGCGTCTCGGGCACGTTGCCGCGCACGATGTCTTGGGCCAGGCCCTCGACGATCGTGGTCTTGCCGACGCCGGGCTCGCCGACCAGCACCGGGTTGTTCTTGGTACGCCGGCTGAGAATCTGCATGACCCGCTCGATCTCCTGCTCGCGCCCGATCACCGGGTCGAGCTTGGACTCGCGGGCGTCCTGGGTCAGGTTGCGACCGAACTGGTCGAGCACCAGGGACGACGCGGGCGCATCGGCCGGAGCGCCGCTCGCGGCGGAGCCGGACGCGGCCGACTCCTTGCCCTGGAAGCCGCTGAGCAGCTGGATGACCTGCTGGCGGACCCGGTTGAGGTCGGCGCCGAGCTTCTGTAGCACCTGGGCCGCGACACCCTCACCCTCCCGGATCAGCCCGAGCAGGATGTGCTCGGTGCCGATGTAGGAGTGGCCGAGCTGGAGCGCCTCACGCAGGGACAGCTCGAGGACCTTCTTGGCGCGCGGGGTGAACGGGATGTGACCGCTCGGGGCCTGCTGGCCCTGACCGATGATCTCCTCCACCTGGGCGCGCACGGCCTCGAGTGAGATGTCGAGGCTCTCCAGCGCCTTGGCGGCGACGCCTTCACCCTCGTGGATGAGGCCGAGCAGGATGTGCTCGGTGCCGATGTAGTTGTGGGAGAGCATGCGGGCCTCTTCCTGGGCCAGCACGACCACCCGGCGGGCGCGGTCAGTGAACCGTTCGAACATGCGGCAACGCTCCTGTGTCGACTTCGGGGCCGGCCCGTCATCCGACGAGCCGGAACTCACGAGGACTAACCCCGCAGTCAGCCTACGCGTTCCCGAGATGGATCACAGATGCTCCGCTGTGAGCGAACAGCCCCGCTCAGTGGGCGGCGAGGAACGCCTCCCGCACGGCGGCCGGGATGCGGCCGCGGTCGGGCACCTTGTGGCCGTTCGAGCGGGCCCAGTCACGGATCTCGCGGGCGCTCGGGCCCAGGTTGCTGCGGGTGGTGGCCCGGCGAACGCCGCGGCGCCCACTCGTCGTACGCCGGCCGTGGGCGACGTAGAGCGCCAGCGCGTCGCGCAGCCCGGTGGCGTTGGAGTCGCTCAGGTCGATCTCGTAGTCGGTGCCGTCGAGGCCGAAGGTCAACGTCTGGGTCGCGTCACCGCCGTCGAGGTCGTCCTCCAACACGATGTGGACTTTCTGAGCCATTGTTTCTCCCTCTCGAGTGTGGTGGGCGCAAAACTTATCATCCGGACAATTCCGCGCGATAGCAGCGTAGCGGTCTCGGCACGGGTTCGCCACGTGGACGCGACGCGATTGCAGAAAGTGCGACCATCAGGAGTTGCGCGCGAAGACGAGTCCGAGGCCCTGCAAAGTCAGGAACGCTGCGTGGTCGGTGAAGCAGGTGCATTCCTCAACGACGAAGGGCGCCAGGTATCCGGTCGAGATCACGCGGGCCGTGCCCGGATCCACGTCGAGTTCCGAAAGCATCCGGGCCACGATCCCCTCGACCTGGCTGGCCACGCCGAAAACCATTCCCGACTGCAATGCCTCGACGGTGTTGCGGGCGATCACCGAACGCGGTCGCTGCAGCTCGACCCTGCGCAGCTGGGCGCCGCGGCGCCCGAGCGCGTCGAGGGAGATCTCGATTCCGGGGGCGATCGCTCCGCCGACGTACTGGCCGCGCGCGTCGACCACGTCGAACGTGGTCGCCGTACCCGTGAAGTCGACGACGATCGCTGGTCCGGGAAAGGCGTGGGCCGCGGCGACCGCGTTGACGATCCGGTCGGCGCCGACCTCTCGCGGGTTGTCCACGAGCACCGGGATCCCGGTGCGGATGCCGGGCTCGACGACGACGTGCGGCACGTGGCCGAAGCCGTCGTCGAGCATGGTCCGCCACTCGTGCAGCACCGCCGGCACGGTCGCGCACACCGCGATGCCGTCGACCTCGTCGATCTGCTCGGCCAGCAGCCCGCGGAGCACGACCGCCCACTCGTCGGCCGTGCGCCGCTCGTCGGTCGCGACCCGCCAGTCGGCCACGACGGCGTCGTCCTCGAGCAGGCCGAGCACCGTGTGGCTGTTGCCGATCACGACCGCGAGCAGACTCACGAGAGGTCGAGCCCGAGGTCGAAGACCTTGACCGAGTGGGTCAGGGCACCCACCGAGATGAAGTCGACTCCGGTCTCGGCGACCTCGCGGGCCCGCTCGAGAGTCAGGCCGCCGGAGGCCTCCAGGCTCGCCCGGCCGGCGGTGAGGCGCACGGCCTCGGCCATGGTCGCTGGGTCCATGTTGTCGAGCAAGATCAGGTCGCACCCGGCCTCGAGGAGGTCGCGCAGCTGGTCGAGGTCGGTGACCTCGACCTCCACCCGCAGGTCGGGGTACGCCGTACGCACGGCATCGTAGGCCGGCACGACACCGCCGGCGGCCACGACGTGGTTGTCCTTGACCATCGCCATGTCGCAGAGCGCGAACCGGTGGTTCACCCCGCCGCCGCACCGCACGGCGTACTTCTGGAGGGCACGCAGGCCGGGCAGCGTCTTACGGGTGTCGAGCACCCGCGCGCGGGTGCCGTCGAGGGCCTCGACCCAGTGGCTGGTGGCGGTGGCGACGCCGGAGAGGTGGCAGGCGAGGTTGAGCGCGGTGCGCTCGGCGGTGAGCAGTCCACGGGTCGGGCCGGCGACCCGCATCACCACCTCACCCGCGTCGACGCGGGAGCCGTCGGGCAGGCGGTCGCTGACCGACACGGCGTCGCCGAGCACGGTGTGGAAGACCAGCCCTGCCACGGCCAGCCCGGCCACGACCCCGGGCTCGCGGGACGCGAGGACGCCCGAGCCCTGCGCCGCCTCGGGGATCGTCGCGGTGCTGGTGACGTCGACCGAGCCGCCGGGCAGGTCCTCCTCGAGGGCTGCCAGCACGAGGGCGTGGACGGCGTGCGGGTCGAGGCCGGCTGCGGCCAGCTCGTCGAGCAGGGCGGCCGGGAGCTCGTCGTACGGCGTCATGGGAGCTCCACCATCTCGATCGCCGGGTGGTACGACGACCGCAGCTCACCCTCGGCCAGCACGGTGTCGATGTGGCCGCACCACCGGGCGTCGTCGCGCTCGGGGAAGTCCTCACGCCAGTGGGAGCCGCGGGTCTCCTGGCGCTGCAGCGCGGCCGCGGCGAGCGCCGTGGAGATGCCGTGCAGGTTGGTCGCCGCCCACGCGTCGGTGTGGGGTACGGCGCCCGGCTCGCCGGCGAGCACGGCCAGGGCCGCGATCGCCTCCCGCATGCCGTCGGCCGTGCGCAGCACCCCGACCCGCTCGGTCATCTCACCCTGCAGGGGCGACACGACGGCGTCGCTGACCAGCCCCGCCACGCGGAGGTCGGGGGCGAGCTCGGCCTGCGGACGCAGCTCGTCGGGCAGCACCTCCGCGATGCGGCGGGAGAAGACCAGGCCCTCGAGCAGCGAGTTGGAGGCGAGCCGGTTGGCGCCGTGCACGCCCGAGCAGGCCACCTCGCCGGTTGCGTAGAGGCCGGGAATGCTGGAGCGCCCCCACAGGTCGGTGGCCACGCCGCCCGACGCGTAGTGGCACGCCGGGGCGACCGGGATCAGCTCGGTGACCGGGTCGACGCCGTGCGCGCGGCAGGTGGCCAGGATGGTCGGGAAGCGCCGCCGCCAGAATCTCGACACGCTCGCTTCGCTCGCTGCTCGATCACCGACTACGACGTCCGCTTCGCTCCCGTCCGGATGTGCTGCACCGAGATGGCGGGCATCGAGCCACATGTGCGGCTTGTCCTCCTCGTGCATCCGGCGGGTGATCGCCTTGGCGACCACGTCGCGCGGGGCGAGGTCGGCCAGCTCGTGCTGGCCCTGCATGAAGCGGTGGCCCTCCCAGTCGAGGAGGAACGCGCCCTCGCCGCGCACGGCCTCGGAGATCAGGGGCTGTTGGCCCCGGGAGTCGGGGCCGAGGTACATCACCGTCGGGTGGAACTGCACGAACTCCAGGTCGCGCAGCACCGCGCCGGCCCGCAGGGCCAGTGCCATGCCGTCGCCGGTGGCCACCCCTGGGTTGGTGGTCTGGGAGAAGACCTGGCCCAGGCCGCCGCTGGCCAGCACGACGGCGCGACAGCGGACGGCGCCGACGCCGTCGCGCTGACCCTCGCCCATCACGTGCAGGGTGACGCCGGCGACCCCGCCCTCGGAGTCGCGCAGCAGGTCGAGCGCGAGAGCGTGCTCGATCACCTCGACGTCGGGGGCGGCCTCGATCGCGGCGATCAGGGCGCGCTGGATCTCGGCGCCGGTGGCGTCCCCGCCGGCGTGGGCGATCCGGTCGCGGTGGTGGCCGCCCTCACGGGTCAGCGACAGCTCGCCGTCCGCGGTCTGGTCGAAGACGGTGCCGAGCGCGATCAGCTCGCGTACGGCGTCCGGACCCTCGGTGACCAGCACACGCACCGCCTCGGGGTCGCAGACCTCGGCACCGGCGACGACGGTGTCCTGCTCGTGCTGGAGCGGGGTGTCGCCCGGGCCGAGCGCGGCGGCGATCCCGCCCTGGGCCCACTGGGTGGAGCCGGCGTTCAGCACGTCCTTGGTCACCACGAGCACCCTGCCCACCCGGCCGCGCAGCCTCAGTGCGGTGGTCAGCCCGGCGATGCCGGTGCCGATGACCACGACGTCCGCGGTCGTCGTCCAGCCCGGCTCGGGGGCGGTGAGGCGGGCGGGTAGCCGCGCGTGCTCCATCCGGGCAGGCTAGCGGGCGGCCAGCTGGTCGCCGCGGGCCAGGGCGGGCTCACCGAAGGAGTCGGCCGGGTCGGCACCCGTGGCCACGATCGTGTTGTCGGCGTCGACGAAGACGACGTGCGGCCTCAGCTCGCGGGCCTCGACCGTCCCGAGCTGCCCGTAGCCGATCAGGATGACCACGTCGCCGGGGTGCACGAGCCGGGCTGCGGCTCCGTTGATGCCGATCACTCCCGACCCCCTCTCGCCGGCGATGGTGTAGGTCTCGAGCCGGGCGCCGTTGGTGACGTCCGACGATGTGCACCCGCTCCCCGGGCAGCAGGTCGGCCGCGTCGAGGAGGTCCTCGTCGACGGTGACCGAGCCGACGTAGTGCAGGTGGGCCCGGGTCACGGTGGCGCGGTGGATCTTGCTCTTCATCATGGTGCGCAGCATCGGCTCCTGCTTTCGGTGGTCGAGCCTGTCGAGACTCCTACGGTGAGCGGCAGGTTGTCGATGAGCCGGGTCGAGCCGAGGCGTGCGGCAATGAGGATCCGGCCCTCGACGCCCGCCGGATGATCGTCGAGCTCGCCCAGGTCGGCGGAGCGGATGTCCAGATAGTCGAGCTCGAGCTCGGGGTCCTCGTCGAGCACACGCATCGCCGCCCACCGCGCCGCGGGCACGCCGTACGACGCACGGTCCTGCGCGGTGCGCAACGCCCGGTTGAGGATGGTGGCGCGGGCCCGGTCGGCGGGGTCGAGGTAGTGGTTGCGGCTGGAGAGGGCGAGGCCGTCGGGCTCGCGCACCGTCTCGGCGCCGACGACGTCGACCCCGAGGCAGAGGTCGGCGACCATCCGCCGGACCAGGACGAGCTGCTGGTAGTCCTTCTGGCCGAGCACCGCGACGTCGGGCCGCACCAGCCCGAGGAGCTTGGCCACCACCGTCAGCACCCCGCGGAAATGGCCGGGCCGCACCTCGCCCTCGAGCTCGTCCGCGAGCGGGCCGGGATCGACGCTCACCACGGGCTCGCCGCCCGGGTAGACCTCGTCGACCGACGGGGCGAACACCACGTCGACGCCCTCGCGCTTGCAGACCTCGAGGTCGGCGTCGAGGGTGCGGGGGTAGCGGTCGAGGTCCTCGGTGGGCCCGAACTGGAGGGGGTTGACGAAGACCGACACCACGAGCGGGCCGTCGCCGATGCGCTCGCGGGCGACCCGCATCAGGCCGGCGTGGCCGAGGTGCAGGGCACCCATCGTCGGCACGAGGCCGACCGCGCGGGCCGGAGCGCGGCCCTGGGCGCGGGCCGTCAGCCCGGCCAGCTCCTCGCGGGTGTGGGCCAAACGCAGGGTCATCTCGGCGGGAGCACCCGGTCCGGCGCGGCCACGGCTGCCAGCGCCTCGTCGAGCACCCGGCGGATGCGCGCAGCCCGGATCGGCAGCACGCGGCCGTCGAGCACGACCCGGTCGAGGGTGGCTCGGCCCAGCGCGACGTACGACGGGAGGGTGTGCGGAGCCGAGGCGGCGATGACCGCGAGGTGGTCGCGGACGGTGGTGACGTCGCCGCGCACGATCGGGCCGGTGAGGGCCGCGTCCCCGGCGCCGAGCGCGTTGTCGAGCGCCGCCGACAGAAGCGGCCGCAGCGTGGCGGCGGGGTCGTCCGCGCCGGCGGCCGAGAGCAGCTCCATCGCCTCGCTCACCAGGGTGACGAGGTGGTTGGCGCCGTGTGCGAGGCCGGCGTGGTAGAGCGTGCGGCGCTCCTCGGGCACCCAGATGGGGACGCCGCCGAGGTCGGCCACCAGCGCCTCGGTGAACGCCCGCTCGTCGTCGCCGGCGGTGACGCCGAAGACGCAGGAGGCCAGGCGGGGCAGGTCGATCGACGTACCGGTGAAGGTCATGGCGGGGTGCATCGCCACGGGTCGGGCGCTGACCTCGACCGCGGGGGCGAGCACGGCCAGGCCGTGCCGGCCGCTGGTGTGTACGACGTACTGGCCGGCGTGGAGCGCACCGCTGGCGGCGAGCATGGTCACGACGTTGTCGAGCATGTCGTCGGGGACGGTCAGCAACAGGACGTCGCAGGCGCGGGCGACCCCGGTCGGTTTGTCGACCCGGACGCCGGGCAGCAGCTCGTCGATGCGACGGTGCGACGCATCGGACTCGCCGGCGACGGCGACGATCTCGTGACCTGCGGCGCCGAGGGCGGCAGCCAGGACGGCACCGACGCGACCTGCGCCGACGACGCCCACCCGGAGTGGGGCCATGACGGAATCCTTGCCTTTCGTTCCCGTCCCCGCGGTGGGGGTACCGGACTACAGCTGGGCTCTGTGCCCACCAGCCTAGGGTTTCGCGGGCTCCGGTGGTACGTGCGGTAGGTCACACGTCAGCGGGGGCGCAGCCGGCCCCGCGCCCGACGGCCCAGCTCGGCCACCAGGTCGCGGCCACTGGTGCCCTCCAGCGC
>JBPCQY010000093.1:0-13029 GCA_050997635.1 Nocardioides sp.
GTCCTCAACTACGTTGAGGGTCTCGATGTCCAGATCGTTGGTGGGCTCGTCGAGAAGCAGGACGTTGGGCTCGCTCAGCAACAGCAGGAGGAGCTGGAAACGCCGGCGCTCCCCACCGGAGAGGTCACCGATCCGGGAGGTCAGCCAATCGCCGGTGAAGCCGAACCGCTCCAGCATCGAGCTCGCGGTGATCTCTCCGTCGGTGGTGCGGGTGACCCGCACCGTGGACGGCGAGGTCACCGCCTCTGCAATGCTGGAGCGGTTCGGCTTCACCGGTGACCGGCTGACCGCTCGCCTCTGCGATCTCTCCGGCGGTGAACGGCGGCGCTTCCAGTTGTTGTTGCTGCTGCTCACCGAGCCCAACGTGCTGCTGCTCGATGAGCCCACCAACGACCTCGACATCGAGACCCTCAACGTGCTCGAGGACTTCCTCGACGGCTGGCCCGGCACCCTGGTCGTGGTCTCCCACGACCGCTACTTCCTCGAGCGCGTCACCGACTCGGTCTGGGCGCTGCTCGACGACGGCCAGATCTCGATGCTCCCCGGCGGGGTCGACGACTACCTCTCCCACCGCCGAAGTAGCCCTTTGCCGCCGCCGAAGTTGGGCTTTCCCGCTGTCGAGGTGGGGGTTTCCCCGACGGTCGAGACCCCGGAGATCACGCCCGGGCCCGTCGTACGCCGGGGGAGTGCTGCGGAGCGGGAAGCCCGCAAGGCGCTCGAGCGGCTTGATCGACACCTCGACCGCATCCGGTCCCGCGAGGCCGAGCTGCATGCGTTGGTCGAGGAGCACGCTCAGGACTACGAGCGGCTCTCGACGTACGGCGCGGAGCTGGGCGCGCTGGTCGCCGAGCGCGAGGAGCTGGAGACGCATTGGCTGGAAATCGCCGGAAGCCTCGAGTAGAGGTCGCGGGAAACCCCAACTTGAGCCCCGGGAAAGCCCTACTTCGGCGTGTAGGGGGCCAGCAGGGTGCGGAGGAGGGCGGCGAGGCGCTTCTGGTCGCGGGCGGGGAGCTCGGTCAGGAGCTCCTGCTCGGCCGCCAGCAGGGCGCCGAAGGCGTCGTCCACGGCGGCCTTGCCCTCGCGGGTCAGCCGGACGATTACCCCGCGGCGGTCGTCGGGGTCGGGGTAGCGCTCGACGTACCCACGGGACGCGAGCCGGTCGACCCGGTTGGTCATGGTGCCGCTGGTGACCAGCGTCTCGCGCAGCAACCGCCCCGGTGAGAGCTCGTACGGCGCGCCGGCGCGGCGCAGCGCGGCCAGGACGTCGAACTCCCACGACTCGATCTCGTGCGCGGCGAACGCGGCGCGCCGCTCGAGGTCGAGGCGGCGCGCCAGGCGACTGATCCGGCTGAAGACCGACACGGGGGAGAGGTCGAGGTCGCCGCGTTCGCGACCCCACGCCTCGACCAGCTCGTCGACCTCGTCCCTCATGGCGGCATCGTACGCGATCCGTCGAGAATCTTGACATCGAGACAATCAGGGGAGAGGGTGAGATATCTTGACGTCAAGAGAAAGGTGGGGGCCCGTGCATACCTGGGACCCCGAGCAGTACCTCACCTACGCCGACCAGCGTGGCCGCCCCTTCGTCGAGCTGGTAGCCCGGATCGCTGCGACCGCGCCGACCCGTGTGGTCGACCTCGGCTGCGGACCGGGCAACCTGACAGGCCTGCTTCGCGAGCGCTGGCCGGACGCCGACATCACCGGGCTCGACTCGAGCCCCGAGATGGTCGACCGGGCCCGAGCCGACGTACCCGGTCTCGCGTTCGAGCGCGCCGACCTGCGCGACTGGGCCGCCTGCGTACGGGGCGGGGACCCCGCCGTCGATGTGCTGGTCTCGAACGCCACCCTCCAGTGGGTGCCCGGCCACCTCGACCTGCTGTCGACCCTCGCGGCACGCGTGAGCGGCGGAGGCTGGCTCGCGTTCCAGGTGCCGGGCAACTTCGACGAGCCCAGCCACACGATCCGCCGCGACCTCGCGGCCGAGGCGCCGTACGACGCACACACCCGCGACGTCGCCGTCCCGAGCAGCCACGACCCTGCCGTCTACCTGGACGCCCTGACGGCGCTCGGCTTCGCGGTCGACGCCTGGGAGACGACGTACCTGCACGTGCTCACCGGCCCCGACCCGGTCTTCACCTGGGTCTCCGCCACCGGCGCGCGACCCACCCTCCAGGCGTTGCCCGACGGACTGCGCGAGGACTTCGAGGCGGAGTTCAAACGCCGCCTCGCCGAGGCCTACCCGGCCCGCGACGGCCGGGTCGTGCTGCCGTTCCGACGGATCTTCGTGGTGGGTCACCGATGAGGCTGCACCACGTGCAGGTCTCCTGCCCAGCGGGTGGCGATGACGAGGCCCGTCGCTTCTACGCCGACGCCCTGGGCCTGACCGAGGTCGACAAGCCCACGGCGCTGCAGGCGCGCGGCGGCGCCTGGTTTCGCGCGTACGACGACCGCGGCGCCGTCTGCGCCGAGCTCCATGTCGGCGTGCAGGATCCGTGTCGGCCCGCGCGCAAGGCGCACCCGGCGTTCGAGGTCGACGACCTCGACGCCACGGCGGCGCGGTTGGAGAAGCACGGCTTCGCCGTCGACTGGAGCGAACGGCACAGCTTTGACGGCCACGAGCGGCTGCACACCAGCGACGGGGCCGGCAACCGCGTGGAGGTGCTCGGCCCGCAGCTAGGGTGACTCGACGTGACTGCCGACACGCTCCGCGCCCTGCTCGACCTACGCTCGTGGTACGCCCTGGACGTCGACGCGGACGGCCGCGTGCTCGCCGCCCACGACGACCTGGGCAGCCTGCAGCTCGTGGAGGTCGCCGCCGACGGCGCGGTCACGCCGCTGACGAACCTGCCCTCGCGCTGCTCAGGTCGCTACGTCCCCGGCCGCCGCCAGGTCGTGCTCGAGCACGACGAGGGCGGCGACGAGAACTGGCAGCTGTCGTCGCTCGACCTGACCACACTCCCCGCGATCCCGGTCGGCCTGGACGGGCTCGTCCCGCTCGTGCGCGACCCCGGGCACATGAACAACCTGCTCGACGTCACCGCCGAGTCGGTCGTCTACTGCACCAACCGCCGCAACGAGGTCGACATGGACGTGGTGGTGCGCGACCTCGAGACGGGGGAGGAGCGGGTCGTCTTCGACCAGGGCGGGTACGTCGTGCACACGACGGCCTCGCACGACCACACCGCCGTGGCCGTGACCTCGCTCAGTCTTCAGCCCAACTCCACCATCCTCTCCGTGGCCGGCCCCGACGGAATCCGCCCGCTCACCGAGGCCGACGAGCGGGCCGACCATGCCGCTCTCGGCTGGACGCCGGACGACTCCGCCCTGGTCGTCGTCTCGGACCACGACCGTGACCACCAGGCCATCTTCGCGCTGACCACCGACACAGCTGAGTGGAAGTGCCTCGTCGAGGCCGACGACCACGGACTGCGCGCCTGGCTGGCCCCCGACGGCTCGGCGATGGTCGTCGGCCACCATGTCGACGGCCTCGACCGGCTCGCGGTCCACGAGGTCGACGGCACGTTCCGCGTCGACGTCGGCCTGCCACCCGTCTCGCCCGAGACCCTGGCGTGGGCGGCCGACTCCTCGACGTTCGCCGTCACCGCCATCACGCCGACCGACCCCGGATCCGTCGTCCGCGTCGACGCCCGCACCGGCGCCGCGACGCTGCTCGTCGACGGCCGCGCCGGCGTACCCGACGACCTGCGCGAGCGCCTCGTCACCCCGACCGTGCACCGCATCGAGACAGCGGACGGTGAGCGGGTGCCGTGCTTCCGGTACGCCGGTGCCGGCGGCACGGGTGCCTCGGTCGTGCACGTGCACGGCGGCCCCGAGGGTGAGGCGACCCGGCTCTTCTCCCCGGTGCTGCAGGGCCTGGCGCTGGCCGGCTTCGACGTCCTGGTGCCCAACGTGCGCGGGTCGGCGGGCTACGGCAAGCGGTGGTACTCCCTCGATGACGTCGACCTCCGCCTCGACAGCGTGGCCGACCTCGGCGCCCTCCACGACTGGCTGCCGAGCATCGGTCTCGACCCGGCGCGCTCGGCGCTGTGGGGAGGCTCGTACGGCGGCTACATGGTGCTCGCCGGCGTCTCGATGCAGCCCGAGCGCTGGGCTGCGGGCGTCGACATCGTCGGCATCTCCTCGCTGGTCACCTTCCTCGAGAACACCTCGGCGTACCGCCGGGCCTACCGCGAGCGCGAGTACGGCTTCCTCGACCGGGACCACGACTTCCTGGTCAAGGCCTCGCCGATCACCTACCTCGACGACATCGTGGCGCCCCTGTTCGTCATCCACGGCGCCAACGACCCGCGCGTGCCGCTCTCGGAGGCCGAGCAGATCAAGGCCGCCCTCGACGGCAAGGGCGTCGCGTGCGAGCTGCGGGTGTACGCCGACGAGGGGCACGGCCTCGCCAAACGGGTCAACCGGCTCGACGCCTTCCCGGCCGCGGTCGAGTTCCTCGAGCGGCACCTGTCCGGCGAGGTTACCGAACGGTAATATCGGGTCGCGCCCGATCTCTCACGCTCTGGAAGCGCGCTGCCCGCCCTCGCCCCGTACCCTTGACGCGCTATGACCCCACCAGCAGCGCGCACCTACGAGGTCCGCACCTACGGGTGCCAGATGAACGTCCACGACTCCGAGCGCCTGACCGGTCTGCTCGAGGAGGCCGGCTACGCCAAGGCGCCCGACGGCGACCAGGCCGACGTGGTCGTGTTCAACACCTGCGCGGTGCGCGAGAACGCCGACAACAAGCTCTACGGCAACCTCGGCCACCTCGCGCCGGTGAAGGCCGCGAGGAAGGGCATGCAGATCGCCGTCGGCGGCTGCCTGGCGCAGAAGGACCGCGAGACCATCACCCAGAGGGCGCCCTGGGTCGACGTGGTGTTCGGCACCCACAACATCGGCTCGCTGCCGGCGCTGCTCGAGCGGGCGCGGGTCAACGACGAGGCGCAGGTGGAGATCCTCGAGTCGCTCGAGGTGTTCCCGTCGACGCTGCCGACGCGGCGCGAGTCGGCGTACGCCGCGTGGGTCAGCATCTCGGTCGGGTGCAACAACACCTGCACGTTCTGCATCGTCCCGAGCCTGCGCGGCAAGGAGAAGGACCGCAGCCCCGGCGACATCCTCGCCGAGATCCGGGCGCTGGTCGCCGAGGGCGTCAGCGAGGTGACCCTGCTGGGCCAGAACGTCAACGCGTACGGCGTGGAGGCGGGCGACCGGCAGGCGTTCTCCAAGCTGCTCCGCGCCTGTGGCGACATCGACGGGCTGGAGCGGGTGCGCTTCACCAGCCCGCATCCCGCCGAGTTCACCGACGACGTCGTCGCCGCGATGGCCGAGACCGCGAACGTGATGCCCCAGCTGCACATGCCGCTGCAGAGCGGCTCCGACCGGGTGCTCAAGGCGATGCGCCGTTCCTACCGCCGCGCGAAGTTCCTCGGCATCATCGGGCGGGTCCGCGCCGCGATGCCAGGGGCCGCGATCACCACCGACATCATCGTCGGCTTCCCGGGCGAGACCGAGGACGACTTCTGCGCCACCCTCGACGTCGTGCGCGAGGCGCGGTTCTCGGCGGCGTTCACGTTCCAATACTCCATCCGCCTCGGTACGCCGGCCGCGACGCTGCCCGACCAGGTGCCGCCCGACGTCGTCAAGGACCGCTACCAGCGGCTGGTCGCCGTCGTCGACGAGATCGCCTTGGTCGAGAACCAGACGCGGGTCGGCCAGCGGGTCGAGCTGCTCGTGGCCGAGGGGGAGGGCCGCAAGGACGCCGCCACCCACCGGCTCTCCGGCCGCGGCCCCGACAACCGGCTCGTGCACTTCAACCCGACGGGCGCCGAGGCCGTCCGCCCGGGCGACGTCGTCGAGGTCGAGGTCACCTACGCCGCGCCACACCACCTGGTCGCCGACGGGCCGGTGCTGGCCACCCGGCGTACCCGCTCCGGCGACGCGTGGGAGGCCTGCACGGCCGCGCCGAGCCAGGCCGTCGGCCTCGGCATGCCCACCGTCGGCGCTTCTGCCTAGACCTCGCTTGGTCCGGGTCAGGCAGACAGCGGTGGCGTGCAGTCACCAGATGACTGCGATCCACCGCCATCACGTCAGGAGTCGCTGCGCGGGTCCAGCGTGGGGTACGCCGCCTTGGGCTCGAGGCCCTCGGGCTGCGGCTCCTCGTTGCCGGTGCTCTGCTCGGGCGCGTCGGAGTCGACGTCGAGGGGATGGGTCGAGCGCTCGCCGTCAGTGCCCTCCTGGCCCGGCCCGGTGGGGCCGACCCGCTCGCTGCTCACGCCCATCCCGCCTGCGGCGCCCTCCGGCCCGGACGCGTTGGGCTGCGAGTCGCGCAGCTCGGTCTCCTGCTCGTCGCCGCTCATGCGGGGGACTCCTTCTGGGGTTCGCTCGCCCCGTCGCTGGTCGCCTCGGTGTCGGTATCGTCGGGCTGCTTGATCTCGTCGGGCGCCTCGTCGTCCACCGCCGGGTTGTCGTCGGGGCTCAGGTCGGGCACCAGCGGCGCCACCGTCTCGTGGTCGTTGCCCTCGATCGCGTCGACGCCACCCGGGTTGGGCTCACCGGGCTCGATCACTGGGTCCGGCATCTCGCCGAGGTCCGCACTCATCTCAATCTCCCATCTGTCGGGTCCCCGTCGAAACCGTACGTGGTGTAGGCCGGCATGCCGACCCCCATCCGGGTGAGCACGCTGAGTTCGTACGGCACGAGCGGCTCGGGGAGCGCGTCGAGGGGGAACCACTCCATGGCCGCACACTTGGCGGGCTCGCGGATCGCCGGCGTGCCCGACCACGCCCGGGCCGTGAAGAAGAAGTCGACCCGCTCGTCGACGGGGTCGGCGTACTGGGTGCGCTGCATGGTGGTCACGAAGGTGAGGCCGAGGTCGACGACACCGATCTCCTCACGCGCCTCGCGGTGCGCCGCGTCGTACGCCGTCTCGCCGCGCTCGACGTGGCCGGCGGCGGCCGCGGCCCAGTGGCCGTCTCGGTAGCCGGTGTTGCGGCGCAGCTGCAGCAACACCTCGGATCTGCCGGCTCGCTGACGCAGGAGATACACGTAGGCGGCCGGCACCACCCTGAAGCGGTCGGTCACTCAGCCGTGTCGCCCTCGCCGGTCTTCTCCTGGCCGAGGTCCTGGCCCTTGTCGATCTGGTCACCGAACTTGCCACCGGTCTTGGAGTCGACGGCGTCGCCGCCCTTCTCGATGCCCTGGTCGACCTGCTCGTCGTGCTCGTCCGCCATCTTCTTGGCGTCGTCCACGAAACCCATGATCACTCCTTCTGCGAGGTGTGGTGCCTAGGCCTTCGACCCTAGACCCGCGCCCAGGCGGCGTCACCCCCGCGGCGTCGCCCAGGTAAGGACCTCGATGACCAGCCGGATGATGTAGAAGACGACGGGCAGCGCGAAGACCACGAGCATCACCCAGGCGGTGATCCGGTGGCTGAGCTTGGTGGCGTCGAGCCGGCTGGCGAAGTCGAGCAGCGCCCCGTCGGGCACGTGGTGGGTCAGGCCCATGGCCCGGGCGTCGTCGGGCATCCGCTGCCCGCCGTACCAGTACGGCGGGGTGTCGTCGTCGTGGCCGTAGTCCTCGTCGAACTCGTCCTCGAGATCCCCCCGCATGGTGCCCACCGTATGCCCCGATGCTGTGGAGAGAATGTGACGTGCCCGAACAGCTGCCGATCGTCGCCGTCGTCGGGGCGACCGCGTCGGGCAAGACCGGCCTCTCGCTCGACCTCGCCGAGCGGCTCGGCGGCGAGATCGTCAACACCGACGCGATGGCGGTCTACCGCGGCATGGACATCGGTACGGCGAAGCTCCCGCCCGCCGAACGCCGCGGCATCCCGCACCACCTGCTCGACCTGCTCGACGTCGCCGAGCCGCTGACGGTGGCCGAGTTCCAGGGCTGGGCGCGGACGGCGATCGCCGAGATCCGCGAGCGCGGCCGGGTGCCGGTGCTGGTCGGGGGTTCGGCGCTCTACACGAGGGCGGTGCTGGACCGGTTCGAGTTCCCGGGCACCGACCCCGCGCTGCGCGCCGATCTCGAGGGCGAGCTCGCCCGCATCGGTGCCCCGGCGCTGCATGCGCGGCTGGCCGAGGCCGACCCCGAGGCGGCCGCGGCGATCCTGCCCGACAACGGCCGCCGGGTCGTCCGCGCCCTCGAGGTGGTCGAGCTGACCGGCCAGCCGTTCAGCGCCAGCCTCCCGCGTCAGGGGTCTGTCGACTCGCACAGCGTGCAGGTCGGTGTCGACATCGGCCGGCCGGCCCTCGACCGGCGGATCGAGCACCGGGTGGCCGCGATGTTCGACACCGGGCTGGTCGACGAGGTGCAGACGCTGGGGCCGCTGGGCCGCACCGCGGCGCAGGCGATCGGCTACCGGGAGGTCACGGCGTACCTCGCCGGCCAGCTGAGCCTGGACGCGGCGCGCGAACGCACCGTCGCAGCAACCCGTCGTTTCGCCCGGCGTCAGGACTCCTGGTTCCGCAAGGACCCGCGCGTTCGCTGGGTCGGGTACGACGCGCCCGACCGGGTCGACCTGGCCGTGGCAGCGATCGCCTCTCGACATCTGCGCCCCGAGGGGTAAAGGTGGAGGGACGTCGTCCTCGGAAGGAACCATGAGCTATCTGCCCCGCGTGGCCGCCGCGGCCACCCTCGCCCTGACCGCCTCGATGCTCGCCACGGCCATCCCGTCCGCCGTCGCCGACGCCCGCAGGGCGCCCCCGAAGACCCCCACGAGCATCGGGTACGGCGGCGCCGTGTCGACCGTGGACCCCGACGCGTCGCGGGTGGCCCTGCGGGTGCTCAAGCACGGCGGCAACGCCACCGACGCCGCCATCGCGGCCGCCGCGACGCTCGGGGTGACCGAGCCCTACTCCACCGGGATCGGCGGGGGCGGGTACTTCGTGCACTACGACGCCAGCACCGGCAAGGTACAGACCATCGACGGCCGCGAGACCGCGCCGAGGTCGATGCCCCACGACGCCTTCATCGACCCCAAGACCGGCCAGCCCTACAACTTCACGCCGGAGCTGGTCACCAGCGGCGTGTCGGTCGGCGTACCCGGCACCGCGCGCACCTGGACCCGGGCCCTGCACCGCTGGGGCACCCGGTCGCTCGCCCGGTCGCTGCGGCCCGCCATCCGGGTCGCCGACCACGGCTTCGTCGTCGACAAGACGTTCCACCGGCAGACCGTGGAGAACAAGGAGCGCTTCAACGCCTTCACCTCCACCCGCAAGCTCTACCTGCCCCACGGCCACGCGCCGCGGGTCGGCACGGTCTTCCGCAACCCCGAGCTGGCCGACACCTACCGACTGCTGGCCCGGCGCGGGCTGCGTCCGCTCTACCGCGGCGGCATCAGTCGGCAGATCGTGCACGTCGTGCACCACCCGCCCAAGACCAGAAGTACCACCCTCCCGGTGCCGACGGGCTTCATGAGGCGCTCGGACCTGCGCCGCTACCGCGCGCTCAACCAGCGGCCCGCTCACGTCGGCTACCGCGGATACCAGGTCTTCGGCATGGCGCCGTCGTCCAGCGGTGGCTCAACCATCGGTGAGGCGCTCAACATCATGGCGCGCTTCAACCTGCGTGCCATGGACGATGTCGACGCGCTGCACCACTACCTCGAGGCGTCCGCGCTGGCCTTCGCCGACCGGGGTGCCTACGTCGGGGACCCGGCGTACGTCGACGTGCCGCTGAAGACCCTGCTGTCGGACAAGTACGCCGCCGAGCGGGCCTGTCTGATCAAGCCGCGTCACGCCCTGAAGAAGCCGCTCGCGGCCGGCGACGTGACGTCGTACGACGGCAAGTGCCAGAAGGCGCCGGCCGCCGGCAGGACCGCCCCCGACACCGAGAACCTCAACACCTCCAACCTCACCGTCACCGACCGCTGGGGCAACATCGTCGAGTACACGCTGACCATCGAGCAGACCGGCGGGTCCGGCATCGTCGTACCCCACCGCGGTTTCCTGCTCAACAACGAGCTGACCGACTTCTCGCCGGTCTACGACAAGGCCGACCCCAACCGGATCGAGGGCGGCAAGCGGCCGCGCTCGTCGATGTCGCCGACGATCGTGCTGCGCGACGGCAAGCCCTTCCTGGCGCTCGGCTCGCCCGGCGGCTCGACGATCATCACCACGGTGCTGCAGATGCTCTTCAACCGGATCGACCGGGGGATGACCATCCAGCAGGCGATCGCGGCGCCGCGCGGTTCGCAGCGCAACACCCCCGACGTGACCGCCGAGCAGTCGTTCATCGACGAGTACGGCTCGGCGCTCGGCGCCTACGGGCACACCTTCGTGCCGGCCGGTGACCCCGGCACGTCGGCCGCCGAGATCGGGGCCGCGACCGCCGTGGAGTTCGGTCCGAGGCGGCTGCTGACCGCGGTCTCCGAGCCCGTACGCCGCGGCGGCGGCTCGGCGCTCGTCGTACGGCCGGCTCACTGAGGCCTGCCACACTGGAGCGCGTGAGCTACGAGTTCTGGAAGGGCCACGGCACGGAGAACGACTTCGTGCTGCTGCCCGACCTCGACGGGTCGATCGACCTGACGCCTGCGCGAGTTCGGGCGCTGTGCGACCGGCGGGCCGGTATCGGTGGCGACGGGGTGCTGCGGGTGATCCGGACTGCCTCGCTGGTTGAGGAGGGCGCTCTGCGCCCGTTGGCCCCGCTGGTTGAGGAGGGCGCTTTGCGCCCGTCGGCCCCGCTGGTTGAGGAGGGCGCTCTGCGCCCGTCGGCCCCGCTGGTTGAGGAGGGCGCTCTGCGCCCGTCTCGAAACCAAGGGACCACCCAGCCCGAGTGGTTCATGGACTACCGCAACTGCGACGGCTCGGTCTCCGAGATGTGCGGCAACGGCATCCGGGTCTTCGCCCGGTTCCTGCTCGATACGGGGCTGGTGGTCGAGGGACCGATCGAGATCGGCACGCGGGGCGGCGTCAAGACGGTCACGGTCTCGGGCGACGAGCTCACCGCCGACCTGGGGGTCGCCCGGGTGCTCGGCGAGACGAAGGTGTCCGCCGTTGGCCGCACGTGGCCGGCGGTCCACGTCGACCTGGGCAACCCGCACGCGGTCGCGTTCGTCGACGACCTCGACGAGCCGGGCGCCCTGCTCGACCCGCCGGCGTACGACGAGGGCGTCTATCCCGACGGCGTGAACGTCGAGTTCGTCGTACGACGCGGGCCGGATCACCTCGCGATGCGGGTACACGAGCGCGGCTCGGGCGAGACCCGCTCGTGCGGCACGGGCGCGTGCGCGGCGCTGGTCGCGGCGGTGCCTTCCGGACCCGCGAGCGTGCGGGTCGACGTACCCGGCGGCACGCTGAGGGTCTCGCGCGACGAGGCGGGGCACGTGCACCTCGCCGGGCCCGCGGTGATCGTGGCCCGGGGGACCACCGACCTCTGAGTCGTGTGCCGGGCCCCGCCTGCAAGGGGGCCACCTGAGCACTCGACCCGCTGGATAGGCTCCGGCGCATGGACATCACCGGCTCCTCTGCCATCGTCACCGGCGCCGCCTCCGGCATCGGCGCGGCCGTCGCCCGCCAGCTCGCTGACAAGGGCGCGACGGTGATCGTGGCCGACGTGCAGGACGAGAAGGGGCAGGCGCTCGCCGAGGAGCTGGGCGGTGTGTTCGTACACGTCGACGTCACCGACACCGAGCAGCTCAAGACCGCTGTGGAGGTGGCCTCGGAGCAGGCGCCGCTGCGGGTGCTGGTCAACTCGGCCGGCGTGGGCTGGGCCGCACGCACCGTCGGCCGCGACGGGACCTACGAGTCCGCGCACGATCTCGATCTCTACAAGCGGGTGATCGCGATCAACCTGATCGGCACCTTCGACGCCATCCGGCTGGCCGGTACGGCGATGTCGAGGCTCGAGCCGCTCGAGTCCGGCGAGCGCGGCGCCATCGTCAACCTGGCCTCGGTCGCGGCGTTCGACGGGCAGATCGGCCAGGCGGCGTACTCCTCCTCCAAGGGCGGCATCGTCGGCATGACCCTGCCGGTCGCCCGCGACCTGGCCGCGATCGCCGTACGCGTCAACACCGTGGCGCCCGGCCTGATCGACACCCCGATCTACGGCGAGGGCGAGCCGGCCGAGCAGTTCAAGGCCAGGCTCGGCGAGTCGGTGCTGTTCCCCAAGCGGCTCGGGGCGCCCGACGAGCTGGCGTCGATGGTGATCGAGTGCCTCACCAACTCCTACCTGAATGCCGCCGTCGTTCGCGTCGACGGCGGCATCCGGATGCCGCCGAAGTAGTCTCTCGGGCCGCCGAGGCGGGCCGCCACTGTGCGTCGGCGGGTTCGGGCGGGCCACAGAGGTCCGCACCGTAATGGCGGTTGGCCCCTGAGCCGCCCGTTCGCGGCCAGGGAAGTGCGGGCGCCAGCCGTCGGACGGCCGGTTCGGCAGGCCCGGGAGCGGACTCGTAGGGATGGGTACGCCGAGCAGTCGGGCCGCAGACGCGTGACTCGCGAAGGCGTCGGCGTCATACAGCGCGAGCGCAGCGTCGATTCGCTCCTCGGGCCACCGAGAAGGAGCAGCCGAGACGAAGACCCCGCGCAGGAGCTTGCGAACCCGGGGACCCCGCAGCGACCTCGGGCTGATGCCGGCGCGCACAGCGGCCGCCCGGGTGAATGGCGCGGTGGTGTCCAGAGGGTCCGTCGAGTTGCTCACCAGCCCAGCGTCGCCCACCCGCGGGTGAGCCCGCCGAAGTTTTCCACAGGGCCACGCCAGGACATCGCCGGGGTCCGTGGCGCTCCAAACGGTTAGCCCCGCCGCCGGCACCGCCGTACTGTTGAGCGCATATGACGAACGCACACGACTTCAACCTCGACTCCGAGCTCGACGAGACCACTGGCTGGGACGAGGACGAGACCACCGCTGACACCTGGGCCTCCGGCTACGCCGACGAGGGCGAGGACCCGACCACCGGCGAGCAGGACCTGGCCGAGCGCCACGCCCTGCGCCGGGTCGCCGGCCTCTCCACCGAGCTCGAGGACATCTCCGAGGTCGAGTACCGCCAGCTCCGGCTCGAGCGGGTCATCCTGGTCGGCGTGTGGA
>JBPCQY010000094.1:0-10920 GCA_050997635.1 Nocardioides sp.
CTCGGTGACTACGTCGGCAAGGGTCACCGCGGCCGCGAGGTGGTCGAGCTGTGCCAGGAGCGCTGCGAGGTCAACATCCTCGGCAACTGGGACGACTTCCTGCCCCATCCGGGGCGCGAGTTCGACAGCCCAGCGCTGCAGTGGTGGCTCGGCCAGCTCGGCGAGGGCCAGGGCGAGTGGCTGCGCGGGCTGCCGTTCTGCCACGACTTCTCGATGAGCGGGCGCCAGATCCGGCTCATGCACGCGTCGGCAGAAACCGTGCACCGGCGGGTCCGCTACGTGCACGACGAGGCGGAGTTCCTCGGCCAGTTCGCCAACACCCGCGCGACCGGCGACGGCCCGGTCCCCGACGTCGTGGGGTACGCCGACTCCCACGACCCCTTCTACGAGACCCAGCTGCGCGGCCGCACCCTGTTCAACACCGGCAGCGTCGGCAACTGCATGGGCGACCCGACACCCCTCTACTGCATCCTCGAGGGCGTGCTCGAGCGTCCCGAGGCCGCACCGTTCTCGATCGCCTTCGTCCGCGTGCCCTACGACGTCGAGGCCGAGCTCGCCCACGCCCGCGAGGCCGGCGCCCCGGAGTACGCCGGCTACGAGTCCGAGCTGCGGCACGGCATCTACCGCGGCTCGATGGCCGAGTACGCCGCCGGGCTGAGCCTCGACACCTATTACCACCTGCCGCGCGAGTGAGCCCCGACCTCGCGCGCTCCGAATGCGCGACGCCCTCCTGGCCGCCGGGTTCACCCACGACGCGGTCAACGGCCTGCTCGGACCCGCGGCCCACCAGGCGCTCGTCCGCAACGGGACCTCGGCTAGCCGCTCAGCACCGCCTGGACGTCGGTATGGGTGAAGTCGTCGCCCTTGAAGAGCAGCGGCTCGCCGGTCGTCTTGGCCAGGGCGTAGGAGAAGCAGTCGCCGAAGTTGAGTTTGGCCGGATGGCCGCAGCCGCGTCCGAAACGCACGTGAGCCGACCTGGCCAGCCGGAGCTGTTCCACATCGAACGCGACGAGCTCGATCTGCGCGCCGGCGAGAAAGTCGTCCAGCCGGTCGGCGCGCCCGGGTCGCTCGACCAAGTAGACCTCCAGGGCCGTGCACGTCGACATCTTGAGTGTCGTGGCCTGCTCCATGACCCGCACGAAGGCGGCCGCCTCAGCCTCGTCGTGCAAGATCGCCACCAGCGCCGAAGAGTCGATGATCAACGGGGCAGTCCGCGCTCGTCGTACAGGTCGTCGTCACAGAGGTAGGGCTCCTCGGAGGCATGCCGCACGCGTCCAGCGAGGGTGAGCAGGCGTTCGGCGTAGCCGTCTCGGCGGGCCACGTCGCGCTCCAGGGTCTCGGTCAGGGCCTGCCGGACCGCGTCGGTCATCGAGGTGTGGCGGCGCTGCGCGAGCTGCACGGCAAGCTCGCGTACGCCGGGGTCCTTGATGTTCATCGTCGGCACGCACGTCATTCTACCTCTCACGGTAGAATCGGGGCCTCCGCGGTTTCCGCGTCGGAGAGCGTCTGCTCGCGTAGCCGCATCAGCCGTCGCCTGGTCGCCCGGGTGAGCAGGTCGCCGCGCCCGAGGAGGAGCAGGTCTGGCACGGGGTACGACGGCCGGTGCGGACGCGGCCAGAAGCCCGCGACTGCCCGCTCGAAGGTCCTGCCCGTCACCGACAGGGCGACGGGACAGCCGATCGCCTGCTTGACCTCGGCCTGCGTGGTGCAGCCGCTGGGCCCGAACAACCCGTTGGCCTTCCCGACGAGCCAGCACAGGCCGCCGGCCACCCGCTCGGGGTCGTGGCGGAGCACGGCGTCGGGCTCGAGGGCCAGCACGGTCGCCAGCGCGCGATGCAGGACCGCCCAGGCGTCGCGGTCACGCAGGTGACGGGCTCCCAGCTCGAGAAGGTCCACCACGGTGGCCAGGTGCTCGCGCGCCTCGGCTGGTAGGGCGGGGTCGTGGTCGAGGTCCTCGTCGGCGGGTGGGCCGTCGTCGAGCGCGACCAGAGCCGACCGGCCACCGACCGCCGCATCGAGCCAGGTCAGCACCTGCTCGGGCATCGGCGGCGGTGGCGGAGGCTGCGGTCGCACCTGGCGGTCGAGGGTCTCGGCGTGGTAGGCCCAGCGCGTGCCGACCACGGGTTCGCTCCACACGTCGACGAGGCGGCCGTCGACCAGCACGAGGTGGGTCAGTCGGTCGAGGACGGTAGAGGTCTGCGGTGCGGGCCAGAAGTCGTCGTGGAACTCATACATCGGGGAGCCTCTCGGTGCGGTGTCCTACGACGGTGGCACAGTTCGGTCCGGTCGCTCGACGGTCATCCACAGCCCGGCCTTTGGACCCGACGCGCTACCGTGAGCGGCCGTGAGCCGTGGATCACGGGGATCTGCGTCATCACGACATCCAGAGCAGGAGAAGCAGTGGCACACAAGTTGGTGATCGTCGAGTCCCCGGCGAAGGCCCGCAAGATCGGCGGATACCTCGGACCGGGCTATGTCGTCGAGTCCTCCATCGGCCACATCCGCGACCTCCCGAACTCGGCCGCGGACACCCCGGCCAAGATCAAGGACCAGCCGTGGGGACGGCTGGCCGTCGACGTCGACCACGACTTCACGCCGTACTACGTGGTGCCGCGCGACAAGAAGAGCCACATCGCCAAGCTGAAGAGCCTGCTCAAGGACGCCGACGAACTCTACCTGGCCACCGACGAGGACCGCGAGGGCGAGGCCATCGCCTGGCACCTGCTCGACGAGCTGAAGCCGAAGAACATCCCCGTGCACCGGATGGTCTTCCACGAGATCACCAAGCCAGCGATCCTGGCTGCCGTCGAGAACCCGCGCCAGATCAACGACGACCTGGTCGAGGCCCAGGAGGCCCGCCGGATCCTCGACCGGCTCTACGGCTACGAGGTCTCCCCGGTGCTGTGGAAGAAGGTCATGTCCGGCCTCTCGGCCGGTCGGGTGCAGTCGGTCGCGACGAGACTCGTCGTCGACCGGGAGCGCGAGCGGATGAAGTTCCGGGTTGCGTCGTACTGGGACCTGGAGGCGACCTTCGACGCCGGCGCCGGGCACGAGCCGCGGATGTTCCCGGCGAAGCTGCACTCCATCGACAGCGGTCGGGTGGCCGGCGGCTCCGACTTCGGCCAGGACGGTGAGCTGAAGGTCTCGACGAGCTCGAGCACCGACAAGAAGCGCCAGCGCATCCATCTCGACCGCAACGCCGCGGAGGGCCTGGTCGCGGCGCTGCGCAACTCGTCGTACGACGTGCGCTCGGTCGAGGCGAAGCCCTACCGGCGCTCGCCGTACGCGCCGTTCCGCACCACGACGCTGCAACAGGAGGCCTCCCGCAAGCTCGGCCTCAGCCCGTCGATGACCATGTCGGTGGCGCAGCGGCTCTATGAGAACGGCTTCATCACCTACATGCGGACCGACTCGACGACCCTCTCGGGCACCGCCGTCAACGCCGCACGGGCGCAGGTGCGCGAGCTGTACGGCGCGGAGTACCTCCCCGAGTCCCCGCGCACCTACGCCTCCAAGGTCAAGAACGCGCAGGAGGCGCACGAGGCGATCCGGCCCTCCGGTGACTCGTTCAGCACCCCGGCGCAGACCGGGCTGACCGGCGACCAGTTCCGTGTCTACGAGCTGATCTGGATGCGCACCGTCGCCTCGCAGATGAAGGATGCCACCGGCCAGACCGTCTCGATCCGGATCGGCGGCGCGGCCGCCGACGGCCGCGACGTGGTCTTCGGTGCCAGTGGTCGGGTGATCACCTTCCACGGGTTCCTCAAGGCGTACGTCGAGGGCACCGAGGGTGGCAAGCGCACCGACGACGCCGAGACGCCGCTGCCCGACCTGGCCGAGGGCGCGGGCGTGAACGCCGCCGCCATGGCCGCCAACGGTCACGAGACCAAGCCGCCGGCGCGCTTCACCGAGGCCAGCCTGATCAAGGAGCTCGAGGACCGCGAGATCGGCCGGCCCTCGACGTACGCCTCGATCATCCGCACCATCACCGACCGCGGCTATGTCTACAAGAAGGGCACCGCGCTGGTGCCGGCGTGGATCGCCTTCTCGACGGTCCGGCTGCTGGAGGAACACTTCGCCCGTCAGGTCTCCTACGAGTTCACCGCCGGCATGGAGGACATCCTCGACGACATCGCCTCCGGTCGCCGCAACCGGGTCACCGAGCTGGGCGAGTTCTACTTCGGCTCCGACCGGGTGACCGGACTCCAGCAGCTCGTCAACGAGCTCGGTGACATCGACGCCAAGGAGCTGGCGACCTTCCCCGTCGGCGGCGATGACAGCGGGATCGCGCTCCGGGTGGGTCGCTACGGGCCCTACCTCGAGGGACCCGACGAGGACGGTGCGCCCGTGCGCGCCAACGTGCCCGAGGACCTGCCTCCCGACGAGCTGACCCTGGCCAAGGCCAAGGAGCTGCTGGCCAACCCGGCCGGCGAGGAGACCGTGCTCGGCCGGCACCCCGAGACCGGGCTCAAGGTGGTCGCCAAGAACGGCAGGTTCGGTCCCTACGTGACCGAGGAGCTCGCCGACGACGCGCCCAAGTCTGCCAAGCCGCGCACCGGCTCGTTGTTCACGTCGATGTCGCTCGACACGGTCTCGCTCGACGACGCCGTACGCCTGCTGTCGCTGCCGCGGGTGGTGGGGGTCGACCCCGCGTCGGAGGAGGCGATCACAGCACAGAACGGCCGCTACGGGCCCTACCTCAAGAAGGGCTCGGACTCCCGGTCGCTCACCACCGAGGACCAGCTCTTCGCGATCACCCTCGACGAGGCGCTGGCGATCTACGCCCAGCCCAAGCAGCGCGGCCGGGCCGCCGCCGCGCCGCTCAAGGAGCTCGGCAACGACCCCGTCTCCGGCCAGCCGGTGGTGGTGAAGTCGGGGCGGTTCGGCGACTACGTCACCGACGGCGAGTACAACGCCACCCTGCGCAAGGACGACACCGTCGAGGCGATCACGCTCGCGCGTGCGGCCGAGCTGCTCGCCGAGCGGCGCGAGAAGGGCCCGGCCAAGAAGGCCGCCAAGCGGGGTGCCAAGAAGACCACCAAGACGTCGACCGCGAAGAAGTCGACGGCGAAGAAGGCGACTGCCAAGAAGACGACCAAGAAGTCGGCCGCGAAGGAGTCCTGACCCGCTGGTTCCGGGCGTTGGCCCCTCCTGCTCCGGGCGGACATTCCGAACGTTCGAGTTGTGGCAACCCGGGTTGAAGCACGCAAACGTTCGGAATGTCGGCCAGGGCCGCGGGAGGCTGCTCAGCCGCCCCACCAGAACGACGTCGCGACGATGCCGTAGAGCGCGATCAGGGCGGCACCCTCGAGCCAGGTGGACTCGCCGTCGAAGGCGATGAACGCGGCGAGAATGATCGCCAGCATCAGCACGATCACCAGCTGCGGCGAGAACACCAGGGTCAGCGTGGCGAGCCCGAAGATCTGCGAGACCAGCACCAGCACCGGCGCCAAGACCAGGGCGATCTGGAGCGGGCTGTTGAGGATGACGGAGAAGGCGTACTCCGAGTTGTTCTTCGCGGCCAGCTGCACGCCCACGACGTTCTCGATCGCGTTGCCCGCGATGGCGACGATGACCAGACCGGCGAAGGTCTGGTTGATGCCGGCGGAGTCCATCGCCGGAGTCAGGGCGGCGACGAACCAGTCGGAGACGAACGCCGCGCCGAGGCCGGCGGCCGCGAGCAGCCCGACCGCCAGTGCGATCGGCCAACGCGGCGCCTCGCCGCCACCCGGCTCGGCGGCGCCCGAGCCCGACTGCTTCGCCAGCGAGAACGGGAGGGAGAGTGCGAAGAGCGCCAGCAGGATCACCGAGGTGATGACCGAGAACGCCTTCTCGTGCGCCCCGGCCGAGGTGTGGATGAATCGCGTGAACGACGGGATCGCCATCGCCGTCACCGACAGCAGCATGAGTACGACGATGGTGCGCGCCCGCTCGGAGCCGAGCTGCTGGGTGCCGTTCCGCAGGCCGCCGACGACGAACGCGAGCCCCAGCACCAGCAGCAGGTTCGCCAGGATCGACCCGACCAGCGCGGCCCGGACCACGTCCACGAGGCCGGCCTTGAGCGCGAAGATGCAGATGAACAGCTCGGGCAGGTTGCCCAGCGCCGACTGGAGTACGCCGGTCGCGCCCGGGCCGAAGCGGTCGCCGAGCTGCTCGACGGAGCGGCCCACCAGCGAGGCCAGCAGGCACACGGCGGCGGCGCTGAGCACAAAGGCGAGCACCGAGTCCCAGCCGAGGTAGTGCGCCAGGCCCGAGACCACGACGGCGGCCAGCCCGCCGTACAGGATCACCTGGTCGGAGCGGATCAGGACGGGGGACGAGGCGGTAGCGGTCTCGCTCATGGCAGCACGTTAGCGGCGTGGGTGCGTGCGACTACGCTCGCGGGCGTGCACACCACCACGGGCGTCTTCGTCTGCTTCGAGGGTGGCGAGGGTGCGGGCAAGTCCACCCAGGCCGGTCGGCTGTGCGAGTGGCTGGTCGCACAGGGGTACGCCGTGCTGCTCACCTTCGAGCCCGGCGACACCACCGTCGGCAAGGAGCTGCGCCGGATCGTGCTCGACCCGTCCACCGGTCGGCTGAGCCATCGCACCGAGGCCCTACTCTACGCCGCCGACAAGGCCGAGCACGTCGACACGGTCGTGCTGCCCGCCCTCGACCGGGGCGAGGTCGTGATCACCGACCGCTACGTCGACTCGACGCTGGCCTATCAGGGCGCCGGGCGCGACCTCGACGTCGCCGAGCTCGAGTCCGTCGCCCGCTGGGCCACCCGCGACCTACGACCGCACCTGACGGTGGTGCTCGACCTCGAGCCGGCCCACGGGCTGGGCCGGTTCGCCGAGCGCGACCGCATCGAGCAGGAGTCGGCCGACTTCCACGAGCGGGTGCGGACCTCGTTCCTCGAGCTGGCTGCCGCCGACCCCGACCACTACCTGGTGCTCGACGCACGGGGCTCGGTCGAGGAGCTCGCCGACGCGGTCCGCGCCGCCGTGACTGCGCTGCTCGGGCAGGCTCGCCGATGACCGCCCTTCGAGACGGGGGCTCCGCGACCTCCTCGGCAACTGTCTGGGACGACCTGGTCGGTCAGCAGCGCTCGATCTCGGCGCTGCAGACCGCCGTCGGCGGCCACGGCATGAGCCAGGCGTGGCTGTTCACCGGCCCGCCGGGCTCGGGGCGCTCCAACGCCGCGATCGCGTTCGCGGCCGGGCTCCAGTGCGAGGAGGGCGGCTGCAGCGAGTGCCACTCCTGCCACACCGTGCTGGCCGGCAGCCACGCCGACGTCTCGGTGATCCGCACCCAGAAGCTCTCGATCGGCGTCGACGAGGTCCGCGACCTGGTGCGTCGCGCGGCGCTCACGCCGGTCGGCCGGCGCTGGCAGATCCTGATCGTCGAGGACGCCGACCGGCTCACCGACCAGGCCTGCAACGCGCTGCTCAAGGCGATCGAGGAGCCCACCGACCGCACCCTGTGGATGCTCTGCGCCCCCACCGTCGAGGACGTCTTGCCCACGATCCGCTCGCGCTGTCGGTTGGTGACGCTGTCGACACCGACGACCGAGGAGGTCGCCTCGTTCCTGGTCCGGCGCGACGGCGTCGGCGACGCGCTGGCGTCGTACGCCGCCCGGGCCAGCCAGGGCCACATCGGGCGTGCGCGCGCTCTCGCCCGCGACGAGGGCACCCTGGGCCGGCGACGCGAAGTCGTCCTGATGCCGGCCAAGCTCACCAGCCTCGCCGCCTGCATGAGCGCCGCCGCCAACCTCGGCGACGTCGCCAAGCAGGAGGCCGACCTCATCACCAGCGAGCTCGACGCCCGCGAACGCGCCGACCTCGATGCGACGTACGGCGTGGTCGAGCGCGGACGCCGACCTCGCGAGTACGCCCCCGCCTTGTCGGCCCTCGAGAAGGCGCAGAAGACCCGCGCCAAGCGGCGCATCCTCGACGTCGTCGACCGCAGCCTGATGGACCTCGTCTCGGTCTACCGCGACGCGATCGCGCTGGCGACCGGCGCGCAGGGCGCTCTGGTCAACGAGGAGGCGCGAGACGACGTCGAGCAGATCGTGCGCGGCTCGACCCCCGAGCTCAACCTGCGCCGGATCGGGTGGATCTTCGCCGCCCGCGAGCAGATGCTGGAGTTCAACGTGCCGGTCCCCCTGGCGCTCGAGTCGATGATGGTGGCGCTCAAGGCACCCCGGGCCAGCGCGTGAGGCGCCTGGTCGCCATCGTGCTGGCGGCCGGTCTGGTCCTGGTGCTCGCAGGCGCGGCGGGGCTGGCGTTCGTGGGCCGCGACAACGGGGGCTCATCGTCCTCGTCAGGGAGCGCCGACGCCGGCCCGACCCCGGTCGCCGTGCCCGACGATGACACGGCGACCGACCCGCCGCAGCCGGACCTCGCGCCGTTCTACCAGCAGCGGCTCGCCTGGACCGACTGCGGCGACAACCGCTGCGCCCGACTGCGGGTGCCGCTCGACTACCGGCACCCGTCCGGCCGCACCCTGACCCTCGCCGTGCTGGATCGACCGGCCGACGGAGCGCCGATCGGCTCGCTGGTCGTCAACCCCGGCGGCCCGGGCGCGCCCGGCACGTCGTACGCCTCCAGCGCCGCGCGGGTCTTCGGCCTACCGCTGCTCGAGCACTTCGACATTGTCGGCTTCGACCCGCGCGGAACCGGTGACAGCTCGCCAGTGGACTGCGCGTCCGACGCCGAGCTCGACCGCTACCTCTCGCTCGACCCCGAGCCCTCCACGGCCTCCGAGGTGAGCGCGTTCGTCGGCAGCGAGCGCGCTCTCGGCCGCGGGTGTGCGGCCCGCTCGGGCGCCCTGGCCGCACACATCTCCACGGTCGAGTCCGCGCGCGACCTCGACGTGCTGCGCTCGGCGCTCGGCGAGTCGACGCTCACCTACCTCGGCGCGTCCTACGGCACCGAGCTCGGCGCGACGTACGCCGAGCTGTTCCCGCGCCGCGTGGGCCGCTTCGTGCTCGACGGTGCGGTCGACCTGTCGATCACCCCGCGCCGGATCGCGCTGGAGCAGGCCGCCGGCTTCGAGACCGCGTTGCGGGCCTACGTCGCCAACTGCGTCGACTCGAGCCCGTCGTGCTTCCTCGGCAACAGCGTCGACGAAGGGCTCGCCACGATCCGCACGCTGGTCACCCGCATCGAGCAGCAGCCGTTGCCGACCAAGCTGGGCCGTGACCTCGGGCCGGGCAACGCCTACTACGGCATCTCGGCGCCGCTCTACGAACGCAGCTACTGGATCCTGCTCAGTGCGGCGCTGCGCTCCGCGCTCGACGGCGACGGCACTGCGCTGCTCACGCTCTCCGACGCCTACACGCAGCGCACTCCCGACGGCAGCTACGCCAACAACCTGATGGAGGCGTTCTACGCGATCACCTGCCTCGACGACCCGGTGTCGGTCTCGCCGGCGCAGGTCCCGAGCCTCCTGCCGGCGTTCGAGCGGGCCTCGCCGACCTTCGGTCGCGTCTTCGCCTGGTCGATGACCGGCTGCCGCTATCTCACGGTCCGCAGCCCGCTCCCGCGGGTCACCGTCGACGCGAAGGGTGCCGCGCCCATCGTGGTCATCGGTACGACGCGCGACCCCGCCACGCCGTACCACTGGGCGCAGGACCTCGCCCGCCAGCTCGACTCCGGCGTGCTGGTCACCCGTGACGGCGACGGTCACACGGGCTACCACGCCGGAAACGCCTGCGTCGACGACGCGGTCGAGGCCTACCTCGTCGGCGGCGTGGTCCCGCGCGACGGGCTGAGGTGCTGACGCCGGTTTCCGCTCCCGGGCGAGCCGTTCGTATACTTCCCGGGTTGCCCGGGGCGGTCCGCCGTCCCCCGGGCGCCGCGCCGCCTTAGCTCAGTCGGTAGAGCGTCTCACTCGTAATGAGAAGGTCGTCGGTTCGACTCCGACAGGCGGCTCCATTTGGAACTGCCATCCTGACCAGCAGAAATGCAGGTTGCGGCCCTTTACTCATGCCCCTTCGCGAATCGGCGGCGCTACCTTGGGCGCTAGTAACTGGCGTTCGCTGGGGTGTGCATACCGCCACCCGCCCCGTCCTGTACCTTCTCCGCCCACGCGGTCTCAGAGGCGCCGTCCGCGCATGCGTGGCAGAAGAGGGCTGGGCGGTGGCCACTGGCAAGGGTGCCGGGTGCGTTCTGGCTGCTGCGCCGCGAAGGTTCCGAACTTTCTCGTGCAGCGTCTCCGCAGGTAGACGCCGAGATGCGCCGATCCGGCCCGGAATCGCCCTGAACCTCCTGCCCGAACTTCTGCACCCTGGTCGCACCCGAGGCCCGACAACGGGGCTCCACCGACTGCCAGGAGGCAATCATGAGCACCACAACCGCCCGCAAGCCCGCCGCATCCAAGACGACCCCGACAAAGGCCGCCGCGAAGGTCGCTGCTCCGAAGGAGCCTCAGCCCGCCGCTGCGAAGCCCGCTACCGTGAAGGCCAAGCCCGAGCCGAAGCCCGAGCCCAAGACGCTCGTGGAGGCCCTCACCACCGGGCAGGCCACCCTCCTGAAGGTGCGAGCCAACGGGACGAAGCGCTCGCTGCCCTACCTCGCCGCGGGGAGCGAGCAGCGGAACCAAGTGGAGGCTGTCGCCAGGATGCGTGAGGGCGGTCAGACCGTGGATGCCATTGCCGAGGCGCTCAAGGTCTCCACGGCAACCGCACGGCGCTTCATCACCAACCTCGCCATTGCCCACGCGGTGGAGGCAGGAGACCACGACGGCGGCTGGAAGCCCGGCACTCGCGAAATCGTCGTCCACACGGTCGTGGCGAAGCAGCCCAAGGCGTGAGAGTCCGGCTCGTGTTCGTCACCGCCGAGACGTCCACCGGGCGACGCCTGCTGGGCTGGGGCGTCCTAATCAACGATCGGCTGATCAGCACCGGCGTGATCACCCGCAATTGAACAGCAGGAC
>JBPCQY010000118.1:0-14521 GCA_050997635.1 Nocardioides sp.
CGGCGTTCCGGAAGAGGAACCTTCACGTGGACGCCGCAGCTCGGCGGCCACGAGGATGTGCGAGCGTCCCGCAAGCCCCGCCCGGAGTGGTGCCCGATGAGGGGTGGGCAACCGGTGCCCGCCATGCCTTTGTGGGAACCGCTTCCTGGGGCCCACTTCAGGCCCTCATGGAAGGGCCAGATCGGGTTGACCTGCTCAGCGTGAAGACGATCGGCTCCCAGGGTCGGCAATCGCACCTGAGATGAATCGCATCGAGCAAGGGCGGGCCGGACGCGGAGTGGCGCTCCTCGGCCAGCGCGTCTCGGCGCTGCAGAAGGTTTCCTCGAACCCCGACCAGGCGCCACCTTCGTCGGGGTCACCCATCGAGTGACGCCCGCAGCCGCTCGGCGTACGCCGCGGCCTCGCCGTCGGCGTACGTGGTGCGCGGCCAGAAGAAGCCGCGCAGACCGTCGCCCCTGGTGCGGGGTACGACGTGCAGGTGCAGGTGGGCGACCGACTGGCTGACCACGTTGTTCATCGCGACGAAGGAACCCTGGGCGCCCAGTCCGTCGACCACCGCCGTCGCGAGACGCTGAGCAGCCTCGAGGAAGCCGTCGCGCAGTCCGGCCGGCAGGTCCGGCAGCGTGAGGACGTGCTCGCGTGGCACGAGCAGGGTGTGACCCTTGAACACGGGGCGCGCGTCGAGGAACCCGACGAAGTCGGGCTCGTCGAGCACGATCTCGGCCGGGGTCTCCCCCGCGATGATCGTGCAGAAGACGCAGTTCATGGGCTCACCGTGGGGGCGGCTGCCGACGCCGCGTCAGAGCGAATCGAGCACCCTGGCGATCCGGCGGACCCGGGTGTCCTCGGCCTTGGCGTCGGAGACCGAACGGCAAGCCTCCTTGCGCCTGCTGAAGGACAGCGCCTCGAACGAGTCGAGGCGGCCGGCCTGCGCCAGTGCGGCCCGCAGCTGTTCGGGGATCTCGACCGTTCGTGGCGTGTCGTCGCGGGTCAGGGTGACCGTGACCTCGTCCCCGCCCTTGAAGCCGGACGCCTCACGGTGTTCCTTCGCGAAGGGCAGCAGGTTCTTGCCACCCATCACCGCGATCGTGCTGCGGTAGGTGTAGCCGTCGACCTCGACGATCACCGGCGGGCGCTTGCCCTGGCCCAGCTCGGCGACGTTCGCCGCGGGCACCTCGATGCCGGTGTTGTTGCCGAGCGCGAGGAGGGCGGTGGCGAAGGTCGTCCGCAGCGGGTCAGTCAACGGTCGTCTCCGTCGTCACGATGAGGTGCATCGCCCCAGTATGCCGAACGGACCGCTGCGGTCAGTGCTGGCCCGTGACCACGGTCAGCAGTACGACGGAGTCGTCGATCGCAGCCCCAGCCACCGTAGGCGGCTCGCGGTTCAGGGGGTGCGCAGATGCGCCGGCGACGCCGCCTGCGCGGCCCAGGGCCGGGTCAGCCGGGTGGCGATCGCCGCCGCCAACCAGACCAGGACGGCGCTGAGGGCGATGTTCGGCAGGAGTACGACGACACCCGCGCGTCCGCCGGCCACCCACGCCATCGCAACCGTCCCGAGCACCGTGCCCAGGACGGCCATCGGGACGGCGACCAGCAGTGCCTCGTACCGCTGGGACCGCTCGAGCTCGTCGACGGTCGCCCCCATGGCGCCGAGCGCGGCGACGGACCTCTTGCGGTCGAGCAGCGACTCGACCGAGTGCACGGCCAAGGTGCCCATCACCACCAGCAGGGCCCCGAGCAGGGCGATCCCGACCAGGAGCACCGGGGACAGGTAGAAGGCATCGAGGTGCTCGTCGACGGCGGCGGCCAGGAAGACGCCGGCTCCACCGGAAACCAGACCGATGGCACCCACGGCTGCCGCCGCGCGCCCCGTCGGCCGCGGGTCGCAGACCAGACGTCGCGCCGCCAGCAGCATCGGTCCGGAGGTCGCCCGGGGCTCGACGTATCGGCCGACCCGGTAGGCCAGCCACGGGGCGAGGCCGATGATGCCCAGCACCGCGAGCGCGACCGCCACGATGCCCACGAGCGTCGAGCCGAAGTCCGAGGACACCAGCACGGGGACGGACAGGGCCGCCGCCACCAGGAGCAGCACGCCCCACGGTCGGGGCGGCGGCGCCGTCTGCTGACGGGTCACGCCGAGGGGAGTCACGACGACCCGCGCCGACGCGCGGGAGCCGACGACCACGCCGAGCAGCGTCACCGCGGCGACGGTGAGCAGGAGCTGCCACCACGTGGGCGCCACCGACGTCGGGACGAGGTGGACGCCGAAGACCCCCCACGTCGAGGTGCGGACGATGACCAGGCCGCTTCCGGGGGGGTCGAAGTACGACACCCCGCCGATGACGATGCGCAGCACGCGGTAGAGGCCGATCCCGAGAACCGCGCCGACGAACGCCGGGATGCCCACCTCGAGACCCCCGAGACGGCGTACCTCCGACGGCGTCGCGCCCGCGAGGCGGAGCGCGGCGAGCCGTCGTTCGCGAGCCGCGGTGCCGAGTCGGACGCTCTGGTCGAGCAGGAGGAGTGACGGCAACGTGAGCAGCACGATCGCGAAGGCGGTGCCGCCGCGGACCCCGGGATCCCGGATCAGGTCGGAGAGCATCTCGTCGGGGTACGTCGGCAGGAGGGCGATGGAGATCGTCACGAGCAGCAGGGTCGTGACGACGGCGGTGCACGCGGCGACCAGGACCATCCGGCCGCGACCGCCGGATCGTGCGAGCGCGAGGGCCAGCCCGGTCACGGGAACACCGGGGCCGGCTCGGCGACGCCGTCGCGAAGGACGACCTCGCGGTCGGCGGCGGCCGCCACCCGGTTGTCGTGGGTCACCAGGACGACCGCCGCCGACGTCTCCCGAGCCGCGCCGAGCAGGGCTCCGAGCACCCGCTCGCCACTCACCGTGTCGAGCGCCCCCGTGGGCTCGTCGGCGAAGATCACCCGAGGACCGTGGACCAGCGCCCGTGCCACGGCGACTCGCTGCGCCTCGCCGCCCGACATTTCACCTGGTAGGGCACCGGCCACGTCGAGCGCGTCGAGTCGCTCGAGCCAGCCGCGCGCGGCGGTGATGGCGGCCGCTCGGTCGTGCTTCTCGAGCAGAAGAGGCAGGGCAACGTTCTGCTCTCCCGTGAGCTCGGGCACGAGCTGCCCGAACTGGAGCACCAGCCCGAAGTCCCGCCGTCGGACCAGGGTGCGGCTCTTCTCCGACGCGTGGGAGAGCCGGAGGTCCTGGTAGGTGACCTCCCCCGCCTCCGGACGCAGCACGCCGGCCAGGCAGAGGAGCAGCGTGGACTTGCCGCTCCCCGAGGCGCCGGTCACCGCGACGACCTCACCCTCGTCCACGACCAGGGAGGCGCCGCGCAGCGCCTCCGTGCGCCCGAACGACTTGCGCACCGATCGCGCCGTCACCAGCGGTGGCGTCATCGGCGCACCTTTCCTTCTGCCGCGACCCGGGAAGCGGCGGTCTCGAGCCATCTCAGGTCTGCGTCCAGGTGGGAGATCGTGTGGTCGACGGCGATCTGCTCGTCGGTGTGGGTCGTGGCCTGCTGGAGCGCGACCAGCTCGCGCATCCGCGTCAGGTGGACCGACCGCTGCTGCCGCAGGAAGCCATCGGCGTCCGCCCCGATCCGCAGCGCCGTCACCGTCTTGCGGACCAGCTCGTCCGCGGCGTACGACGCGGCCGGCTCCGGCTCGCTCAACCACGCACGGACCGAGGTCTCGCCGTCCTGGGTCAGCGCGTAGGTCGTGCGCTCCGGGCCGCCCTCCTGCGTCGTCTCGGCGACCTCGACCAAGCCGTCGCGCTCGAGGCGCGCGAGGGTCGAGTAGACCTGCCCGAAGGCCAGGGGCTTGGTGCCGGGGAAGCGGTGGTCGTGCTCCCGCTTCAGGTCATAGCCGTGGGCAGGGCCATCGGCGAGGACTCCCATCAACACATGACCGATGCTCACGCCGTGCACTATACATCGCATACATACTCGTTGTGAATAGCGTGAGGAGATCGCACGAGAACGGCGCGGCGGCCTTCGAGGCCGGCCCGGACGGCGCGCGCTACCTGACGGGCCACCAGCGCCGGTGCGCTGGTGGGTCGACGACACCGTAAAGTGCAGTGATGCTCCTCGGGTCCCGCGTCTCCGGTGCCGCCGGCAAGGCGGCGATCACGGTCCTCGCCCTCGCATCGACCGTGGGCTCGACGAGCGCGCCGGCACTCGCCATACCGGCCCGGTCGACGAGCGCGCCGACACTCGCCGTACCGTCCCGGTCGGCGGGCCGTACGGCGGCCCACGTGCTCGCGCAGCTGACGTTGCGCCAGAAGGTCGGCCAGCTGTTCATGGTCGGGACGCCGGCCACGTCGGCCAGCTTGGCGACCCGGTCGCAGATCACCCGCTACCACGTCGGCAACGTGATGCTCACCGGTCGCAGCTACGGCGGCACCGGCGCGCCCGCGCGAGTGGCCGCGACGATGCAGGCGCGGACCACGCGGGCGGCCACCGACGGGGTGCGCCTGCTGGTCGCCACCGACCAGGAGGGCGGCCAGGTGCAGGTGCTCCACGGCCCCGGCTTCTCCGAGATCCCGTCGGCCCGAGAGCAGGGCCGGTGGTACCCGTCCGCTCTGCAGACGCGAGCCGGCCGGTGGGCGCGGCAGCTGCGTTCGGTCGGCGTCACCATGGACCTGGCTCCGGTCGAGGACACCGTGCCGGGCCTGCGCGCCGCCGATCACAACCCGCCGATCGGCGCCTTCGACCGCGAGTTCGGCTACACGACCAGGGTCGTGGCCCACCACGGTCGCGCGTTCGTCCGCGGCCTGTCGCGGCACGGAGTCGTGCCGGCGATCAAGCACTTCCCCGGCCTGGGCCGGGTATCCGCCAACACCGACACCTCGGCCGGTGTCACCGACCGCGTGACGACGCGGCACGACGCCTACCTTTGGCCGTTCGCGGTTTCCATCCGGGCCGGGGCCCCGGTCGTGATGATCTCCAACGCCTTCTACTCCCAGATCGACCGGCGCAATCCGGGCCCGTTCTCGCCACGCATCGTGCGCACGATGCTCCGCGGCGACCTCGGTTTCCGCGGCGTGGCGATGTCCGATGACCTCGCCGACGCCAGGCAGCTGTCGCCATGGCGCTGGGGCGTGCGCGCCGTACGGTTCATCGGCGCCGGTGGCAACCTCGTGCTCGCCGTGAACCCGCGCGTTCTACCGGAGATGTACTCCGCGGTGTTGCGCCGCGCCGAGCACCGGCCGTCGTTTCGGGCCAAGGTGAACTCCTCCGCCTTGCGCATCCTGCGACTCAAGCAGGCGCGCGGCCTGCTGTGACGAAGCGAGGCGGACCCTCAGGTCACACCTCGCCCCTCGCTACGTATGTGGAGCTGGCGGGAATCGAACCCGCGTCCTCAAGCGTCGTACCAGGTCTTCTCCGGGTGCAGTCAGTGGTGTCGTTTTCTCGGCCCCGGCGCTCGCGCAGACACGTCGCCGACAGGCCCAGTCAGGATGAAGTCCCGGTCACCCCTCCTGACAGAGAGTGACCAGCAAGCCTTCTAGATGAGGCCTGGATCCGGGACGAAGGCAGATGCCCGGTCAGACCCTTCGATCACCGCTCAGGCGGCGAGAGCGAAGTTACTGCGCGTGTTGTTGGCAGTTGTAGTTTTCCAGCGATCGTTTACGAGATGACGCTGGCTCCTCGACCCGCTTCCCCTGGGACCAACGTCCCAAGTCGAAACCGATCAGCCCCTCTTGAGTTGTGGCACCAGTCTACGGGGTGGCGTCGACTCCCAGCACATCGATTCCCAGGCGACGTGCTTCCCGGGCGAGGCGTACGTCGAAGGTGGCCAGCTCGCCGCGCGTCTCCACCGCGATGGACAAGACGCACGCATCCGGCATTCTGAGCCCCGTGGACGCACCAATGTGGGCGACGGCGGCCGCGTCTGCCCGGGCAAAGGGCTCGATGACAATCTCTCGGGCCTCGAGAGCGGCCATGGTGGCCGCTTCCCGCTCGGTGTCAACCACACCCACCAACGCTTCCGCCAAGGTCACGGGATGCATGAGAAGGGCCTGATCGGCGAGTGACGCCTTCCTCATGATCGCCAAGGCAGCCCGATGATGCGCGTCCTGGTCATCGAGCGTGGCGATGACCGCGCTGGCGTCCAGGACGATCACTCCGGCCAGTCCTCGCGCAGCTTCTCCAAGTAGTCGGGCGGGTACATGCCGCTCGCGACACCGGCGAGCTGGTTCACAGCGCGCAACCTCCGCTCAATGCGGGCCCGGCGTTCCACCTCGAGCACAGCTGCTCCTTGTTCGATCAGCTTGCGCAGCACCAGCGCCGGCCGGTCGGTGAGCTCGGGCCATTCCTCGAGCCCCTTGGCCAACGCTTCGGCGATCTGCGCGTCCTCGGTGATCGAGTAACGGTGCTTGGTCGTGGGCATCAGCCAAGTGTAGCACCGATGTGTCAGGTGCAGCACCTCAACTCAGCCGTCGAACAGCCGATCCGCGCTGTCCCAGCACACCGCGCGGAGCCAGTCGTCGCCGAGCTCGAGATCGGCGAGTGCCTGGAGCTGGGTGGCGTACGGATAGGGGATATTCGGGAAGTCCGAGCCGAGCAGCACGTCCCCGGCCAGACCCAGGTCGCGCAGGCGCGGCAGCAGCTCGGGGGGGTACGCCGCCCCGAGCTCGTCGAAGAACGGCGTGAACGCCATCGTGGTGTCGAGCCGCACCCGGTCGTAGCGCTCGGCCAGGGTGAGGAACTCGGCGTACTCCGGCGCGCCGGCGTGGGCGATCACCAGCGCCAGCCGCGGGTGCCGGGCGAGCAGCTCGGCGACCGGCTCGGGTCCGGTGTACGCCGTACCGACCGGGCCGGAGCCCGCGTGCAGCACCACCGGGGTCCCGGAGTCGGCCAGCACTCCCCACGCCTCGTCGAGCAGCGGATCGCGTACGTCGAAGCCACCCACCTGGACGTGCAGCTTGAAGATCTCCGCTCCCTCGCCGAGCCGCGCCCGGACGTCATCGGCAACGCCCGGCTCGGGGAAAAACGTCGCGCTGCGCAGCGCCTGCGGCACGCGGTCGGCGAAGTCCCCCGCCCAGGCGTTGAGGAACTCCGCCATCCCGGGCTTGTGGGCGTAGGACAGCGCGCTGAACCGGCGTACGCCGAAAACGCGCAGCAGCACCACCAGCTCGTCATCGGGCTGCCGGTAGTGCAGCGGCCACTCCCGGCCCAGGAGCGGGCCGGAGGCGTCGAAGTAGGCGCGCACCTTGGCCATCACCCGCGGCGGCATGAAGTGGGTGTGCACGTCGAACAGTCCGGGGATCCCCAGCTCTGCGGCGAACGCGACCGGGTCGATCACAGCGACTTCACCAGAATCACGGTCGGGCCGTCCCAGTCGATCCGGTCCAGCTCGTTCATCGCGACGAACCCGAGGGCGAGGTAGAACTCGCGGGTCCGGGCATACCCCGCACCCTCATGCGACGCACCAACGGTGTGCACCTCGAGCAGGCGGACTCCGTCGCGCCTCAGATCGGCCTCGATCGTCTCGACGAGCAGCCGACCCACTCCCGAGCGGTGCCGGTCCCGACGTACGGCGATCAGGTGCAGCTCGCGGGCCTGGGGGAAGTGCTCGGCGACCAGCGCAACCCCCACCACGTCCTCTCCGTCGACGGCGAGGTACGACGGCAACTGCCCGGCCGCCTCGACGTAGTGCTCGTTCGCCTCGGCAATGCCGAACCAGTCCGGCAGCCCGGACAGGATCTCGCCGACCGCGGCTGGGTCCGCCCCGCGTACGACGGTCGCCGGCATCAGTCGGTCATGCCCTTGGCCCGGCGACCAAGCGCCTGCTCCTTCTCCCGGTTGGCGGTCCGCTCGGCGATGGCATGCCGCTTGTCGTAGGACTTCTTGCCGCGGGCCAGGGCGATCTCGACCTTGGCCCGGCCGTCCTTGAAGTAGAGCGCCAGCGGCACCAGCGTGTAGCCCTTGTCGCTGACCTTGCGCTCGATCTTGTCGATCTCGGTGCGGTTGAGCAACAGCTTGCGCCTGCGGGTGGCGGCGTGGTTGGTCCAGGTGCCCTGGGTGTACTCCGGGATGTGGACCGCGTGCAGCCACACCTCTCCCCCGTCGACCTCGGCGAACCCGTCGACCAGCGACGCCCGCCCCTGCCGCAGCGACTTGACCTCGGTGCCCATCAGCACCAGGCCGGCCTCCCACGTGTCCTCCACGTGGTAGTCGTGTCGCGCCTTCTTGTTCTGCGCGATCACCTTGCGCCCCTGCTCCTTGGCCATCCGGCCATTCTCCCAGCCGGCGTCAAGCGAGATCAGGTCACCCGAACCAGGGAGTCGGGTCGACCGGCGTGCCGTTCGCCATCACCGTGAAGTGCAGGTGGCAGCCGGTCGACCAGCCGGTGGTGCCGGCGTAGCCGACGGTCTGGCCGCGCGAGACGGTGGCACCGGTGCCGACGGCGTACCGCTCGAGGTGGTTGTAGATCACGGTGATGAACTTGCCGTTGACCATGCCGACGTTGAGGTAGAGGCGGTTGCCCCACACCGAGGAGTAGTACTCCGCGATCACCTTGCCGCCGCCGGAGGCGTGCAGCGCAGTGCCGCACGGGGCGTGGAAGTCGTCGCCGTCGTGCAGGCCCCAGTAGTGGTAGATCGGGTGGATCCGCCAGCCGTACGGCGAGGTGATGTAGCCGGGCACCGGCCTCAGCAGGAAGCCACCGCTGTCGCCGGCGTAGCCGTGGTTGCTGTGGGCGCGGGCCGTGGCCCGCCGGGCGGCGACGGCGCGGGCCGCGGCCCGCCGGGCGGCGGCGCGGGCCTTGGCGATCGCGACCATGATGCGGTAGTGGATCTGGCGTTCCTTCACCCGCAGGTGCCGGAGCTGGACGCGGTCGTGGGCGCGCGCGTCGCGGGCCGAGACCGCCGCCGTACGACGGTCCCAGACCAGGCCGGCAACGCGGTCCTTGGCGGCGAGCGCCTGGGCGCGGTAGGCCCGCTTCTGGACCAGGTTGGCGTGCGCGGCTGCGCGGCTGCGGGCCACCTCGGCCTTGGCCGCGCCGAGCTGGGTGGTGCGCACCGAGAGCAGCACCTCGGCGGCCCGCAGGCTGTCGAGGTCGGCGTCCTGCTGGTCGAGCACCACACTGTTGGCCTCGTGGCGACGGGTCAGGTCGGCGGGTGTCTGGGCCGCCATCAGCGCCGACAGCCCGACGAGCTGGGGGTCACCGGACTCGTAGAGTCCGGTGACGGTGTCGACGAGCTGCTGGCGCTGGTCGCTCGCGGCCTGCTGGCCGGCGGCGAGGTCGCTGCGCGCGGTGTCGAGCTTCTGCACGGCGAGGGCCAGCGCCGCCTGCATGCGTACGTCGCGCGCCTTGGCCGCCTTCGCGTGGGACCGGGCGACGCGCAGGTCGTGGCGGGCGGACCGGAGCTGGGACTTGGCGGCGTTCAGGGCACCGAGGGCCGAACGCAGCCGCGAGCTCGACTCGTCGAGGTCGTGGCCGGTCGAGGAGATCTGGTGCTGCACGTGCCGCTGCCGGTGCTTGAGATCGTCGGCATGGGCCAGGGGTGCGGTCGCTGCGCCGATCGCCAGGGCGCCGGCCACGCAGGCAGCACCCAGACGCTGGCGCGCGGTGGTGGGGAAGAGGCTCACCGGTCTGCCTTCGGGTGTTCGGGGAAGTGAACGCCTCGAAACTAACCGACCGGAATCAGACTTTGAGGTATTTGCGGGTCAGCACGAGTGTCGGAAGCAGCGTGAGCGCGGGGCCGAGGATCGCGATCCACACCACGGCGACGCCGTACTCGTGCCACTGGACCCACGGGATGAAGTTCAGCTCGCCGCGCACCTTGTCGTAGATGCCGAACTTCATGAAGGCCGCGAGTGCTCCCGCAGCGAGCGCCACCCCGATCACGGCCGTGACCAGCGCCTCGAGCAGGAATGGCAACGCGATGTAGAGCGTGGATGCGCCCACCAGGCGCATGATGCCGATCTCCTTGCGCCGGGCGAAGGCTGCCAGCCGGATGGTGTTGGCCACCAGCATCAGGGCGGCGACGACCAGGAAGACAGCGGTGCCGAAGGCACCCAGCTTCAAGATGTTGATCGTGCCGAAGATGGGCTTGAGCAGCTTGCGGACGTCCTGCAGGCCCGAGACTCCGTCGAGTCCCTTGACCGCGCTCTCGATGCCGCTGAACTGCTGCGGATCCTTGAGGGTGATCCAGATCGACTTGGGCATGTCGGCCGCGGTGATCGGCGAGTTCGGGCCGTCGTACTTGTCGGGGTAGGTCTCCTTGAGCTTGGTGAAGGCCTGCCCCTGCGACTCCTGGTGGTAGGTCGCGACCTCGGGGTTGTCGTCGACGACCTTCTCGATCGCCGACTCCTGGGCGTTGGTCACCGCACCCGTGCACGCGGGGTTCGAGTCGCGGTCCTTGCAGAGGTAGACGGTGATCTGCAGCTGGCTGCCCCAGTGCTCGGCGGCCCGGGCGGCCTGCTGGTTGAGCAGCACCCCGAGCCCGACCAGGGTCAGCGACACGAAGAGCGTGAGGATCACGGCCAGGTGCATGGACAGGTTCCGGCGCAGCCCATGGCCGAGCTCGGTGAAGACGTAACGCAACTGCATGGAAGAGGTACCCCTGAATCAGTGCTGGAAGCCGTAGACGCCCTGGGCCTGGTCGCGCACGACCCGGCCGTCGGACAGCTCGATGACGCGCTTGCGCATCTGGTCGACCACGCCCGAGTCGTGGGTGGCCATCACGACGGTGGTGCCCGTGCGGTTGATCCGGTCGAGCAGCTTCATGATGCCGACCGACGTCGCAGGGTCGAGGTTTCCGGTGGGCTCGTCGGCGATCAGGATCATCGGCCGGTTGACGAAGGCGCGCGCGATCGCGACGCGCTGCTGCTCGCCACCGGAGAGCTCGTCGGGCAACCGGTCGCCCTTGCCGTCGAGGCCGACCATCTCGAGCGTCTCCGGTACGACGGCGCGGATGTCGCCGCGGGACCTGCCGATGACCTGGAGGGCGAACGCGACGTTCTCCGAGACCGTCTTGTTGGGGAGCAGGCGGAAGTCCTGGAACACGGTGCCGATCTGGCGGCGCAGTCGCGGAACCTTCCACCCGGCGAGGCGGTTGACCTCCTTGCCGGCCACGTAGACGCGGCCCTGGGTGGCGCGCGCCTCGCGCAGCACCAGCCGCAGCGCGGTGGACTTCCCGGACCCCGACGCACCCACGAGGAAGACGAACTCGCCCTTGTCGACGTCGATGCTGACGTTGTCCAGAGCCGGGTCTCCCCCACCGGGATAGGACTTGGAGACCTTTTCGAAGCGGATCACCCGATCGAGGGTAGACGAGGGACCCCAGCAGGCTCGAAACGTCGCTCCCCTCGCCGTCGTGAGGCGAACCGCGTGCAACCTCCCGCGGGAGCCGCGCGTGTCTGGTGCAATGACGGCCACGGAGGCCGTTGCACGAGATCGGGGACATCATGGCGCAGGCGGACGAGGACTTCACCGCCTTCTATGACGCGACCTGGGGACGGACCGTGGCCTGCGCCTATGCCGTCACCGGGGAGCTCGGGGCGGCCGAGGAGGCCGCCCAGGAGGCGTACACGCGGGCCTGGCCCCGCTGGTCCAAGCTCAGCACGTACGACGACCCCGGCGCCTGGGTGCGGCAGGTGGCCACCCGGCAGGCGATCAGCCGCTGGCGGCGTACCCGCACGGCGATGAACTTCCTGGCCAGGTCGCGGGCCCCGGAGCCGGCGGCCGCGCCCGACGAGAACACCGTCGCGCTGGTCACCGCGCTGCGGGTCCTGCCCGAGGCCCAGCGCCGGGCGCTGGTCATGCACCATCTCGCCGGCTTCTCGATCGCCGACATCGCCGCCCTGGAGCACTGCGCCGAGGGCACCGTCAAGGCGCGCCTCTCGCGCGGCCGAGTTGCCCTCGCCGCCGAGCTCGGCCCCCGCCCCGACGGAGAGACCCAGAACGGAGCTCACAGCCATGTCTGAGCACGACACCTTCGACCTCGACCGGGCCTTCGAGACGCTGACCAACGACATCTCCGGGGCCAGCCGAGCGCCGGGCGCCCGCAACGCCATCACCCGCGCCCGCCGACGTCGTACGACGCTCGCGTCGGTCGCCGCAGTGGCAGTGCTGGCGGTCGCTGCAGCCGCCTTCCAGCTCAACACGGCCGACCGTTCGGCACAGCCGATCCACGGGGTGGATGCGTCGCTGCCCGCGCCCCAGGTCTTCGACGCCGCGGCCCTCACGACAGCCACCGACGGCTGGACCAGCCCCTGGTCGGCGACCACCCCGAACAGCAGACTCGCCCGGTCGCTCGGCTCGTCGCGCTGCCTGAACGCCATCGACGCCGCCAGCACCAATGCGCAGCCGCAGTCCACCGGGGACCTGTTCCTCACGACACCCGAGAAGGCGGTCGCCTTCGGCGCCCTGGCCGACTACAAGTCGAAGGCCAACCGGGCCGCCACCACCTGGAACGCCCTCACCTCCGGCATCGACGCGTGCGCCGGCACCACCGCCACCGCCGAACGGACCTGGGACCAGGGCGAGGCCAGGTCGTGGTCCTTGGCCACCCAGACGGCCTCCGGGCAGGGCCCGCATCTCTGGCTCGCCCGGGAAGGCAACACCGTCGGCATCCTGATGATGGCCGACACGCCCGGGTCGGTGCCCGGCCCGGTCGAGGCGAAGGTGATGACGGCGCTGGTGGCCGGTCTGCAGTCGAAGGACTCCTACACCAGCTCCACCCGTGACCCGGCGTCCGCATCGTCGTCGTCGTCGGCGTCGGCCGTGAGCACGGTGTCGGAGGGTGACTTCGCCCAGGCGCTCGGCACCTGGCAGAGCGGCTGGCGTCGCGACTCTGGGCCGAAGGTCGACACCCTCACGCCACCGTGCCTGAGCGACAGCTCACTGAACGGCGCGAACAGTGGACAGGGCGCGGGCCTCGGCGCCAACGGGTCGATGGAGATCGACACGTTCGCCAGTCCGGCCAGCGCCGCCACGTCGTACCAGCAGCTCGGCGGCCAGCTCGCCGCCTGCAACTCCGCCCACTGGACGGTGCGACAGGTCGGGCGCACGGGCGCGGCTCCGGTGACCGTGGCCACCTCCTCCGCCCAGGGAGGCCTGGTGACCTGGATCGTGCAGTCGGGCTCAGCGATCGGCTACATCGCGATCGGTGGCAACGTCTCGACGAATCCGCCGGACGCCGTGTCCGGTGCCGTCGGCGACGCGATCCTGAAGGCGCTGAAGCCGGTGAGCTGAAAACCGGTCAGTTCTCGGCGGCCTTCTCGGCGCCCATCCGCCAGCGGATGCCGGCCTCGAGGAAGCCGTCGATGTCACCGTCGAAGACGGCCTGGGGGTTGCCCACCTCGTAACTGGTGCGCAGGTCCTTGACCATCTGGTAGGGGTTGAGCACGTAGTTGCGCATCTGGTCGCCCCAGCTGGCCTGCACGTCACCGCGCATCGCGTCGAGCTGGGCCTTCTCCTCGGCCTTCTTCAGGGCCAGCAGCTTGGCCTTGAGCACCACCATCGCGCTCGCCTTGTTCTGCAGCTGCGACTTCTCGTTCTGGCAGGACACCACCGTGCCGGTCGGGATGTGGGTGAGGCGGACGGCGGAGTCGGTCGTGTTCACCGACTGGCCGCCGGGTCCGCCGGAGCGGTAGACGTCGATGCGGATGTCCTCGTCGGGGATCTCGATCTCGTCGGTCTGCTCGAGCACCGGCACCACCTCGACCGCGGCGAAGCTGGTCTGGCGGCGGCCCTGGTTGTCGAACGGGCTGATCCGCACCAGCCTGTGGGTCCCGGCCTCGACCGACAGCGTGCCGTAGGCGTACGGGGCCTTGACGGCGAAGGTCGCGGACTTGAGGCCGGCCTCCTCGGCGTACGACGTCTCGTAGACCTCGACGGGGTAGTTGTTGCGCTCGGCCCAGCGGGTGTACATCCTCATCAGCATCTCGGCGAAGTCGGCGGCATCGACCCCACCGGCACCGGACCGGACGCTGATGATGGCCTCGCGGGCGTCGTACTCACCGGAGAGCAGGGTGCGCACCTCGAGCGCCTCGACGCTCTTCTTCAGCCTGGTCAGCTCGGTCTCGGCGTCGGCCAGCGCGGACGCGTCGTGCTCCTCCTGGGAGAGCTCGACCATGATGCCGAGGTCCTCGACACGCTGGTGGAGCTCGGTGAACCGGTCGACCTGCCCCTGCAACAGCGAGAGACGGCCGGTCACCCGGGTTGCGTTCTCCTGGTCGTCCCAGAGGTCGGGTGCGGCCACCTGCTCGCCCAGGGAGGCGATCTCGGCGCGCATGCCGTCGAGATCCAGCACCTGGCCGATCGTGTTCATCGTCGCCTGGAGCTGCTTGATCTCTACGTCGAAGTCGGTGCCCGCCACAACCGGCAAGCCTACGCGTCACCGGTAGCAGCGCACCTGCGGGGCGGCTGGTGAGGAATGCGGCGGGCTCTCCCCCGATGAGCCCGCCGCCACCTCCCCCGGTCAGGAGGGGTGGGTTGCGGTCACCAGGTCTGATGCCGGCGCGACGCAGTTGGTTCGGTGCGACTCTCAGCG
>JBPCQY010000205.1:0-13666 GCA_050997635.1 Nocardioides sp.
ACCCCGGACCACGGCTGGCTCTCGGCCCGCACCCTCGGCGGGTTCGTCCTCGGCCTCGCCCTCCTGGCCGTCCTCGCCCGCACCGAGGTGCGCCACCCGCACCCGCTGGTCCAGCCTCACCTGGTCCGCAACCGCGCCCGCGTGGGCGCCCTGGCCACGATGGCGCTGGTGATCGGAGCCAACTTCTCGATGTTCTTCCTCCTCGTCCAGTACGACGAGCGGGTGCTCGGGTTCGGCCCGTTCGAGACCGGCCTGGCGTTCCTGCCCTTCAGCCTGGGCGTGTTCGCGATGTCGCGGGTCACCCCACGCCTGCTCACGCGACTCGGCGCGCGGACCATGGTGATGACCGGCACCGCGGCTATGGTCGTCGGCTACCTCTGGGTGAGCCAGCTCGGCACGAGCTCGTCGTACGTCGGCGCCGTCCTCGGGCCGGTGCTGATCGCAGGCCTGTCGACCGGCTTGGTCTTCCTGCCGATCACCGCGACCGTGCTCGGGGGAGTTGAGCCGGAGCACGCCGGCTCCGCGTCCGGCCTGCTGCAGACCACGCAACAGCTCGGGGGCGCCGTCGGAGTCGCTGCCATCGTCTCGGTCTACGCGACCGGCGCCGTACCCGGGCGGTTCGTGCCGGGCGTCGAGGCCGCGTTCCTCACGTCGGCCGCGTTCACCCTCGTGGCCTTCCTGGTTTCCGCGCTCGCGCTGCCTCGCCTCCGCCCGGTCGAGCCGGTCGTCGAGCGGCCCGAGCCGGAGCTCGTCGAGGCCGCCTGAGGAGCACCACACCAGCCTCGGGCGAACTACAGATCTGTAGTTCGCCCGAAGTGCTGTTACGGGTGTGACTGTTGGGGTTATGGTCACCGGGCCCCGATCCCGAGCCACGGAGCCGAACGCATGCGCCTCGCCCAGTCCCGCCTCTTCGCAGGCGCGATCCTTGCCCTCGCCGTGGTCCTTACGACGGTGGCGGGGCCGGCCGCCCCCGGCCTCGGCCGCAGCACCAACGTCGTCACCCCGGGCAGCTTCCGCGGCTTCGGCTTCGACCAGTGCCTCGCGCCCAGCCAGCGCTCGATGAACCGCTGGCTCAAGCAGTCGCCGTACCTCGCCGTCGGCATCTACATTTCCGGCGCCTCCCGGGGCTGCCGGGACCAACCCAACCTGACGCCCCGCTGGATCTCGGCCCAGCTGACCAAGGGCTGGCGGCTGCTCCCGATCACGCTCGGGCCGCAGGCCTCCTGCAACCCGCGCTTCCCGCGCTACGGCAACGACCCGGTCATCGTCGCGAAGCCCGGCAAGAACGGCAGGTACCCCCACGCACGACGGCAGGGCTCGGCCGAGGCCGCGAGCACGGTCGACGCGGCCCGGGCGCTCGGCATCGTCGGCGGCAGCACGCTGTGGTACGACCTCGAGGGCTTCGATGTCACCAACTCCCGCTGCCGCGAGTCGTCGCTGGCCTTCCTCAGCACCTGGACCCACGAGCTGCATGCCGCCGGCTACGTCTCGGGCGTCTACTCCAGCGCCGGGTCCGGCATCAAGATGCTCGACGACGCACGGGTCAACCGCCCGGGCACCTTCCACCTGCCCGACCGCATCTGGATCGCCCGCTGGGACGGCGTGGGCGACACCAGCACCTCCTACATCCGAGGCGCTGGCTGGCGTCCGGGCAACCGGATGAAGCAGTACGTCGGCGGCCACGACGAGACCTGGGGCGGCGTACGGATCAACATCGACCGCGACTTCCTCAACCTGGGCACCCCGGCCGCGGCGGCCGAGACCCACTGCGCGGGAGTCACCGTCGACCTGCCGACGTACCGCCGGATCGACCGCACCCACTCCGACCGGGCCACGGTCAAGGCGCTGCAGTGCCTGCTCACCGAGCAGCAGGTCTACGCCGGCAGACTCAACGGGCGCTGGAGCCCCGCGACCATCGCGGCCGCCAACCGGTGGCAGACCGCCCACGACCTGCCCGCCCGGGCGGTGTGGACCCGCCGGCACTGGATGACGCTGCTGGCGACCGGTGCCCACCCGGTGCTCAAGTTCGGGTCCACGGGCAGCCGGGTCCGCGCCCTGCAGCGCACCCTGCTCGCCGCCGACGGGCACGCGTCCGTCGCGCTCAACGGCGTCTTCGCCGAGCGCACGGACGCCGCGCTGCGGACGTGGCAGCACAAGCTGGGCCTCACGAGCACGGGAGTCGCCAACCCGAGCACCTGGAAGTGGCTGGCCGCCGGTCAGCGCGGCCCGATCTCCTGAGCCGGCGCCCGACCGGGGCCATCAGTCGAGGAGAGTCTCGAGGAGGCTGGTGAAGAAGCCGAGCCCGTCGGTGCCGGCGCCGGTGAGACCCTCGACCGCATGCTCGGGGTGCGGCATCAGGCCGACGACGTTGCCCCGGTCGTTGGTGACACCCGCGATGTCACGCAGCGACCCGTTGGGGTTGACCTCGAGGTAGCGCGCCACGACCTGGCCCTCCCCCTCGAGCCGGTCGAGGACGGCCTCGCCGGCGACGTATCCGCCCGCACCGTTCTTGAGCACGATGGTGACCTCGGCGCCCTCGTCGTAGGAGGCGGTCCAGGGGGTGCGGTTGTTCTCGATGCGCAGCCGCTGGTCGCGGCACACGAATGTGCGGTGGTCGTTGCGGATCAGGGCACCCGGCAGCAGGTGGGACTCGCACAGGATCTGGAACCCGTTGCAGATGCCCAGCACCGGCATGCCGCGGCGGGCGGCGTCGATGACCTCGGTCATCACCGGTGCGAACCGGGAGATGGCGCCGCAGCGCAGGTAGTCGCCGTACGAGAAGCCACCCGGCAGCACCACCGCGTCGACACCTAACAGGTCGGCGTCGCCGTGCCAGAGCGGCACCGCCTCGTGACCGGCGATCCGGGCCGCACGGCGGGCGTCGTCGTCATCGAGGGAGCCGGGGAAGGTGACGACCCCGACCTTCATCAGGCGGTCGCCGCCGCCGCGGCCGCTTCGGCGACGGTGTGGTCGAGCACCTGCACCTCGTAGTCCTCGATGACCGGGTTCGAGAGCAGCGTCTCGGCCATCTGATGTACCCGGACGAGCAGGGCATCGGTTGCCTCGCCGTCGATCTCGAGCTCGAAGCGCTTGCCCTGGCGTACGTCGACGACACCGTCGAAGCCGAGCCGCGGCAGGGCACCCAGCACGGCCTTGCCCTGGGGGTCGAGGATCTCCGGCTTGGGCATCACAACGACTGCGAAACGGGCCACGGGGGTCGGCTCCTCGATGGGGTTCGGGACGGGCTCAGTCTAGAGAGCGGTGGGCGGACAGGGCACACTGGTGGCATGGCAGGCACCAACCCCCTCGGCTCATCCCTCGGTCGCGGCACCCCGACGGGCCTCGGCGCGGCCGGGTTGTCGCTGGAGTTCCCGCAGTCGCTCGGCGTGTACGCCGACTACGCGGCCGCCCAGAAGGCCGTCGACTTCCTCTCCGACCACGAGTTCCCCGTGCAGAACTGCATGATCGTCGGCACCGAGCTCAAGCAGGTCGAGCGGATCACCGGCCGGCTCACCACCGGCAAGGTCGCCCTCGGCGGCGCGCTCTCCGGGCTGTGGTTCGGCGCGTTCGTCGGCCTGATCTTCACGCTGTTCGACACCAACGGGTCGTTCGTCACCGTGCTGACCACCGCCCTGTTCGGCGTGCTGTTCGGCCTGGTGTGGGCGCTCGTGGGGTACGCCGCCACCCGCGGCCGCCGTGACTTCTCCTCGGTGACCGCGGTCGTCGCGACGCGCTACGAGGTGCTCGTCGAGCACGGCAAGCTGGCCGACGCGCAGCGGCTGCTCGCCCAGATGCCCGGCAACCAGGCCAACCCGTTCGCCTGAGCGCGGTCAGTCCGCGGCGCTCTGCCGCTCCAGGATCGCCGTCGAGGCCCGCTGCAGGTCCTTCTGGACGGTCAGCGGGGCCCATCGTCCGCTGGCGGCGACTGCGACCGCGAACGGGCCACGCCCGATCAACCGGCCCTCGACGTTGACCCGGGTGCCGCTGCTGACCTTGAGGAAGCGCATGGTGAGCAGCCCGTCGACGCCGTGCCAGCTGCCGGCCTCGGCGAGCAGCCGGAACGGCACCAGGTCGGTCAGCTCCATCCACGGCCGCAGTCCGAACTTGGTGATGTCACGCCACTGCATGCCCGGGTGCGGCTCGCCGTTGTCGATGTCGGTGACGGTGCGCAGGGTCGACTGCCACAGCGGCCGGTTACGCGGCTCCGCCAGGAAGCAGAACAGGTCCGACGGCTGGTTGGGCAGGTCCACGGTGCAGGTGAAGGAGCTCATGTCGGGGTCCCTGCGGAGAGGGGAGCCCAGCGAGGCTCTTCGTGGGGTGATCTCAAAACGTCTCACCCGTGAGCAGCTCGTAGGCCTCGCGATAGCGCGTGCGGGTGCGCTCGACGACCTCGTCGGGCAGCGGCGGCGGCGGCGCACCGGAGGCCCGGTCCCAGCCGGAGGCGTCGGAGAGCAGCCAGTCGCGCACCATCTGCTTGTCGTACGACGCCTGGGCGCGCCCCGGCTGCCACCGGTCGGCCGGCCAGATCCGCGAGGAGTCGGGGGTGAGTACCTCGTCGGCCAGCACCGTCGTACCGTCGGGTCGGGCGCCGAACTCGAACTTGGTGTCGGCCAGGATCAGCCCGCGCTCGCGCGCGATGGCCTCGGCCCGGCCGTAGACGGCGAGGGTCAGCATCCGCAGTTCCTCGGCCTCGTCGTCGCCCACGGCGGCCGCCACCGCGTCGTACGACACGTTCTCGTCGTGCTCGCCGAGGGCCGCCTTGGTAGCCGGCGTGAAGATCGGCTCGGGGAGGCGGCTGCCGTCCTGCAGGCCGGCGGGGAGCGCGATTCCGCAGACCTCGCCCGTGCGGCGGTAGTCGAGCAGCCCGGTGCCGGTGAGGTAACCGCGGGCGACGCACTCCACCGGCAACATCTCGAGTCGCTCGCAGATGACTGCCCGGCCCCGGACGGCGTCGGGGACGTCGGTGGACACCAGGTGGTGGGGCACCAGATGGGACAGCTGGTCGAACCACCACAGGGAGATCCGGGTCAGGATCTCGCCCTTGTCGGGGATCGGCGTCTCGAGGACGAAGTCGAACGCGGAGATGCGGTCGCTGGCCACCATGAGCAGGTGTCCGTCGGGCAGCTCGTAGAGGTCACGGACCTTGCCCGAGTGGAGATGGGTCGCCCCGTTGATCGGCGGAGCGGCAGGCAGGTCGAGTCCGGACACGGGCTCACCCTACAAACCCGTCCCCGCTCCGTCAGCGGGTGTCGAACCCCGACTGCTCCCGCGGCTCAGCGTCGGTGACCTCGACGGCGTCGACCTCCGACCGCGCAGACCCCGTACGACACCAGTCGACCAGCGCGTCGACCGCGTCGCGAGCACCGGCGAAGTAGCCGCGGACCGATCCGTCGGGTTCGTTGGACACCCAACCGAGCACGCCCAACCGCTCGGCCTCCTCACGACAGCCGGCCCGGAAGAACACGCCCTGGACCTGCCCCGTGACGCGGACGTCGACCGCGCGGTTGTCGCTGGACACTGGCTCAGCCTACAAATCCCACCCGAGCGCCTGCCCCGCATTCGCCACCGCGCGGTCCATGCTGGCCCCATGTGGCATGACCTCACGCATCTCGACATCTCGCTCCTGGACAAGGTCATCCGCACGATCGCGGTCTACCTCGGCCTGGCCGTGGTGCTCCGGGTGGTCGGCAAACGCGACCTCGCCCAGCTCAACTCGTTCGACCTGATCGTGGTGCTGCTGCTGTCCAACGTGGTGCAGAACGCCGTCATCGGGCCCGACAACTCGCTGCTGGGCGGCCTGATCGGCGCAGCCGTGCTGGTCGCCGTCAACGCGGTGGTGGTGCGCGCCGTACGCCGCAACCGCAACGCCGGTGTGGCGTGGCTGGTCGAGGGTGGCGGGACGGTGATCGCCGAGGCGGGCCGCTGGCTGCCCGACGCGCTGACCCGCGAGGGCATCCGGCGCACGGATGCCGATGCGGCGCTCCGGCGGCAGAACGCCTACAAGATCGAGGATGTCAAGCAGGTGCGGCTGGAGCCGGGCGGCACGCTCGTGGTGTCGCTGCGGCCCGAGCTGGAGTCGGCGACCCACGCCGACATCGAGCGGATCGAGGCCAAGCTCGACCGGCTGCTGGCGAACTGACCGGCACCTGGCCCGTGCGGACGTTATGCGTTCTGGTCGCCCGGACGACCAGAACGCATGACGTCCCGGGGTCGACCGGCTGCTGGCGAACTGACCGGCAGCCGTCAGAGGATGTCGCCGGGGGCGTACGCCGCGGCCTCCGGGTGTCGCTCGACCACCTCGGCCACCCGTCGTACGACGGCAGCGGTCTGGGACCGCGCGGCGCCGGTGAACTCGATCGGCTCGCGCACCAGCGCCTCGATCCGGTCGCGGTCGAGGCCGAGCCGTTCGTCGTCGGCCAGCCGCTCGAACAGGTCGTTGTCGGGCCGGCCCTTGCGCATCTCCAGCGCGACCGCGACGGCGTGCTCCTTGATCGCCTCGTGAGCGGTCTCACGCCCCACGCCGGCCCGGACCGCGGCCATCAGCACCTTCGTGGTGGCCAGGAACGGCAGGTAGCGGTCGAGCTCGCGCTGGATCACCGCCGGGAAGGCACCGAACTCGTCGAGCACCGTGAGGAACGTCTGGAACACTCCGTCGGCGGCGAAGAAGGCGTCGGGCAGCGCCACGCGTCGTACGACGGAGCAGGAGACGTCGCCCTCGTTCCACTGGTCGCCGGCCAGCTCGCCGACCATCGACAGGTGGCCTCGGAGCACGACGGCCAGGCCGTTGACCCGCTCGCAGGAGCGGGTGTTCATCTTGTGGGGCATGGCGCTGGATCCGACCTGGCCTTCCTTGAACCCCTCGGTGACCAGCTCGTGCCCGGCCATCAGCCGGATCGTGGTCGCCAGGTTGGACGGCGCGCTCACCAGCTGCACCAGGGCGGAGACGACGTCGAAGTCGAGGGAGCGCGGGTAGACCTGGCCGACGCTGTCGAGCACCCGGGTGAAACCGAGGTGGCGGGCGACGCGCTGCTCGAGGTCGGCGAGCTTCTGCTCGTCGCCGTCGAGGAGGTCGAGCATGTCCTGGGCGGTGCCCATCGGGCCCTTGATGCCGCGCAGCGGGTAGCGCGCGAGCAGGTCCTCGACCCGCTCGACCGAGCCGAGCAGCTCGTCGGCGACGGTGGCGAACCGCTTGCCGAGGGTGGTCGCCTGCGCGGCGACGTTGTGGGAGCGTCCGGCCATCACGGTGGCCTGGTGCTCGCTCGCCAGCCGGGCCAGGCGGTCCAGGGCGGCGACCGCGCGGTCCCGCAGGAGCTCAAGAGACGCCCGGACCTGGAGCTGCTCGACGTTCTCGGTCAGGTCGCGACTGGTCATGCCCAGGTGGATGGACTGCAGAGCTAGGTGCTCGTGGCCGGCCAGCGCGTTGACCTCCTCGATCCGAGCCTTCACGTCGTGGCGGGTGACCCGCTCGCGCGCGGCGATCGACTCGAGGTCGACCCGGTCGACGACGGCCTCATACGCCTCGACCACGCCGTCCGGTACGTCGACGCCCAGGTCGCGCTGGGCGCTCAGGACGGCGATCCAGAGTCGGCGTTCGAGCACGATCTTGTGCTCGGGCGACCAGATCTGCGCGAGGTCGGCCGCGGCGTACCGCGTGGCCAGGACGTTGGGGACGCTCACGGCTGCTCCTGAAGGGTGGGTCGCTCCCAGCGGACACCGGGGAACCGCGCGAAGTCGCTGTCGAACGTGACGATCTCCGCCTTGTGCTCGACGGCCAGGGCGGCCAGGTGGGCGTCGTTGACGAGGTTTCCGGCGCGGCCCGCCGCTGCCAACAGCTCCTCGAGCACCTCCAGATGTCGAGCCGTGGGAGCGAGGAGTGTCGCAGGCTCCCGGCTCAACCAGGTGCGGATCCAGCCCACCGCTTCGTCGGCGCGCAGCGGATCCTCGAAGATGTGGGGGGCGGTCGTGATCCGGACGACGCCGATCAGGACGAGCCAGGTGAAGCCGACAAGAGCCCCACCACTCAGCGCCTGCTCCAGCCACCGGCGGGAGAGCTCGTGCTCCTTCGAGGCCGGATGCAGGGCGTGGACCAAGACGTTGACGTCGGGGATCTTCATCCTGCACCGCGCAGGACGGCCAGCTGGTGCTCGTCCTCGAGCTCGCCGGCGAGCTGCAGCGCCTTGGTGAGATCGGTTCGAGCGCGGCCCAGGGAGCGCGGTGCCATCACGAACGGCTCGACCGAGGGTCTGGTCCCCCGCCCTTCCCGGATCGCGTCGTTGAGGGCCTTCTTGAACGAGCTGCCCTTGTTGGCCATCCGCTCGCGCACGATCTGCTCGGTGTCGTCGTCCAGAGTGACCGTCGTCCGCATGGTGACAGCATAGCATCACTGAGTGTGATGCTCAGGCATCATCACCCGACGGCGCCCGACTGGGCCGCCAGGAGTCCCACGGCGACCACCACCGCTCGTCGCGGTCGAGCAGGTCGGTGACCTCGGCGGCCGCGGCCAGGACCCGACCGAGCTGGTGCGCGTCGATCCGGCCGGCGGCCAGCGCGGGTGCGAGGTGCTCGACGTCCTTCCACCGGCGTACGCCGTCCGGGTCGACGACGAGGTCGAGCTGGAGGTCGTTGATCTCGATGCCCTCGCCGGCGCGCACGACCGGCAGCTCGAAGTTGACGTACCAGTGCCGGAAGGCGTCGCCGTCGAAGAACTTCCACACGGAGTACCACTCACCGGTCTTGCGCAGCTTGAGCACGGTCGGCCCGCGCCACGCGTCGGCATCCGCCCACGGGTGCGGCCCGAACGGATGCTCGCGATGGTGGGTCATCGGGGCACCGTCGACGTGCGTCGTGGCGAGCACCTCTCCGTCGTCGGCCACCACGGTCTCGGGGAACTCCAGCCACACCTCGCCGTGCAGCACCTCGCGGACGGTCAGGGTGCCCCCGACGGCGTACGTCATCGGCCGGCAGCGATGTCGGTGCGCCACTGGGCGCCGGGGAACGAGACCGACGCGACCCCCTCGTACGCCTTGGCCCGGGCATCGGCGACGTCGCGCCCGACGGCGGTCACGCCGAGCACCCGCCCGCCGGCGGTGACCAGCTGCCCGTCGGCGTCGCGAGCCGTGCCGGCGTGGATCACGTGCACGTCGTCCTCCACCGCGAGCGTCTCGGTGCCGACGATGACGTCGCCGCTCGACGACGACTCCGGATATCCGCGGCTGGCCATCACGACGGTGACGGCGGCGCCATCCCTCCACCGCGGCGGAGGTACGTCGGCCAGGGTGCCGGTCGCCGCACCCAGCAGCAGCGGCGAGAGCGGCGAGTCGAGCAGCGCCATCAGCGGCTGAGTCTCCGGGTCGCCGAAGCGAGCGTTGAACTCCACCACCCGCACGCCGCGCGAGGTGAGCGCGAGTCCGGCGTACAGCAGGCCCCGGAACGGCGTCCCGCGGCGCGCCAGCTCGTCGACGGTCGGCTGTAGCACGGTGTCTCGCACCTCGGAGACGAGGTCCTCGGGCGCCCACGACAGCGGCGTGTAGGCGCCCATCCCGCCCGTGTTGGGGCCGAGGTCGGCGTCGAAGATGCGCTTGAAGTCCTGGGCGGGCTGGAGAGGGTAGACGGTCGCGCCGTCGGCCTCGTTCCAGCTGCACAGCGCGAACAGGCTGACCTCGGGGCCGTCGAGGAACTCCTCGACCACCACCCGCTCACAACCCGCCGCATGGGCCAGCGCCTGCTCTCGTGAGTCGGTCACGATCACGCCCTTGCCGGCGGCGAGCCCGTCGTCCTTCACGACGTACGGAGGGCCGTAGCCGTCCAGCGCCGTGACGACTTCGGTTGCGGTGGTGCAAACGCTTGCCCGAGCCGTCGGGACACCCGCGGCGGTCATCACGTCCTTGGCGAACGCCTTGGAGCCCTCGAGCCTGGCCGCCTCTCGGGTCGGCCCGAAGCAGACCAGCCCGGCGTCGGTCACCGCATCGGCGACCCCGGCCACCAGCGGCGCCTCGGGCCCGACGACGACCAGGTCGGCGGCGAGCTCGGTCGCGAGTGCGGCCACCGCGGCGCCGTCCATCGGGTCGACGTCATGGAGCGTGGCAACCTCCGCGATCCCGGGGTTGCCCGGCGCCGCGTGCACCTCCGCCCCCGGTTCGCGGGACAGGGCCAGGGCCAGCGCGTGCTCCCGGCCCCCGGTGCCGATCACGAGGGTCCTCACGGGCGGCGAGCCTAGCGAGCCCTCGCCCACCCGCCCACCCGGGCGGTGGCTCAGGCACCTTCTTCGGCCAGGGAAACGGTGTCTCAGCCACCGCCGGGGGACGCGACGCCGAGGCCACGCGGCCCGGGCCACGCGACGCCCGGGCCACGCGACGCCGAGCGAGCCGTCAGTCGTCGTGCACCACGAGGGTCTGTTCGCGGCCGGGCCCCACGCCCACGCCCCAGATCCGGATGCCCGACATCTCCTGGAGCGCCTGCACGTAGCGCTGCGCGTTGACCGGGAGGTCGGCGAACGTACGGCAACCGGAGAGGTCCTCCCACCAGCCGTCGAGGAACTCATAGATCGGCTTGGCGTGGTGGAACTCCGTCTGGGTCATCGGCATCTCGTCGTGGCGTACGCCGTCGATGTCGTAGGCCACGCAGACCGGCACCCGCTCCCACGACGACAACACGTCGAGCTTGGTCAGGAACAGGTCGGTCAGCCCGTTGACCCGGCTGGCATAACGCGCGACCACGGCGTCGTACCAGCCGCAGCGGCGGTCGCGGCCGGTCGAGACACCCACCTCGCCGCCGACCTTCCACAGCTTCTCGCCGTCGGCGTCGAACAGCTCGGTCGGGAACGGCCCGGAGCCGACCCGCGTGGTGTAGGCCTTGATCACGCCGATGACGCGGTCGATGCGGGTCGGGCCGATGCCGGCACCGGTGCACACGCCACCGGCGATCGCGTTGGAGGACGTGACGAACGGGTAGGTGCCGTGGTCGACGTCGAGCATGGTGGCCTGGGCGCCCTCGAAGAGCACCGTCTTGCCGTCGTCGAGCGCCTGGTTGAGCAGCAGCGAGGTGTCGGCGACCATCGGCCGCAACCGGTCGACGTACGACAACAGCTCCTCGAGGACCGCGTCGACCTCGACGGCCCGATGGTTGTAGACCTTGGCGAGGAGCTGGTTGCGCACCTCGAGGTTGCCCTCGATCTTCTGCCGCAGGATGCCCTCGTCGAACAGGTCAGCCACCCGGATGCCGAGGCGGTTGACCTTGTCGGCGTACGCCGGGCCGATGCCGCGTCCGGTCGTACCGATCTTGTTGGCCCCCAGGAACCGCTCGGCGACCTTGTCGATCGTCGAGTGGTACGACGCGATGACGTGCGCGTTGGACGAGACCACGAGGCCACCGAGGTCGGGACGTCGGGCGCGGAGCCCGTCGAGCTCCTTGAACAGCTGCTCGACCGAGACCACGACCCCGTTGCCGATGACCGCGGTGCAGCCGGAGGTCAGGATCCCCGTCGGGAGCAGGTGGGTGGCGTACTTCTCGCCGTCGATCACCACGGTGTGCCCGGCGTTGTGGCCGCCACTGGTGCGCACGACGTAGTCGATGGTGTCGGTGGTGGCGAGCAGGTCGGTGGCCTTGCCCTTGCCCTCGTCGCCCCACTGGGCACCGAGAACGATCACGGCCGGCATCTGCTCACCTCTTGTTGGGTACGACTTGTGGGGTACGACGCTCGCCCGGGCGCGTCCGGAACGCGAGCAGACGCTACCTCAGGGGTGGCTCCGCCGGGTCGCGCAGTTGGGTAGGGTCCGCGTCGTGGACCCGCTGCTCGTCATCACCAACAGCGACGCCGGCACGGCCGACGACGACGCGCTGACCGAGGCCCTCGACATCCTCCGCGAGCGCTGCTCGGTCGAGGTGGCCTCGACCTCCAACCCCGGCGAGCTCGACGGAGTGCTGCAGCGGGCCGGCTCGCGCCGCATCGTGGTGGTCGGCGGCGACGGCAGCCTGCACGCCGTGATCGCGGCGCTCTACCGCCGTCACGATCTCGCCAAGGCGACCATCGGCCTGATCCCGATGGGCACCGGCAACGACTTCGCGCGGACCCTCGAGATCCCGCTCGACCCTCGCGGGGCGGCTCGGGTCGTGCTCGACGGTGTCTCGCGGCCCATGGACCTGATCGTCGACGAGGTCGGCGAGATCGTGGTCAACAACGTGCACGTCGGCGCCGGCGCCCAGGCGAGCCGGCGCGGGCACCGCTGGAAGCACCGACTCGGCTCGGTCGGCGTCGGCAAGGTCAACCTCGGCAAGCTCGGCTACCCGATCGGCACGCTGCTCTCGGCGTACCAGCCGCCCAGCCTGCACATGCACGTCGAGGTCGACGGCAAGGTCGTCACCGACCTCGACCGGCCGGTGCTGATGGTCGCCATCGGCAACGGTGCCCACGTCGGCGGTGGCACCGAGCTCACGCCCGAGGCCGATCCCGAGGACGGCAAGATCGACGTGATGATCTCGCACTCGGTCGGGCCGCGCGCGAAGCTCGGCTACGTCCTGAGCCTGCGTAAGGGCGAGCACCACGAGCGCGACGACGTCCAGTACCTGCGCGGCACCCGGGTCTCGGTCTCGGGCGAGGAGTTCTACCTCAGTGCCGACGGCGAGCTCCACGGCCCCGAGCGCCAGCGCGCCTGGCACCTCGAGCCGCAGGCGTACTGCTTCGTCGTGCCGGGCTAGGTTTCGAGACGGACCGTCGCAAGCTCGGGCCGGGCGCGCTCACAACCAGCCGCGGCGTACGGCCTCCACGCCGGCCTGGAACCGGCTGTCGACGCCGAGCTCGATCATCAGCTCCGCCACCCGCCGGCGTACGGTGCGCAGGCTGAGCCCGAGCGTGCGGGCGATCTGCTCGTCCTGGGCGCCGCTCGCCAGCTGCCGCAGCAGGAAGGCGCGGCGCGCGGACCGCGAGTCGTCGAGGTCCGGGACCGCCACCGAGCGCTCCCAGTAGAGCTCGAAGAGCAGGGTGAGGGCCCCGACCAGCGCGCCCTGGCGAACCAGCAGACGCGGCTCTTCGGAGAAGCCGAGTGGCTCGGGGAGGATGGCGTGGGTCCCGGAGATGACGAACAGCCGGGTGGGCAGGTCGTCCACGACGCGCACCTCCTCGCCCTCGTTGATGCGGGCCTTCAGCGCCTCCGGGGCCTCGCGGACGGCCCGGGCGGGGTAGATCGCCCGGGATCTGCGGCCGGAGGCCACCGCTCGCCCGACGACCCGGGAGATCGCCGACTCGCGAGGCATGGTCCAGGCGTCGGGTCGGAGGAACAGCAGGTCGCCCTTGCTCTGCTCGATGATGGCCGTGAGGAGGTTGAACGCATTGCCACCCGCACTCACCTCGCCGTCGATCCCGCCGAGCTCCTCCACCTCTCCGGGGGCCGGGCGCGTCGTGGCGGCCGCCAGGAACGGGATGGCCCGGGCCAGGTCGTCGAGCCGGCCCCTGGTCTCGACCGTGGCGTCCGCCTGGCGCCGGATCTCGGCGGCCACCACGTCCGGCACGGACAGCACCTGGAGCCGGTCGCCCTCGATCATCACGACCCCGCGGTCGAGCAACCCCGCCAGCGGCGCGCCCAGGTCCTCGACCGGTACGCCGAGCGCCAGCGCGACGCCGGGGAGCGGCGTACCCGACAGCGGACGCACCTGTTGGTAGAGCCGCTCGTCG
>JBPCQY010000232.1:0-9883 GCA_050997635.1 Nocardioides sp.
GTGAAGTGGCTGCCGACCGTCGACAGGATCGCGAGGCCGAGGGCGCCGCCAACCTGCTGCATGGTGTTCAGCACGCCGGAGCCGACGCCGGAGTCCTCCGCGCGCACGTGGTGGACGGCGGTCAGGGTCAGCGGCACGAACACCGCGCCCATGCCCAGTGCCATCAGGCACACGAAGGGCAGGATCTGGGTCCAGTAGCTGACGTCGGCGCCGATGGTCGACCCGGTGCTCACGGCGTGCAGCACGTCCGCGCCGCTGTCGGGCACGCTGAGCCGGGAGAACCCGAACAGCGCCGCGGAGGCCAGCAGGGTGCCGACGCCGGCGATGAAACGCGGGTCGATGCGGTTGGCCAGGCTGGAGACGATCGTCGCGCTGATGATGATGCACACGCTGAACGGCAGGAACGCGAACCCGGCCTTGAGCGGGCTGTAGCCCATCACGTTCTGGATGAACAGGCTCAGGAAGAAGAACATCGCGAACATCGCGGCCGGCAGCAGCATCATCGCGACGAAGCTCGCAGCCCTGGTGCGGTTCATGAAGATCCGGAACGGCAGCAGCGGGTGCTCCACGCGGCTCTCGACCACGAAGAACGTCACCAGCAGCAGCACGCCGGCGGCCAGGCTGGCGATCGTCACACCGTCGTTCCAGCCGTACGCCGCGTTGCCGGCGCGGGTGAGCCCGTAGACCAGGGAGAGCAGGCCGCCGGTGCCGGCGAGGGCGCCGGGGACGTCGAGCTCGCCCGGATGCGAGGCGGACTCGCTGAGGAAGCGCGGGGCGAGCAGCGCAGCGACCAGGCCGATCGGCACGTTGATCAGGAACGTCAGGCGCCAGCCGTCCTGGGGGTTGAACATCGAGAGGTCGAGGCCGGTCAGCCAGCCGCCGAGGATCAGGCCGACGGCCGCACCGGCGCCGGACATCGCGGCGTACACAGCGAAGGCGCGGGTCCGCGCCGGGCCCGCCGGGAACGTCGTGGTGATCAGGGCGAGCGCGGCGGGGGAGGCGAGCGCGGCACCGAGACCCTGGAGACCCCGGGCGCCGAGCAGCAGCGCCTCGCTCTGGGCGAAGCCTCCGAGCAGGGACGCGATGGCGAAGACAACGAGGCCGACCATGAAGACCTTGCGCCGGCCGTAGAGGTCGCCGAGGCGGCCGCCCAGGAGCAGCAGGCCACCGAAGGCGAGAGAGTAGCCGGTGACGATCCAGGTGAGGTTCGTGCCGGACATGTGCAGGTCCTTGCCGATGTAGGGCAGGGCGATGTTGGCGATCGTGGCGTCGAGCACCACCATCAGCTGCGCGATGCAGATCAGCACCAGCGCCCAGCCGAGGTGCCGCTTGCCGTCGGCCGTGCTGGCCTCGGGCTCGGGAGCCTCGACGGCTTGGGTCAGTTGGGACACGGAGGTTCCTTTGCGGTGGTGGAAGTCAGGCCTGCGGCCGGACGGCCGGCAGGATGATCTGGTCGATCGCCCGCTCGATGAGGTCGGGCGCGGGAGGCTCGCCCATCACGAAGATGCGATGAAGGACGATGCCGGCGAGGGCGGGTACGACGATGTCGAGGTCGAGGTCGCAGCGGAGCTCGCCCCGGGCCTGGGCCCTCTCGAAGACGGTGCGCGACAGCTGCGACTTGGGGAGCAGCACCTTGGCGCGGAACTCCGCGGCGAACTCCGGGTCGGTGCTGAGCGCGGTGATGACGGCACCGAACGTCGAGGTGATGTCGTGGTCGGCGAGCCCGCCAAGCCCGCAGAACGCGCCGACGAGGTCGCTGCGGAGGTCGCCAGTGTCGGGCAGCGCGGGGGCCTCCTTCTGGGAGGCCAGCGCGTCGACGACGAGGGCGGCCTTGGTGTTCCACCGGCGGTAGAGCGTGGCCTTGGAGGCCTTGGCCCCGTGCGCGACGGCATCCATCGTGAGCCGGTCGTAGCCGACCTCGGCCAGCACTTCGAGCGCGGCGTCGAGGATCTCCTGCTCGCGGTCGCCCTCGACCCGCGGGCGCAGCGCCGCGGCTTCGGTGGGGGTCATCGCTTCACGTCCCGTTCACGTCGATGAAACGAAACTGTTCCGTTTCATCGACCACGGTAACGGAACACTCGGGATGGAACAACTCCGTTTCATCAACCCTGGTGTGGGGTCGGTCACGTACCCGTCCGCGCTGCCGCTCAGCCGCGCTGCGGGTCGTCGTCCAGGTCCCCGGGCCGATCGCCGGGCCGGTCCTCGGGGCGCAGCATCGCCAGGCTGTCGCGCAGCGCGAACCGGTTCCAGGTCGGGATCTGGCGCAGCATGTAGTGCCCGACGCCACCCATGTCGGTGAACGACGCGCTGCGGGTGACCGTGCTGGCCTCGGCGACGTACGACTCGGTCATCGCGAACGACGTGATCTTGTCGCGGCGGCCGTGCGCGGCGCTCAGGTCGCGGCCGGTCAGGGTGATGACCGGGTCGCCCGGCTCCCACCACGGAGCCATCGCGACCACGCCGGTCACGCTCGGGTCGTCGGCGACGTGGATCGCGGCGCGCGCCCCCATGGAGTGGCCGAGCAGGACCAGCGGCCCGTCGACCCGCTCGCGCAGCTGGCCCAGTGCCCAGCGCGCGTCGGCGACCACGTCGGTGCCGGTGCGGTTCCAGCCGCGCACGCGGTAACGCAGCAGCCAGATGCCGACACCCGCCTGGGCGGCCTCGGGCGCGATGGCCTGCTGCATCGACCGGGCCCGCCGCCACGACAGCGACCGATTGCCAACGTCGGTCGAGGAGGAGGTCCCGCCGTGCAGAAAGAGGATCCCCGCGCGCAGCCGGTCGGGCGTCTGGGTGGTGGTGAGCTGGGGCTGCACCGATGTCGGGGGCACGCGGCAGGATAGGCACATGACGGCCACCGAGGGGAAACTCGACGACGAGCGTCGCCAGGAGCATCGCCTGCTCACCGACGAGATCGAGGACGCGCGGTGGCGCTACTTCGTGCTCGACGACCCGACCCTCGACGACGCCGACTACGACCGCAAGCTGGGCCGGCTCCAGGTGCTCGAGGAGGAGCTGCCCGACCTGCGCACCCCCGACTCGCCGACCCAGAAGGTCGGGGGCGCCGTCTCGACCGAGTTCACCGCGGTCGACCACCTGCGGCGGATGGAGAGCCTCGACAACGCGTTCTCCTACGACGAGCTCGCGGCCTGGCATGCCCGGCTGGCGCGCGACGGTGTCGAGGACCCGGCGCTGCTGTGCGAGCTCAAGGTCGACGGCCTGGCCATCAACCTGCTCTACGAGCAGGGTCGTCTGGCCCGCGCCCTCACCCGCGGCGACGGCACCACCGGCGAGGACGTCACGCCCAACGTGAAGACCATCGACTCGGTGCCCCACCGGCTGGCGGCGTCCCCGGACTTCCCGGTCCCGGCCCTGTTGGAGGTGCGCGGCGAGGTGTTCCTGCCCGCCGTCGCCTTCGAGCGGCTCAACGAGTCGATGAGCGAGGCCGGCAAGCCGATGTTCGCCAACCCGCGCAACGCCGCGGCCGGCTCGCTGCGTCAGAAGGATCCGCGCGTCACGGCGTCCCGCGACCTCGGCATGGTCTGCCACGGCATCGGCGCCCGCGACGGGTTCGAGCCCAAGGCGCAGTCGCACGCCTACGAGGCCCTCGCCGCCTGGGGCCTGCCGACGTCCGAGCAGGTCCGGGTGCTGGCGTCGCTGCAGGAGGTCCGGGGCTACATCGAGAACGCCGGCGAGCACCGCCACACGATCGTCCCCTACGAGCTCGACGGCGTCGTGGTGAAGGTCGACGACGTCTCGCTCCAACGCCGGCTGGGGTCGACGTCCCGGGCGCCGCGGTGGGCGATCGCGTTCAAGTACCCCTCCGAGGAGGTCAACACCACGCTCCTGGCCATCGAGGTGAACGTCGGCCGCACCGGCCGCGCGACGCCGTTCGGGGTGATGGAGCCGACCAAGGTGGCGGGTTCGACGGTGGAGCGGGCGACCCTCCACAACGCCCACGAGGTCAAGCGCAAGGACGTCCGGCCCGGCGACACGGTCGTGCTCCGCAAGGCCGGTGACGTGATCCCCGAGATCGTCGGGCCGGTGCTCGGCCTGCGCCCCGACGGGCTGGCCGAATGGGTGATGCCCACCGAATGCCCCTCCTGCGGTACGCCGCTCGCGCAGCAGAAGGAGGGCGACAAGGACCTCCGCTGTCCCAACCACCGGTTCTGCCCGGCCCAGGTGCGGGAGCGGCTGTTCCATGTCGCCGGACGCGGTGCGTTCGACATCGAGGGGCTCGGCTACGAGGCCGCGGTCGCCCTGCTCGACGCCGGGGTCGTCGTCGACGAGGGCGACGTGTTCGACCTCGACGCCGACAAGCTGCTGCAGACCGACCTGTTCACCCGGGCCGCCAAGAAGGGCGCCCTTCGAGACGGCGCTGGCGCGCCTCCTCAGGAACCGGGCTCGAGGGAGGTCAGCGCCAACGGGCAGCGGCTGCTCGACCTGCTCGACCGGGCCAAGCAGGCCGCCCTGTGGCGGGCGCTCGTCGCGCTGTCGATCCGGCACGTCGGGCCGAAGGCTGCGCGCGCACTGGCCCAGGAGTTCGGCTCGATGGAGGCGATCCGGACGGCGCCACGCGAGGCGCTGGCCGCTGCCGACGGTGTCGGGCCGACCATCGCCGACGCGGTGATCGAGTGGTTCGGCGTCGAGTGGCACCGGGCGATCGTGCGGAAGTGGGCCGGCGCCGGCGTGAGCATGGCCGACGAGCGCGACGAGTCGGTCGAGCGCACCCTCGAGGGGCTGACGGTCGTGGTCACCGGCTCACTCGAGGGCTTCAGCCGCGACTCGGCCAAGGAGGCGGTCCTGGCCCGCGGCGGCAAGGCTGCGGGCTCGGTGTCGAAGAAGACCGACTACGTCGTGGTCGGCGAGAACGCCGGGTCCAAGGCCGACAAGGCCGAGCAGCTCGGCGTACCCGTGCTCGACGAGGCGGGCTTCGTCGTCCTGCTCGAGCGTGGCCCGTCCGGACTGTGAGCGAGGTGGTCTTGCTGCCGGCAGAAGAAACCGCGGAAGAATGCGGCTCCCCCTCGGCGGGTCACGGAACTTCGTCCGCGGTTCCTTCCGCGCCGGCGGCACCGCACGAGGCGTGTGACCATGGGCCCGATGTCCCAGGATCACACCAGCTCGGCCCCCCGGTCGCCAGACTCGACCGACAATCCGGCGAGCATGCCGGTGCAGATCGGCATCGCTGTCGCCAGCCTGGCCGAGGCCTGGCTGCGCGACGTCGTCGTCGTCTGGGGAGTCGTGCTCCTGTCCCTCGGGGTGATCCTGACTGGTTTCTCGGCCCGTGATGGCGCGGGATGGGCGGTCCTCGGCACGGTGGTGGGGCTGGCCGGCACCGTCATGGCTCTGCTGTCGATCATCAGGCGCTGGCGCGCCTCCCGTATCTGGTTGACGCTGCTGGCGGTCACTGTCACAGACGTCGCCGCGATCCTGATCATCATCTACGGCTGACCCGCACGCCGCGACGCGCGCTCGGCGTCCGCGTGCAGATCGGTGCGCGACCAAGGTGGCCCAGTCGGTCTGGTGCGAGGCGCCGAGACCTCACCGGGGGTGTAGGCGTCGCGAGTAGGTCCGGTCAGTCGAGCGCGGCGACCACCAGTCCGGCGACCGCCTGCTGCTCGTTGGCGAAGGGGTGGTAGGCCAGCGCCCGGGCCGGGTCGGTGTACTGACCGTTGATCCATGGGTCGGCCGAGCAGATGTCGTGTCCCTTCGACGGGCCCCACAGGTCGACGTACGTCGTGTGGGTGACGGCAGCGCCGTGCTTGAGCGCCTGGTCGAGTCGCTTGCCGATCTGGTTGCCGTAGCGGTAGTCGCCGTCGGCCAGGGGCAGCAGAGCCGGGCAGGTGCCCTGACGCGGTGCGAGCTCGGGGTAGCCGACCACCAGCACCTGGGCGTTCGGGGCGAGCTGCTGGACCTGCCGGATCACGGCCTCGACGCGGTCGGAGGTCTGCGCGATGTCGGCGAGCAACATGTCGCGGCCGCCCTGGCGCTCGGCGTCGCGGCACGGTGCGCCGGTCGGGTCGGAGGCTCGCAGGGTCGTGCAGTAGCCGACCAGGGTGCCGAAGACCGAGAAGTCGTTGCCGCCGATGCTGAGGGTGACCAGGTCGGTGTCGGCACTGAGCGCGTCGAACTGCGGGCCCACGCCGGGCAGCTGGCTGCCGGTCATGTCCTTGGTCTGTGCACCGCTGCAGCTGACATCGGTCAGGGACGCACCGATCGCCTTCGCCACCAAGGCCGGGTAGTTGTTCGTGGAGCGGTAGCAGCCGCCGGCGACCTGCAGGGTCGGCACGAACGGAGCCGCGGTGTAGGAGTCACCGAGGGCGACGTACGTGCCAATGGGGTCCGACCCGTGGGGCTTGGCGGCGGCGGGACCGGCGAGGCCTGCGGCGAGCGCGAGTACGGCGACGAACAGGCCGGCCATCCGGGCCGGACGGGCAATCAGTGACATGGATCCCTCCCAGGGTCTGATCGCACCCTAGGCCCCCCGGGCCCGGCGCAACAGACCCCGAATCGGTTGGGCCCGAGCCGCCCCTAGGATTGAATCCATGTCGGAGCGAGTCGTGATCAGCCGTGACGAGGTGGCGCACTTGGCCGATCTCGCGCGGATCGACCTGAGCGAGGAGGAGCTGGACCACCTGGCTCCCCAGCTGAGCGTGATCCTGGAGTCGATCGCCTCGATCCAGGGCGCGGCCGACGCCGACGTACCACCGACGTCGCACGCGCTGCCGCTGACCAACGTCTTCCGCGACGACGTGGTGACCCCCGGCCTCTCGGCCGAGGAGGCGCTCAGCGGCGCCCCGGCGGTCGAGGACCAGCGCTTCTCGGTGCCGCGGATCCTGGGGGAGGAGGCCTGATGGCCGAGCTCCGCAGCACCGCCGCCGAGCTCGCCGACGACCTGGCCGCCGGCCGGGTCACCTCGGTCGAGCTCACCGAGGCGCACCTGGACAGGATCGCCGCCGTCGACGGCGACATCCACGCGTTCCTCCAGGTCGACCGCGACGGAGCGCTCGCGCAGGCGGCCGCCTCCGACCAGCGCCGCGCCTCCGGCTCGCCCGCGAGCCCGCTGGACGGCGTACCCATCGCGGTCAAGGACGTGCTCGCCACCCGCGGCCTGCCCACGACGTGCGGCTCGAAGATCCTCGAGGGCTGGGTCCCGCCGTACGACGCCACGGTGGTCGCCCGGCTGCGCGCGGCCGGCCTTCCCATTCTCGGCAAGACCAACATGGACGAGTTCGCGATGGGCTCCTCCACCGAGCACTCGGCGTACGGCCCGACGCACAACCCCTGGGACCTCGACCGGATCCCCGGCGGCTCGGGCGGCGGCTCGTCGGCAGCGGTCGCGGCGTTCGAGGCTCCGCTCGCGATCGGCACCGACACCGGCGGCTCGATCCGCCAACCGGGTGCGGTCACGGGCACGGTCGGCATGAAGCCGACGTACGGCGGGGTCAGCCGCTACGGCCTCATCGCCCTGGCCAACTCGCTCGACCAGGCCGGCCCGGTCACCCGCACCGTGCTCGACGCGGCCCTCCTGCACGAGGTCATCGGCGGGCACGACCCGCTCGACTCGACCAGCATCGACCAGCCGCTGCCCGACCTCGTCGGCGCCGCCCGCGAGGGTGCGACCGGCGACCTCACCGGCGTCCGGATCGGGGTCGTGAAGGAGCTGGGCGGCGAGGGCTACCAGGCCGGTGTGCTCGAGCGCTTCACCGAGTCCGTCGAGCTGATGACCAAGGCGGGCGCCGAGGTGGTGGAGGTGTCGTGCCCGAGCTTCGTGCACGCGCTGGCCACCTACTACCTGATCCTGCCGGCCGAGGCGTCGAGCAACCTCGCGAAGTTCGACGCCATGCGCTACGGCCTGCGGGTCACGCCCGACGGTGACCCGAGCGCCGAGGACGTCATGCGCGCGACCCGCGAGGCCGGCTTCGGCGAGGAGGTGAAGCGCCGGATCATCCTCGGCACCTACGCGCTGTCCAGCGGCTACTACGACGCCTACTACGGCCAGGCCCAGAAGGTCCGCACGCTCGTCGCGCGCGACTTCGAGGCCGCGTTCGGCCTGGCCGACGTGCTCGTCAGCCCGACCGCGCCGACCACGGCGTTCAAGCTGGGGGAGAAGGTCGACGACCCACTGGCGATGTACCTCAACGACCTCGCCACCATCCCGGCCAACCTCTCCGGCGTACCCGGCATCTCGGTGCCGAGCGGCCTCGCCGACGAGGACGGCCTGCCCACCGGCGTCCAGATCCTGGCCCCGGCGCTGGCCGACGACCGGGTCTACCGCGTCGGTGCCGCGCTCGAGGCGGTGCTCGCCCAGCAGTGGGGCGGCCCGCTCCTCGACCGGGCCCCGGAGCTGGTCTCGACTCCGCTCGACCAGCGAGGGGTGAAGGCATGACCGACACGTTGATGTCGTACGACGACGCGCTGGCGCAGTTCGACCCGGCCCTCGGGCTGGAGGTGCACGTCGAGCTCAACACGGCGACCAAGATGTTCTGCGGCTGCCCGACAGAGTTCGGCGCCCCGCCCAACACGCAGACCTGTCCCACCTGCCTGGGCCTGCCCGGCGCCATGCCGGCGGTCAACGCGAAGGGCATCGAGTCGGCGATCCGGATCGGCCTCGCGCTCAACTGCCAGATCGCCGAGTGGTGCCGCTTCGCGCGGAAGAACTACTTCTACCCGGACATGCCGAAGAACTTCCAGACCTCCCAGTACGACGAGCCGATCGCGTTCGAGGGCTGGCTCGACGTCGACGTTGACGGCACGACGTACCGCATCGAGATCGAGCGCGCCCACATGGAGGAGGACACCGGCAAGTCGCTGCACGTCGGCGGCAGCACGGGCCGTATCCATGGCGCGGACCACTCGCTGGTCGACTACAACCGCGCGGGCATCCCCCTGATCGAGGTCGTCACCAAGCCGGTGCTCGGCACCCGCGAGAAGGCGCCGGAGGTGGCGCGGGCCTACGTCGGCGCGCTGCGCGAGCTGCTGCTCGGGCTCGGCGTCTCCGACGTGCGGATGGAGCAGGGCTCGCTGCGCTGCGACGTCAACCTGTCGCTTGCGCCGGGCGGCGCGGGGGGTCTCGGCACCCGCACCGAGACCAAGAACGTCAACTCCCTGCGCTCGGTCGAGCGGGCGGCGCGCTTCGAGATCCAGCGGCACGCGGCCGTGCTGTCCGGCGGGTCGTCGATCCTGCAGGAGACCCGGCACTGGCACGAGGACACCGGGGTCACCACGAGTGGCCGCGAGAAGTCCGACGCCGAGGACTACCGCTACTTCCCCGAGCCCGACCTGGTGCCGATCGCGCCGGCGCGCGAGTGGGTCGAGGAGCTGCGCGCGTCGCTGCCCGAGCCACCCGCCGTACGACGGGCGCGGCTGCAGGCCGACTGGGGGTTCTCCGACCTCGAGATGCGCGACACCGCCGGGGCCGGTGCGCTCGGCCTGGTCGAGGAGACGGTGGCCGCCGGTGCCTCACCGCAGGCCGCGCGCAAGTGGTGGCTCGGGGAGCTGGCGCGGCGGGCCAACGAGACCGACACCGACGTCGCCTCGCTCGGTGTCACGCCGACCGACGTCGCCCGCGTGCAGGCGCTGGTCGACGAGGGCACGCTCAACGACAAGCTCGCCCGCCAGGTGCTCGACGGCCTGCTCGCCGGCGAGGGCACGCCCGATGAGATCGTCGCCGCCCGCGGGCTGGCGATCGTGTCGGACGACGGCGCGCTGTCGGCCGCCGTCGACGAGGCGATCGCGGCCAACCCCGACGTGGCCGACAAGATCCGCGACGGCAAGGTGGCTGCAGCCGGCGCCCTCATCGGAGCCGTCATGCAGCAGATGCGCGGCCAGGCCGACGCCGGCCGGGTGCGCGAGCTGATCTTGGAGAAGCTCTCCTGAGTGGCTC
>JBPCQY010000004.1:0-5588 GCA_050997635.1 Nocardioides sp.
AGTCGACACCAGCGATCGACAGCCGGCAGCGGCCGGCACTTCCCCAGGAGGTCCCGATGAGCACGTTGACCTGCGACCCGACCGCAGCCCCCGCCCGCCCGCTGCGCGTGGCGCGGCCCGAGCCTCAGCGCGTGGCGCGGCCCGAGCCTCAGCGGCTGGCGCGGCCCGAGCCTCAGCGCGTGGCGCGGCCCGAGCCTCGGCGGCTGGCGCTGGTCACCGACGAGGTGCTGGCCCGCCGCGCGTCGTGGGTGGTGCCCCCCGAGCTGGTGGCGGCGCCGACTCCTCCGGTGGTCGCGCCCCGTCCGGCGCCGGTGCGGCTGACCCGCCGCGGCCGGGTCGTCGTCCTGCTCGCCGGCCTGGTGGCCACCCTCGTGCTCGCGCTGGTCTGGAGCTCCGGCTCCGCCGCGACCGAGCAGCCGGCCCACACCCGCATGGTCGTCGTGCAGCCCGGCCAGACCCTGTGGAGCATCGCCTCGCGGGTCACCCACGGCCGCGACACCGGCGCCATGGTCGATCGGATCGTGGCCCTCAATGGCCTCGACTCAGGCGTCATCGACCTCGGTCAGCGCCTCCGGGTGCCCGCCTGAGGCCGCCGTGCAGACCTCCGCCAGCCGCCTCGACCCCGGCCGGCGGTCCCTTCGAGGCCGGTCGCTTCGCGACCTCCTCAGGAGGACCAGGGGAAAGGGAGGGGCGGGCCGCGAGTGTGGGCCCGCCTCTCCTCTCGTCGCTGGTCGAGCAGAAGTCAGCGAGCCGCGCGACGTCCGCCCGGCGTGCGCGGGGTGCTCCGGCCACCGTCGGCGCGGATCTCCGAGCGGTCCAGCGCCCGGGTGCCGGCCCGCGGCGAGCGCACCACCGACGGACGGGGCGCCAGCACGTCCGGGGCCTTGGTCGGCAGCTTCTGGGTGCGGAACCCGTCGAGCAGGCGCACCACCAGCAGCAGGCCGACGAACAGACACCCGATCGCACCAGCAGTGGCCAGCGCGAGCAGCAGCCACGCGTGCGAGCCGCCGCCGCGGGCCGCCGTACCGAAGTCGATGGCGAGATAGACCAGGTAGCCCCAGGCCACCAGGGCCACGGTGACGCCGAGGGCCAGGGCAAGCAGCGGGCCGCGGCCCGGCTTCGGCGCGGGCTCCAGACGACGTACGCCGATGTGCCGCCCCGGGTTCTCCACAGGGCCATTCTGGCCCACGCACGCCCACACCAGAAGTGGGGTCTCCACGGGGCCCCCACCGGCCCCGACCAAAGTGTGACCCACGCGACACGCCGGGCCGTCGAAACAGATTCGAGGGCCCCGAGCGGCCCTGACCTGCGGCGATGGCATCAGGTAGGCCCGGACGCGATTTCTCTTCCGGCGAAGGCTTGCCGACCCCGGCCACCACGACGTATGGTTTCACTACATCTAGTAGTTACACCGTTGTGGTTCTCCACATCTAGTTCACAACCGAGAACCGGAAGACTCACAGCTTCAGACTGGTTGTCCACAGGAATGGGCGCCCAGTCCACAGGACAGCAGCCCCGTGGCGGGGCTCTTTGGCGACCCCTGCGCGATCGAATTCTGGAAGGAGGATCCGCGATGCACTGCCCCTACTGCCGGCACACCGACACCCGAGTCCTGGACTCCCGGGTGGCCGAGGACGGCGGCGCGATCCGCCGGCGTCGTACCTGCCACGCCTGCGCCAAGCGGTTCACCACCGTCGAGGCGATGCAGCTGACGGTGCTCAAGCGCTCCGGCGCGACCGAGCCGTTCACCCGCGAGAAGGCCGTGGCCGGCGTCCGCAAGGCCTGCAAGGGCCGGCCGGTCACCGAGGACGACCTGGCCTGCCTGGGCCAGACGGTCGAGGACACTCTGCGGGGCGACGGCGCCGCCGAGATCGCGGCCCACGACATCGGTCTGGCCATCCTCGGCCCGCTCCGCGCGCTCGACGCGGTGGCCTACCTCCGGTTCGCCAGCGTCTACAAGTCCTTCAACTCCGCCGACGACTTCGAGGACGAGATCGCCCTGCTCCGAGCGGAGCGAGGGGCAGGAAGCACGGTGGTTGAGGCGCTCGACGCGTCAGCGGCGAGCCTCGAAACCCTGCGTCTCGAGCCCGACACCGAGGTCCTCGAGCAGCACCAACCTCAGCCCACGGGCTGACCACAGACCGCCCGGCACGTCGTGGGGAAGCGGCGTGTCGGGCGCACCACGTAGCAACACCAGTCTCATCGGCAGGCAGCACGATCACCAGGAAGCACCAGCGAGGGATCAGAGGAGATTCGATGACCGAGACGGCAAACCCCAGGGCCGCCAGCAAGAGCGGCAAGGGCCTGCGCATCGAGCGGACGTTCAGCACCCCGGGTGCGCATCGGTACGACGAGATCACCTGGGAGCGCCGCGACGTCGTCCAGACCAACTGGAAGACCGGCGAGACCGTCTTCGAGCAGCGCGGGGTCGAGTTCCCCGACTTCTGGTCGGTCAATGCCTCGACCATCGTCACCACCAAGTACTTCCGCGGCGCCGTCGGCACCGAGGCCCGTGAGTGGAGCCTGCGCCAGCTGATCGACCGGGTCGTGAAGACCTACACCAAGGCCGGCATCGACCACGGCTACTTCGCCACCCCGGCCGATGCGGAGAACTTCGAGCACGAGCTGACCTGGCTGCTCGTGCACCAGTACTTCTCCTTCAACTCCCCGGTCTGGTTCAACGTCGGTACGCCGAGCCCGAACCAGGTCAGCGCGTGTTTCATTTTGTCCGTCGACGACTCCATGGACTCCATCCTCAACTGGTACAGGGAGGAGGGCTTCATCTTCAAGGGCGGCTCCGGCGCCGGCCTCAACCTCTCCCGCATCCGGTCGTCGAAGGAGCTGCTCTCCTCCGGCGGTACGGCGTCCGGCCCGGTCTCCTTCATGCGCGGCGCCGATGCGTCCGCCGGCACCATCAAGTCGGGCGGCGCCACGCGCCGTGCGGCCAAGATGGTCGTCCTCGACGTCGACCACCCCGACATCGTCGAGTTCGTCGAGACCAAGGCCAAGGAGGAGGACAAGATCCGCGCGCTGCGCGACGCCGGCTTCGACATGGACCTCGGCGGCGCCGACATCACCTCCGTGCAGTACCAGAACGCCAACAACTCGGTGCGCGTGAGCGACGAGTTCATGAAGGCTGTCGAGGACGGCACCGAGTTCGGCCTGCGCTCGCGGATGACCCACGAGGTCATCGAGACCGTCGACGCCCGAGAGCTGTTCGCCAAGATCAGCAAGGCCGCCTGGGAGTGCGCCGACCCCGGCCTGCAGTACGACGACACCATCAACGACTGGCACACCAACCCCGAGACCGGCCGGATCACCGCGTCCAACCCGTGCTTCCCCGCCGACCAGCGCGTGGTCACCGACCAGGGCCTGGTCCGGATCGGCGACCTGGTATCACGCGCGGCCGAGGGCGAGCGGTTCGACGTCTACACCCACGACGCGACGTCGCAGACCGAGCCGGCCGACAGGATCGTGGCGACTCGCACTGTCCGTTACATGGTTACGGGTACCAACGAGATCCTCGAGCTCCGCTTCTCCGACGGCTCGCGCCTGCGATGCACCCCGAACCACCGGGTGTGGACCGGCACCCGGGGATGGGTGCACGCGGAGGAACTCACAACTGAGGACAGGGTGACCAAGTCCTTCCACTTCGCCGGCCGTCCCATGGCTCGTGTTGAGCTGCCCGATGCCGCTCTCCGCATCGCCCGCCGGGCAACCGCCCTGAGCCTTCCGGTGAAATGGGACGAGGACCTCGCGCACCTCGTCGGCTGGCTCGTGGGCGATGGCTGCCTGACCGAGGACCAGCTCACGCTCGTCTACGGCTCCGAGGCAGACAGGGAGCACGTGATGCCCCGTCACCAGGAGCTGCTGCGAAGCTGGACTGGACTCGACGCGAAGCCGAGCATCCAGGCAAACGGCACGGTGCAGCTGCGCTCGGGCAAGCGCGACGTCGTCGCCTTTTTCCGGGCGCTCGGTGTCACTTCCGCAAAAGCGTCCGGGAAGACGCTCCCGGAGTCGGTATTCGAGGCACCCGAGGACGCCGTGCTCGCCTTCCTGCGTGGCCTCTTCGATGCCGATGGCTGCGTCGTGGACGATGAGGTGAAGGGCACCCGGTACGTCGGTCTCGGCAGCCGCTCGGAGGAGCTGCTCCTGGGCGTCCAAGAACTGGTCGCCTCGTTCGGCATGGCATCTCGGATCTACAACACCGGCACCAAGACCGACTCGTTCCGATACACACGCAAGGACGGCGCGGAGGTCGCCTACGGCTCGGACGGACCCAGCTTCGACCTGCGCATCTCGGGACGTTCGGCGCGCGAGTACGCCGCACAGATCGACTTCTCACTGCCGGCGAAGAATGCGCGGCTGACGCATGTGGTCGACGACCACACTGCCTACGCCAAGGACGAGTCGGTCACGCTCGTGAGGCGTGAGTCGCGCGGCTTCGAGACCACCTACAACCTGACTGAACCACGCAACCACTCCTACATCGTCAGCGGCGTCGTCGTGGCGAACTGCTCCGAGTACATGAGCCTCGACAACTCCTCGTGCAACCTGGCCAGCCTGAACCTGCTCAAGTTCCTCCGCGACGACGACACCTTCGACGCCCCGCTGTTCGGCAAGGCCGTCGAGCTGATCATCACCGCGATGGACATCTCGATCTGCTTCGCCGACTTCCCCACCGAGGCGATCGGCCAGACGACCGTCGACTACCGCCAGCTCGGCATCGGCTACGCCAACCTCGGCGCGCTGTTGATGGCGATGGGTCTCGGCTACGACTCCGACGGCGGGCGCTCCCTGGCCGCGACCCTCACCTCGCTGATGACCGGCGCGTCGTACCAGCGCTCGGCCGAGCTCGCCGCGATCGTCGGCCCGTACGCCGGGTACGCCCGCAACGCCGACGCCCACAAGCGGGTGATGCGCAAGCACCAGGCGGCCAACGACGCCGTCCGCACGCTGCACACCGAGGACGCCGCGGTGCACAAACTGGCCACCAGGGCGTGGGCCGGCGTGCTCAAGCTCGGTGAGAAGAACGGCTTCCGTAACGCGCAGGCCAGTGTGTTGGCTCCGACTGGAACTATCGGCTTCATGATGGACTGCGACACCACCGGCATCGAGCCGGACTTCTCGCTGGTCAAGTTCAAGAAGCTGGTCGGCGGCGGCTCGATGCAGATCGTCAACCAGACCATCCCGCGGGCGCTGGAGAAGCTGGGCTACCAGCCCGAGCAGGTCGAGGCGATCGTCGCGTTCATCGCCGAGCACGGCCACGTCATCGACGCGCCCGGACTCAAGTCCGAGCACTACGAGGTCTTCGACACCGCGATGGGCGCCCGCGCCCTGGCGCCGATGGGTCATGTGCGGATGATGGCGGCCGCCCAGCCGTTCCTGTCGGGCGCGATCTCCAAGACGGTCAACCTCCCCGAGACGGCCACGGTCGAGGAGATCGAGGACATCTACCTCCAGTCGTGGAAGCTCGGCCTCAAGGCGACCGCGGTCTACCGCGACAACTGCAAGGTGGGCCAGCCGCTCTCCGACGGCAAGTCCGACGCCTCGAAGAAGGACCAGGCCCGCGCATCGCAGGTTGAGGA
>JBPCQY010000019.1:0-5162 GCA_050997635.1 Nocardioides sp.
CCCGATGGGTGGGACCATTGCCGACCGTGACCTGGCGTGAACGTTTCCGCGCGATCCGGATGGACGTGACCCCGCTGCGGGCCTCGCGTGACTTCCGCCTGCTCTTCTTCGCCGGCACCATCTTCTATCTCGGCGGCATGGTCACCTACGTGGCGATCCCGTTCCAGATCTACCACCTGACCGGCTCCAACTTCGCTGTCGGCGCGGTCGGCCTGGTCGAGCTGGTGCCGCTGGTCGTCTTCGGCCTGTACGGCGGGGCGCTCGCCGACCACGTCGACCGCCGGCGCCTGCTGATCTGGACCGGTGTGGCGCAGGCGGTCTTCACCGTGGCGCTGCTGGCCAACGCGTTCGTCGACCACCCGCGGGTGTGGGTGCTCTTCGTCGTCTCCGCGTTGCTCGCCTCGTCGTCGGCGCTCCAGCGTCCCTCCCGCGAGGCGCTGATGCCGCGCACCCTGCGGCACGACCAGCTCGTGGCCGGCAACGCCCTGATCTCGCTGGGCATGCAGATCGGGGTGTTGGTCGGCCCGGCGATCGGAGGTCTGATGATCGCCTACGTCGGCCTGGGCTTCTGCTACGCCATCGACATCACCGGCCTGGCGCTCGCCACCCTGATGTATGTGCTGATGCGGCCCTACCCGCACATCGCGGAGACCACGCCGCCATCGCTGGCCGGCATCCGGGAGGGCCTGCGCTACGCACTGAGCCGCCGCGACCTGCTCGGCACCTACCTGGTCGACATCGCCGCCATGCTGCTCGCGATCCCCGTGGTGATCTTCCCGGCCCTGGCCCAGGAGGTCTTCGGTCACCCGGCCGCCCTGGGCCTGCTCTACTCCGCCGAGACCGTCGGCGCGCTGCTCGCCACGGCACTCTCGGGCTGGACCGCCCGGGTGCACCACCACGGCCGCGCGATCGTGCTCGCCGCCGCGGCGTACGGCTCGATGATCGCCCTCGCCGGTGTGATGCCGTCGATCTGGCTGGTGGCGACATTCCTGATGCTCTCGGGTGCGGCCGACATGATCTCGGGCGTCTTCCGCGGCACGGTGTGGAACCAGACCATCCCCGACCAGATGCGGGGACGGCTGGCGGGCATCGAGATGCTGTCCTACTCGCTGGGTCCGCTCGGCGGCCAGGTCCGCGCCGGAGTGGTCGCGGACCTGTGGAGCGTGCGCGGCTCCATCACCAGTGGCGGACTCGCCTGCGTCGCCGGCGTCGGCCTCACGGCCGCCTGGCTGCACGACTTCTGGTCCTACGACGCCCGCACCGACGTCCATGCAGCCGCCGAGCGGGAACTGCGCGCCACCCGCGGCGAGCCTGCCTGAACGAGGCAGGCGGCGCCGTGTGGGCTGCTGATTCGACGTCTGCTTGTCCGGGTGGCGACAATGGGCAGGCAGTGCGCGCGCGTGCCGACAAGGAGGTGGTCCACCGTGTCCGATCGTAAGGAACATCCGGTGCTCTACGGCCTGGTCGCGCTCGTCGGCGTCGGAGTCGCCGTCGGCCTGATCGCCGGCGTCGCGGCCTTCTTCGGTGCCCATGTCGTGGGCAACGCAGACAGCGCCGCCGCCCGGGGCTCGCAGTCCGGCGCCTCGCTCTACCTGCCGAAGCCGAAGAAGACCGACGGTCCCTCGGGGCCGACCGTGACGCTGCACTCGACGTCGTCGTCGAGCAGCCCGTCGGGCACGGCCCAGGCCCCGGCCAAGCCGCGCAAGCAGATCACCCTGACCTCCGGCGAGACCCAGGTCTCGCCGATGGGACATATCGACCTCACCGGGAGCTACCCCGGCGGTGAGGGAGCGGTGCTGCAGGTGCAGAAGCTCAGCAACGGCTCGTGGCAGGACTTCTACTCGATCTCCGCGACGGTGACGAACTCGACGTTCTCCACCTACATCCAGACCGGCACGCCGGGGCTGAACCGCTTCCGCGTGCGCGATACCGACACCGGCACCACGTCGAACGAGGTCCGGGTCACCGTCGGCTGACGACGCGCCAAGACCTCGCTGTCGGGTCCGACGGTGGTCAGTCGGGGACGGCGTCGAACGTCTTCGGGTCGGGCCCGATCCGTCCGCCCGCACCCTGGTCGAGGGCGGTCAGCGCCGCCATCGCGTCGTCGTCGAGCTCGAAGTCGAAGATCGCGAAGTTCTCCCGCATCCGCTCCTGGTGCATCGACTTCGGGAAGACGATGTCGCCACGCTGGACATGCCAACGGAGCGTGACCTGGGCCGGCGTACGCCCGAGCCGGTCGGCGACGGCCTTGACCTGGTCGTCGTCGTTGACCTTGCCCTGGGCGATCGGCGACCACGCCTCGGTGGCGATGCCGTGCTCGGCGTCGGCGGCCCGGACGGCCTCGTTGCCGAAGTAGGGGTGGATCTCGACCTGGTTGACGGCGGGGACCACACCGGTCTCGTCGATGATCCGCTGGAGGTGCTCGGGCTCGAAGTTCGAGACGCCGACCGAGGTGGCGGTCCCGCTGTTGCGAAGCTCGACCAGGGTCTCCCAGGTGGAGACGAAGTCGCCGTCGTACAACGTGGGCAGCGGCCAGTGGATGAGCATCAGGTCGACCCGGTCGAGGCCGAGCTTCACGAGGCTCTGGTCGAACGCCTTGCGGGCCTCGTCGGGCCGGTGGAACCCGTTGTCGAGCTTCGTGGTGACGTACAACTCCTCGCGGGGTAGGCCGGCGGCGGCGATCGCGGCACCGACCCCGGCCTCGTTCTGGTACATCTGCGCGGTGTCGATGTGCCGATAGCCGGTCTCCAAGGCCTTCTCGACCGTCTCCTGGGTCTGCTCGGGCGGCACCTGGAAGACGCCGAAGCCGAGCTGCGGGATCCTCGCGTCGTCGTTGAGCGTGATGGTCGGAACTGTCGTGGTCATACAGGGACCACAACCTTGGCCGTCGAAGTATTCCGCGCGCCGTGACGCCGACCCGCCGTGGGGAGGGCAACCGCCACCCCTGTTCAATGGCCGGGTGCGCACCGCCTCCCTGCTCGCCCTGCTCGCCCTCTCCGCCACCCTCGTCACGGGCTGCGGGTCCGGCGACCAGTCGTCCTCGACCGGCGCGCCGACCAGCAGTGGTACGCCGTCGGCACCGCCCGTGAACGCCCTTGAGTTCGGCGTGCACTCGGTCGTCGCCCGCTTCAACAAGGGCGTCCCGCTCGGCCCGCAGGTGCCCAAGGACGTCGTCACCGAGCTGTCGAGCCATGACTGCTCCTCGCCAGCGAGCACCGTCTCGGACGGCTCCGAGATCGCCTGCGACCCCGGAGGGTCGGTCTATCTCCTCAAGCCGCCCGCCGTCTCGGGCCACGTGCAGTCCGCCCAGGCGCAGGAGGTCGGCACGACCAAGCAGTGGTACGTCGCGGTGCAGCTCGACCCGACCGGCACCTCCCAGCTCAGCGACCTGACCGCCGACCTGGTCGGGTCGGAGATCGCGCTCACCGTGCGTGGTGACGTGGTGGGCGCCCCGGTCGTCTACCAGCGGCTGACCGACGGCAAGCTGAGCGTCCTCGGCAACTACGGCAAGTCGCAGGCGACCCGGCTCGCCTCCTCGCTGACCCGGGGCTGAGCCTCAGCGACCCGCCTTGTCGGGGTCGCGCCACCCGCGCTCGAAGGGCAGCCGCCACGCGAACGGCGCCACCAGCTGGTGGATCTGGTTGGGACCCCACGACCCTTGCGCGTACGGGCGTACGACGGGCGGGTTGTCGAGCAGGGGCATCGAGAGCTCCCACAGCCGCTCGATGCCCTCCGCGCTGGTGAACAGGGTGCGGTCGCCCCGTGCGGCGTCGTAGATGAGCCGCTCGTAGGCCTCGAGCACGGCGCCGGCCCAGTCGGTGTCGTGCATCGCGAACTGCATCGACAGCTTGTCGAGCCTCATGCCAGGGCCCGGCCGCTTGCCGTAGAACGACAGCGACATCTTCGCCTCGTCGGCCAGGTCGAAGGTGAGGTGGTCGGGCCCGTGGTCGCCGACCCCGGAGTTGGGCGGGAACATCGACTTGGGTGGCTCGCGGAAGGCGATCGAGATGATCCGCACGCCCTCCGCCAACCGCGTGCCGGTGCGCAGGTAGAACGGAACTCCGGCCCAGCGCCAGTTGTCGATGTAGCACTTGAGGGCCACGAACGTCTCGGTCTCCGACTCGGGGGACACTCCGTCGATGTCGCGGTAGCCGACATACTGCCCGCGCACGACGTCGTGCGGCTCGATCGGCAGCATCGAGCGGAACACCTTGCTCTTCTCCTCCGAGATCGCTGCGGGCTCCAGGGCCGTCGGCGGCTCCATCGCCGTGAACGCCAGCACCTGGAACAGATGGGTGACGATCATGTCGCGGTAGGCGCCGGTGCCCTCGTAGAAGGAGACGCGCTGGTCGAGACCGAGCGACTCGGGTACGTCGATCTGCACGTGGTCGATGTGGTTGCGGTGCCAGATCGGCTCGAAGAGCCCGTTGGCGAAGCGGAAGGCGAGGATGTTCTGCGCCGCCTCCTTGCCGAGGAAGTGGTCGATCCGAAAGACCTGGCTCTCGTCGAAGGTCTGGTGGACCTGGTCGTTGAGCTTGATCGCACTTTCCAGGTCGGTGCCGAACGGCTTCTCCATCACCACCCGTGAGCGTTCGACCAGGTCGGCCTCACGCAGCATGGTGATCACCGCCGGAGCGGCGATCGGGGGCACGCTCATGTAGTGCAGCCGGCGGGAGTTGTCCGCCGACCCGGCGGCGTCCTCCGCCTCCTCCACGGTCTTGCGGAGCACCTCCGCGCCGCCTTCGCCGGGCGCGAAGCGCAGCCGGGAGGCGAAGTCGTCCCAGGAGTTCATGTCGTCCTCGCCGCCGAACTCGGTCACCGCCTCGCGGGCGAACTCCACGAACGAGTCGCGGTCGTGCTCCTCCAGGGACGTGCCGACCACCTGGATCTCGGGAATCAGCCCGGTCTCGAACAGGTGCAGCAGGCCGGGCAGCAGCTTGCGCCGGGAGAGGTCGCCCGTGGCGCCGAACAGAACAACCGTCGTGGGTGTGGCCATGGGGTACAGCCTGCAGGTCCCGGGCGGGCAGCGGAACACCAAGGTCTGAAGTCTTTCTGACACTTCCCGGGGCATGCGGGCCGCGGGAAGGGGGAGGACGCCACGGGAAGTCCGACGATCCGAGCGCCGGTCGCGCTCTGCACGGAGGGTCCAGGCGGCCCGGACG
>JBPCQY010000085.1:0-5438 GCA_050997635.1 Nocardioides sp.
TGAGCACCCACTCGTCCCCGCGTCGTCCTGAGCCTGTCGAAGGGTCGCGGCGGGCGGTCGTGGTGATGTTGTGAGAGTTGGTGCCGGCGTCGGGCTCGGTGATCGCGAAGGCCATCGTGCCGGTGCCGTCGGCGATGCCGGGCAGCCAGCGCTGCTTCTGCACCGGCGTGCCGTAGCGGCTGATGATCGTGCCGCAGATCGCCGGGCTCACCACCATCAGCAGCAGCGGGCAGCCCTGGGCTGCGAGCTCCTCGCAGACCGCCGCGATGTCGCCGATGCCGCCGCCACCGCCGCCGTACTCCTCGGGGATGTTGATACCGAGGTAGCCCAACTTGGCGATCTCGAGCCAGAGCTCGGTCGTCTTCTCGCCGGCGCGCGCCTTCTCGGTGAACCACTCGCGGCCGTATTTCGCAGCCAGCTTCGCCACCTCCTTGCGCAGGGTGCGGCGCTCGTCGGACTCGGTGAACTCGTTCATTCCTGCTCCTCCACTACGGCCAGCACCTCTCCGGCGGCCACCTGGGCCCCGGCCTGGACGGACATCTGGGTCACGGTGCCGGCGTGCGGCGCGGTCACCGTGTGCTGCATCTTCATCGCCTCGAGCACGACGACCGTCTGACCGGCGGCCACGTCGGCGCCCTCCTCGACCGCCACGCTCACCACGGTGCCCGGCATCGGGGCGAGCAGGGACCCGCTGGCGACCGTGTTGGCCGGATCGGTGAAGCGCGGCAGGTGCCGCAGGCTGGTGTGCCCCTGCGGTGAGTCGACGTCGATGCGGTCGCCGTGGACGTCGACCGTGTACGTCGTCTCCACGCCGTCGACCGCCAGGCGGACCTCGTCGGCGCTCGCGGCCACGACCGTGAATCCCTCGACGGCGTACCCCTCGCGCCCGCCGTACCACGCCACCTCGAGGTCGGGCTCGAACCGGGTCACCTGGGGCTGGCCGACCACGTTGCGCCACGCCACCGGGACTCCCCGCTGCACCCGCCGGTCGGCGGCGTCGCGTTCGGCCAGCGCCAGGGCAGCGGCGACCCCGGCACCCGGGTCGGCGTGTGGGCGGACGAACTTCCGTTCTGCGAGGAACGCCGTGCTCAGCCGGCCGGCGACGAAGTCCGGGTCGCCGAGGATCTCGACCAGCTGGTCACGGTTGGTGGTGACGCCGTGGATCCGGGCCCGGCGCAGCGCTGCGGCCAACCGGCGGATCGCCTCTTCCCGGGTCGGCGCCCAGGCCACCAGCTTGGCCAGCATCGCGTCGTAGTGGGTCGACACCTCGTTGCCGGACTCGTAGCCGGAGTCGAGCCGCAGCCCGGGGCGGTTGAGGAGGTCGAACTCGACGTCGACGCCGGGGACGTCGAGCATTGTCAGCAGACCGCTCTGCGGCTGGTGGTCGGCGGCCGGGTCCTCGGCGTAGAGCCGAACCTCGATGGCATGACCGTAGGTCTCGCCGATCGCACGCGGGTCGAGCTCACGGCCCTCGGCGACTCGCAGCTGGAGCTCGACCAGGTCGACGCCGTGCACGAGCTCGGTGACGGGGTGCTCGACCTGGAGGCGGGTGTTCATCTCGAGGAAGAAGAACCGCTCGGTCGCGGGGTCGTAGAGGAACTCCACGGTGCCGGCGCCGCGGTAGTCGACGGCGGCGGCCGCCGAGGCTGCGGCGGCGTGCAGCGCCGACCGGGTCGCGTCGGAGAGCCCGGGGGCGGGGCACTCCTCGACGATCTTCTGGTGGCGGCGCTGGATCGAGCAGTCGCGCTCGCCGAGCACCAGGATGCCGCCTTGGTGCCCCAGCACCTGCACCTCGACATGGCGGCCGTGCTCGACGTACGGCTCGACGAAGACGGCGCCGTCACCGAACGCGGATGCGGCTTCGTCGGCCGCGGCCGCCACCTCGGAGTCGAGTGCCCCGAGATCGCGGACCACGCGCATCCCGCGACCGCCGCCGCCCGCCGAGGCCTTCACCAGCAGCGGCAGGTCGTCGGCGGTGGGACGGTCGGGCGCGGTGAGCACGGGTACGCCGGCGGCCGCCATCAGCCGCTTGGCCTCGATCTTGGAACCCATCCGCACGATCGCGTCCGGGGCCGGACCGACCCAGGTCAGCCCGGCGTCGAGCACCGCCTGTGCGAACTCGGCGTTCTCGGACAGGAAGCCGTAGCCGGGATGCACCGCGTCGGCGCCGGTCTTCTTCGCCGCGGCCACGATCAGATCGGCACGCAGGTAGGTCTCGGCCGGGGTGTTGCCCGGCAGCCGTACGGCGAGATCGGCCTCGCGCACGAACGGCAGCCCTGCGTCGACGTCGGAGTGCACCGCGACCGTCTCGATGCCGAGGCGGCGGCAGGTCGCGAAGACCCGGCGCGCGATCTCGCCGCGGTTGGCGACCAGCAGTCGGGTGATCATGTTCTGAAGACCCCGTAGCCGTCGGTGCCCCTGATCGGCGCGTTCTCGATCACCGAGAGGCAGATCGCGAGCACGGTGCGGGTCTCGCGCGGGTCGATCACGCCGTCGTCGTAGAGCATCCCGGAGAGGAAGAACGGCAGGCTTTGCTCCTCCACCGACGCCTCGATGAAGTCGCGCATCTGCTGGTCGCCGGCCTCGTCGTACTCCTGGTCGCGCGCCTCGGACGCCGCGCGCGCAACGATCGACAGCACCCCGGCGAGCTGGGCCGGGCCCATCACCGCGCTCTTGGCGCTGGGCCAGGTGAACAGGAAGCGCGGGTCGTAGGCGCGACCGTTCATCCCGTAGTTGCCCGCGCCGTACGACGCCCCCATGATCACGCTGAGATGGGGCACCCCAGAGTTGGAGACGGCGTTGATCATCTGGGCGCCGTGCTTGATGATCCCCCCCTGCTCGTACTCCTTGCCGACCATGTAGCCCGTGGTGTTGTGCAGGAACAGCAGGGGTACGTCGATCTGGTTGGCGAGCTGGATGAACTGGGTCGCCTTCTGCGCCTCCTCGCTGAACAGCACGCCCTGGGCGTTCGCGAGGATGCCGATCTGGCGCCCGTGCAGGCGCGCCCAACCGGTGACCAGCGAGGTGCCGTAGAGCGGCTTGAACTCGTCGAAGGGTCGCTCGTTGCCGGGACCGGTGCCGTCGCAGACCCGCACGATCACCTCGCGGGGGTCGAACGGTTCCTTGAGGTCGGTGGGGATCAGGTCGAGCAGACCGTCGGGGTCGGCGTCCGGCTCCTCGAACGCCCCGGTGGTTGAGGAGGGACGAAGTCCCGTCGCCCCGGTGGTTGAGGAGGGACGAAGTCCCGTCGCCCCGGTGGTTGAGGAGGGACGAAGTCCCGTCTCGAAACCCCGGGCCTTGCGCCAGTTGAGCCGCGCCACGATCCGTCGCCCGATCCGGATCGCGTCGTGCTCGTCTGCCGCCAGGTAGTCGGCCAGGCCGGAGATGCGCGCGTGCATTTCCGCGCCTCCGAGTGACTCGTCGTCCGACTCCTCTCCGGTGGCCATCTTCACGAGAGGTGGGCCACCCAGGAACACCTTTGCCTGCCCCTTCACCATGACGGTGTAGTCCGACATCCCGGGCACGTAGGCACCGCCGGCTGTGGAGTTGCCGAACACGAGCGCGACTGTGGGCTGTTTGCGGGCCGAGGAGCGGGTCAGGTCCCGAAAGACCTTGCCGCCGGGGATGAAGATCTCCTTCTGGGTCGGCAGGTCGGCGCCGCCCGACTCGACGAGCGAGATGGTCGGCAGGTGGTTCTCCTCGGCGATCTGGGCGGCCCGGAAGCCCTTCTTCACCGTCCACGGGTTGCTCGCGCCGCCCTTGACCGTGGGGTCGTTGGCGGTGATCAGGCACTCGACCCCCTCGACGACCCCGATGCCGGTCACCAACGAGGCGCCGACGGTGAAGTCGGAGCCCCAGCCAGCCAGCGGCGACAGCTCCAGGAACGCGCTGCCCGCGTCGATGAGCAGCTCGATCCGCTCACGCGGCAGCAGCTTGCCGCGGGCGTGGTGACGCTCGACATACTTCTGCCCGCCGCCGGCGACGGCCTTGGCGTGCTCGGCGTCCAGGTCGGCGAGCTTGGCGAGCATCGCCGGTCTCCGCTGATCGAGCTTGTCGAGATCACTCATGATGCGTACCCCAGCAGCCTGGCGGCGAGATCGGTCAGCACCTCGGTCGCCCCTCCCTCGATCGGCAGGATCCGGGCGCCGCGGTGGTGCCGCTCGGCTGTCGTCCGGCGCAGCGCCTCCCGTTCCTCGGTCACAACAACACCTCCGGGACGTCGACGTGCCGCGCGCGAGCCCACTCGCCGAGGCCCTTGGCCTGCGGGTCGAAGCGGGTCGAGGCAGCGACGCCCCGACCGAGCAGACCGTGGATGACGAGGTTGACCCCGCCCAGGTTGGGCAGCGCGAAAACCTCGACGTCGAGGTCGTCCGCCTCGGGCAGCAGGGCGCGCACGAAGTCGGGCGTGACGGTCGCCAGCAACCATGCGACGCGCTGCTCGCGCAGGGCGGACCCGTCGTTGGCGACCCACAGTCCCAGGTTGGCGTCGCCGCCCTTGTCGCCGGAGCGGGCGTGCACGAACGCGCCGAGCGGGGTGGTCATGCGACCACCTCCCGGTGGCCGTCGGCGTGCACGACGGTGTGGTTGACGGCCGACCGGTCGACGTACTCCGCCCGATAGATCCCGTACGGCGTGGGCCGGGCGGGCGGACCGCTCATCGTGAAGCCGGGGTACGACGCGAGCGCGAGCTCGACCGCCGGGCCGGTGAACGCGCGCCCGACCGGGTCCGCGACAGGGTCCTGCACCGTGCAGCGGAGCAGGCAGGACGCGCTCTCCTCGGTGTCGGCGTCGACGGCTGGCCGCCCCGAGCGGGTCCAGGTGACCGACGCCGCGGTGAGCCTCGGCGAGAGCTGCGCCCGGACCCAGTCGGCCTTGGCGTCGAGGTCGAGCCCGGTCAGCACGAACTCACACGTGTTGCGGAAGCCGCCGAGCTCGTTGACGCACACCTTCAGCCGCTCGGGCGGCGGCCCCCCGAGGCCGTGCTCCCCGGTGGTCGCGACCCGGTCGTCACCGACCTGGGCGAGTCCCACCAGCGCCAGGTCGGCGGTCACGTCGGGCCCGAGGTAACGGTGCCCCTGGATCTCGTACATCAGCTGCGCGGTCACCGTGTCGACCGTGACCGCACCGCCGGTGCCCGGGTGCTTGGTGATCACCGACGAGCCGTCGGCCGCCACCTCGGCGATCGGGAAACCGAGCGGCCGGTCGCGGCCCGGCAGCGAGAGGAAGCCCGAGAAGTTGCCGCCCGTCGCCTGGGCGCCGCACTCGATCACGTGGCCGGCGACCATGGCCAGGGCCAGCTCGTCGTACGCCTCGTGGGTCCAGCCGTGCCACCAGGCCCCCGGTCCGACGACGAGCGAGGCGTCGGTGACCCGGCCGGTGACGACGACGTCGGCTCCCCCGGCAAGGGCTGCGGCGATGCCGAAGCCGCCGAGGTAGGC
>JBPCQY010000149.1:0-9461 GCA_050997635.1 Nocardioides sp.
GATCGTCGGCGCGGTCGCCGCGCTGGTCTACCTGGCCTTCATCCGGATGACGCTGGAGTTCTACCTCGCGATCGTGCGGATGAGCGAAGACATCCACCGGCGCATGCCCGGCGGCCCCACCGTCTAGTCCAGCCGCGCCACCAGCGGGAGTCGCGACCGGGCGGTGAGCCCGACCACGGCCGCCGTCAGCAGCGGTAGCACGACCACCAGCGAGCCGATCAGCAGCCACGGCACGTCGAGGTAGTGCGACGGGCCGACGTGTCCGCTGTAGGGACGCGTGAGCGGATAGGTCACCGCGATGCCGGGGATGAACCCCACGAGGGCGCCGAGCACCGCCCCCACCAGGCCGATCACCACGGCGTACGCCGCGGCGACGCCGCGCCTGGTGCGGGGCGCGGCCCCGACCGCGGACAGGGTGGCCAGGTCGGGTCGGGCGTCCGAGAGTGCGAGGAAGGTCGCGGTCAGGGTGCCGCCCAGCATCAGCACGCCGCCGAGGCAGCCGAGGATCAGCAGCAGGATCTTGGTGGCGTTGGAGTCCTGGTAGCCACGCTCGACGTAGAAGTAGGCGTTGTCCGTCAGGCCGCCCATCACCTCGTTGACGTCGGCCTCCTGCTGCTTGCTGATCGTGGTCCCACTCGCGAGCAGCCCGACAGTCTCCGGAGCCACCCCGGCCTTGTGCGCCACCGAGGGAGCGATGACCCCCTGCAGCAAGGAGACCGCGCCGGGCTGCACCGGGAGGAACAGCGCCGGCACCGTGATGGGAGTGAGCTTCTGGGGATGCCCGTGCCCCCCGAAGACCTTGCCTCTCAGCGTCACCTCGGCGGCGTCGACGGGGCTGGACGTGAACACCACGGCCCCACCTCGCCCCAGGGTGTCGCGCACCCGGGCCCTCTCGGCATCGGTCAGCGGCCGCACCTCCACCGGCACCGACCGGTCGTCGACCAGCACCGTCGAGCCGAGGCTCCCCCCGTAGGCGTCGAGCAGCTCGCCCGGGGTGCCCGGGACCCGGAAGTGGAGCGGACCGTCGGGCAGGCCCCGGATCCGGGTGACGGTCGCGCCGGGCACGATCCGACGCACCACCGCGGCGTACGCCGGCCAGTCCCGATGCCCCTGGTAGACCGAGAGCGACGCCTGCCCCATCGGCAGCACGGGCGTGTAGGTCTCCCGGTTCTGGGCCGCGTCGGAGCTGTTGGCGATGCCGAGGGCCACGACGCCCGCCACGGTCGCGGCGACGGCGGCGACCGCCGGCACCGTGCGGGTGCGGTGGCGCGCGGCGTCGCGGACGGCGTACCTCAGTGGGAGCGGCAGCCGCGCCCCGAGACGCGCCACGGCGGTGACGACCAGTGGCACGAGCAGGATCATGCCCAGCACGGCCAGCACCGCGGCGATGGCGATCAGGAACTCACCCGACGACTGCTGGGCTCCGAGCCCGGCACCGACCACGCCCGCACCGAGGAGCAGGACGCCGAGCACCGGCGACTTCAGGCTCGGGGCCCGGTCGCCGCGACGCCCGGACAGCACGGCCACGACGTCCTGGCGCGACGCGATCCAAGCGGGTACGACGGCAGCGAGCACGGCACTGGCGAGGCCGAACAGGACGATCCCGAGCACGTGCTCGACGTTCACGTCGAAGGGGCCGAACCAGTCGCCCGACATCCGCTGCACGAACGGCAGCACGGCGTACGCCGTTCCGATGCCGAGGACGGCGCCCGCGACGGCCGCGGTCGTCCCCAACACCAGACCGCTGGCGAGGATGACCCGGCGCGACTGGCGCGGGGTGCCGCCGCTGGCGGCCATCAGGGCCAGGGTCCGGCTGTGCCGGCGGGCGCTGACCGCGAAGGCAGGCCCGGCCAGTAGCACAAGCTCGAGCAGCGCCATCACCACGACCAGGATCACGATCTGCGTCAGCTGGGCGTCGTTCTGGCTGCCCATGTCGCGCACGTTGGCCGGCAGGGCCGAGTCGCTGGGCGGGTGCAGCAGCACGTCGCGGGAGAGCACCGTGACCCCGAGCCGGTTCAGGGCCAGCACGTGATCCCAGGTGACCGGCCCGCCGCCGACGTACCAGGTGTGCGTGTTCCTGGGGATGCTCAGCGCCAGGGAGCCCAGGGGCCCGGCGACCTCGGGAGTGCTGCGCACGCTCGAGGACTCGGCGATGCCGACGACCCGACGTTGGTCGCCGCCCGCCAAGGTCAGGCTGTCGCCGATCGCGAAGCCGTGGGACGCCAGCGCGGCGTTGATGTCCACCTCGTCGGCGCGGGTCGCCCAGCGCCCCGAGGAGAGCCGGAACAGACCCTGGGTCAGCGGGCTGCGCAGGTCGAGCTCGGTCGACTGCGCCATCACCGCTCCCGCGTCGGTGGTCACCTTGGTCACGCCGTCGCGGGTCTCGGTGGCCGGGACCGAGTGGCCCAGGATGCGACCGATGTCCGGGAGTCCGACGACCGTGCTCTTGCCGGAGCCCACCGAGCTCGCGCCGACGTCGGGGTCGGCTCCCTGCACCACGCGGCCCAGGCCGGGCTGCACGACCAGCCGGGCGTCGGCGGTGCCGAGGCGGCGATCGAGCGACTCGGTGCCGGAGACCTTCTCGGTCGCATAGACGACGTCGGCGGCCGTCACCGCGAGCACGGGCAGCGCGATCATCACGAGCACGAGCAGGCTTCGTCCCCTGGCTCGTACGGCGTCGCGGCGGGCCAGCCGCAGTGCGGTCGGCCAGCCCGCCAGGAGCTTCATCCCCGGGCCTGGTCGAGCAGCGCGCTCGGCCGGTCGCTGCCCGACTCGTCGACGATGACCCCGTCACGCAGGAACACCACCCGGTCGGCCCAGGCGGCGTGCCGGGCCTCGTGGGTGACCAGCACACCGGCCGCACCGGCGTCGCAGCGCGCCCGCAGCAACCGCAGGATGTCCTCGCCCGTCTCGGTGTCGAGGGCACCGGTGGGCTCGTCGGCCAGGATCAGCCGGCGCTCGCCGACGATCGCGCGGGCGATCGCGACCCGCTGCTGCTGGCCGCCCGACATCTCGTCGGGGAACCGGCGCGCGAGCTCGGGGATGCCGACCTCGGTCAGTGCGGCGACCGCGGCCTTGCGGGCGGCGCGGCCGTTCGCGCCGTCGAGCTCGAGGGGCAGGGAGACGTTCTCGGCCGCGGTCAGCGCCGGGATCAGGTTGAAGTCCTGGAAGACGTAGCCGATCGACGTACGCCGCATCCGGGCCCGGCCGGGGTTGCCGAGGCTTGCGAGGTCGTGGCCCTCGACGCTGACGACGCCCGAGGTCGGTGCGTCGAGCCCACCCGAGAGCGTCAGGAGCGTGGACTTGCCCGATCCGGACGGGCCCATCACCGCGACCAGCTCACCGGCGTACGAAGCGAAGCTGACGGCGCGCAGGGCCGTCACGGCGGTCTCGCCCTCGCCATGGACGCGGGTGACCTGGTCGAGGCTGAGCACGGCGGTCATCGGGGGTCTCGACTTCGCTCGACCACCGAGGTGGGATGGTCTCGACTTCGCTCGACCGACGAGGGGGCGGCGGCCTCGCGGGCGGCGCGACGGAGCCGGGCCTCGCAGTGGTCGAGCCACCGGATCTCGGCCTCCGCGTTGAACACCAGCGAGTCGAGCACCAGGCTCCAGGCGAGGTCGCGGCTGGAGCGCAGCCCTCCGTCGGCCTGCCGCTTGAGCCGGGTGTAGTCCTGCAGGCCGGTCATCGTCGCCGACCGCTGCCGCTGGATCACCGTGGCGACGTCGACTCCCGGCACCGTGACCGCCAGCGCCAGCTTGATAGCCAGCTCGTCGCGTGGCGGCTGGGTGCGCCGGACCGGGGTGGTGAACCAGGCCGCGACCTCGTCGCGGCCCCGATCGGTCACGTGGAAGACCAGGTGACCCTCCTCGTCGGCGTCGGCGCCGGTGACCAGGCCGTCGCGCTCCAGCCGGGCCAGGGTCGTGTAGACCTGCCCGATGTTGAGCGGCCAGGTGGCGCCCGTCCTCGACTCGAACTCGCTGCGGAGCTGGTAGCCGTACATCGGCCCCTGCTCCAGCAGCGCCAGCAACGCGTTGCGCACCGACATCGCGGCACCCCTCCCGTATGGGCGTATCCCGACACCCCCGTGGAGCCGGGATACCGGGTATGTATAGCACCCAGGATACCGAGTATGCAAGAGTTGGGGCCAGGCGTGTCGTGGTGAGCGAACGTTCGGTCATCCGCGAGACGCGGCCCGCTTCGCCCTGGCGCGGACGGCGCTGACCAGGGCGAGGTCGGCGTCGAGCAGGCTGCGGGCCTGGGCCGGGGAGAGGCCGGTGACGTAGTCACCCAGGGTGGCCGAGTGATCGGGCCGGTGCTCGACGACCACCTCGTCGCCGGCCCGGATCGCGCCGGTCTCGAGCACCCGGCAGAGCGCCCCGACGCGGCCGGTCCTGTTGAACTCGGCGTGGAAGCCGTCGACGCCCATCCGCAGGGAGAGGTTCTTGCACGGCGTGCGCGGCTTGCGCACCTCCAGGAGTACGTCGCCGATGCGCCACCGCTCCCCCAGCCGCGCTCCGGTCACGTCGAGCCCGGTCGTGCGCAGGTTGTCACCGAGCAGCCCCGGCGGGATCTCCCGGCCGAGCCGCTCGCCGAAGAAGTCGGCGTCCTCCTGCGCGTAGACGTAGACCGCACCGTCGACACCGCCATGGGCCTTGTCCACGTGCTCGTCGCAGTCGGGCCCGAGCTCGGTGATCCGCACCGGCCCGTCGACGGGCCGCTTGTCGATGGCACTCGGATGGTAGAAGCCGTCGATCAGCTCGTGCACCACGCACACCGCCACCAGCTCAGCCACGGCTCCATCTTCCCCCGTCCGGCCGGACCCGGGCTTGACCGGGTTTGCGTTCCGCTGTGAGCAGAACGCCTCGTCTCCGGGCCGGCTGCCGGCCTAGCCTCAGGTCATGGGTGACCTCGTCTCGTTCCCTTCCCGCCGGCCAGACCGCCGACCCACCGAGCTGGAGCCGCTGTGGCGCGAGGCGGTCGGCCGCGAGCTGCGCCGCGAGCGCCTCGCGTCGGGGCAGCGTCTGGTCGATGTGGCCGGTGACGCGGGGGTGTCGCCGCAGTACCTCTCCGAGGTCGAGCGCGGTCTGAAGGACCCGTCCAGCGAGCTGCTCGCCGCGATGACCGGCGCGCTCGGGCTGTCGGTCACCGAGCTGGCGGCACGGGTCGCCGAGATCGGGCGGATTCAGGGCCCGGTCTGCCTCGCGGCCTGAACCACAGGGTCCAGCTTCCGCTCCGAGACAACCGCGTCGACCACGCCGTACTCCACCGCCGCTTCGGCGGTGAGCACCAGATCGCGCTCGGTGTCGGCACGCACCCGCTCGGCGCTCTTGCCGGTCTCGTGAGCCAGCACCTCTTCGAGCAGCGACCGGACGCGCTCGACCTCCTCGGCCTCCAAGATCAGGTCGGGGATGGTGCCGCGGCCCTCGGCAGCCGGCGCGTGCAGCACCACCCGGCCGTGGCGCAGGATCTGACGCCGGCCGGGCGCCCCGCCCGCAAGGAGTACGGCGGCCGTGGCCACCGCCTGCCCGACGCAGACCGTCTCGATCTCGGGGTGCACGAACTTCATCGCGTCGTAGATCGCCAGCATCGCCGGGATCGAGCCGCCGGGTGAGTTGAGGTAGAGGTTGATCGGGGTGTCGGGACTCTCCGACTCCAGATGGATCAGCTGGGCGATGACGGTGTTGGCGACGCCGTCGTCGATCGGCGTACCGAGGTAGATGATGCGGTCGGCGAGCAGCCGGCTGTAGACGTCGACCGTGCGCTCGCCGCGGTTGGTCTGGGTGGTGACGTAGGGGACGGCGTACGAACTCATGAGCGGACTCCCAGGCCGAGGTGGCGGACGGTGGTGGGGCGGACCTCGTCGAGCGAGGTGACGATGCGGTCGACAAATCCGTAGTCACGAGCCTCCTGCGCGGTGAACCAGCGGTCTCGGCGCGAGTCGCGCTCCACGGTCTCGACGTCCTGGCTGGTGTCCTCGCTGATCAGCCGCAGCACGGTGTCGCGGGTGTGCTTGAGGTCGTCGGCCTGGATCGCGATGTCCATGGCGGTGCCGCCGATGCCGGCCGAGCCCTGGTGGAGCAGCACGCGCGCGTGGGGCAGCGCGGAGCGCTTGCCCTTCGTGCCGGAGCTGAGCAGGAACTGTCCCGCGCTGCACGCGATCCCCATCGCGAGCGTCGTGACGTCGTTGGAGACCAGCTTCATCACGTCGCGGATCGCCAGCATCGCCGGCACAGACCCGCCCGGTGAGTTGATGAGGAGGTGGATGTCGGCCTGCGGGTCGCGCTCGCTGAGCACCAGCAGGCCGGTCGAGAGCCTGGCCCCGAGCGCCTCGTCGAGCACGCCGTCCATGAGCAGGGTGCGCTGCTCCAGCAGGCTGCCGGCGAGCTCGTCGTCGAGCCGGGTCCGGGTGGGTTGGTCGGTCATGTGACCACGTTGACACCCGTCGTACGCCGGCCGAAGGGCGTGCTGCTCCCGGCAGATCCGCCCTGCGCTGCGCGGCGCTCGTACGTCGAGCGGAGTGGAGATCTGGTTTCGAGACGGGCGCCAGAGCGCCCTCCTCAACCAGCCCTGGCTGGTTGAGGAGGCGGGGCATCCCGCTGGTTGAGGAGGCAGAGCATCCCGCTGGTTGAGGAGGCAGAGCATCCCGCTGGTTGAGGAGGCAGAGCATCCCGCTGGTTGAGGAGGTTGCGCAGCAACCGTCTCGAAACCAGTGGCTACCGATAGGTGACCAGGTCACGCGGGAGATGCGTGTGCTCGTTGAAGGTCAGCATCCGGCGCCCGGTCGAGCCGACGAGCACGCGGGTGACGGCGGCGTTGGCGCTGACGGTGTTGAAGGCGTTCCACAGCCGGGGCAGCTCGTCGGCGCTTGCCTCGGGGTCGACCAACGTGGCGCAGGCGACGGCGATCGGGCCACCGGACGATGACACGACGCTCACGCCGTTGCGGGCGCAGGTCCGGTCGAGAGCGCCCCGGATGCGGGTGACGAAGGCGACCCAGGTCTCGTCGTACTCGTCGTCGTGCGCACCACCCGACCAGCGCGCGGTCGCCTCGACGAAGGCGCGCTGGAACGCGCGCCGGTCGCTCAGCTCGGCGGCCAGCTCCGGGGCGCGTGAGATGACGCCGATGTGGTCGAACTCGTTCCAGCCCGGGTCGACCTCGGGTACGACGTCCCAGCCGGCGCCCTCGGTCATCGCCTCGGCGGTCTCACGCTGGCGCCGCATGTCGCCGTGCAGCACAGCACCGGGGGTCAGGTCGCGCAGAAAGCGGCCGAGCACCCGGCTCTGCGCCCACCCGGTCGCGGAGAGTACGTCGTAGTCGTCGGCGCCGAACGACGCCTGCCCGTGCCGGACCAGCAGCACCAACCCCATCAGAGCCCCAGCAGGGTGCGACAGCGCTGCTCGAGCTGGCCGACCGCCGGCCCGAACCTGGCGTACGCCTCGTTGTGGGTCTGCCCGTGGTAGTAGCGGTACCAGATCTGCTGGGCGATCACCGCGAGCCGGAACAGCCCGAAGACCTCGTAGAACCGCCACCGCTCCGGCGTCATCTCGAACCTCATCCGCTCGCAGTAACGCGCCACGATCTCGTCGCGCGTCCACATGCCGAGGGCGTTGCTCGGCTGACGGCGGAACTGGCGGAACCACTGGTCGTCGTCGTCCTGGATCCAGTAGGCCATCGCGCCGCCGAGGTCCATCAGCGGGTCGCCGACGGTGGCCATCTCCCAGTCGAGGACACCCACGATCCGCAGGTCGTCGCCGAGCACCATGTTGTCGAAACGCCAGTCGTTGTGGATCAGTCGCTGCGCGACGTCCGGCTGGCGGTGCTCGTCGAGCCAGTCGGTGACGGGAGACCAGTCGCCGAGGTCGTCGGTGGCGGCCTTGGCCAGCCGGTCGGTCCAGCCCTCGACCTGGCGGTCGACGTACCCCGCACCCCGGTTCATCGCCGCCAGCGCGGTCACTGCCTCGACGTCGACCGAGTGCAGCGCCACGAGTACGTCGAGCTGGTGGCCGCAGAGCTCGGAGGCCTGCTCGGTCGTCACGGTGGGCGGCAGGTCGCGACGCAGGATCTGGCCCTCGAGCCGCTCCATCACGTAGAACTCCGAGCCGATCACCGACTCGTCCTCGCAGTGGCCGACCATCGTGGCGACGTACGGGAAGACCGGCGCGAGCGCGCCCTGGATGGTGAACTCGCGGCCCATGTCGTGCGCGCTCTTGGCCTTCACTCCCGTCGGTGGCCGGCGCAGGATCAGGTCGCGCCGCGGATAGCGCAGCAGGTAGGTCAGGTTGGACGCGCCCCCCGGGAACTGGCCCACCTCGGGCGTCCCGTCGAGGTCGTCGCGGAAGGCCTCGGCGTGCTCGCGGAGCCACCCGGCGACGGCCTCGACGTCGAAGGCGTCCTCGTCGCGGACCGGCTCGGCAGGATTGCCCTCGTCACGGGTGCTCACGACCAGCGAGCCTAGTGGGACGGCTCAGCCGAGCATCCCGCGGAAGTACGGCGCCAGGTCCCCCAGGTCGCTGGGTCCGGCGACGTAGGCCTTGATCCCGGGCAGCGCCCACGGTTCGACCGTGGCCGGCGTGAGCGAGGCCTGCGCATCTCCATGCACCACTGACGTTTGCGGGGCCTTCGGCGTTGCACTGTCAGCGGATCTTGTCCAGCGCCTCCGCCTGGTGCCGCATCTGCGCGTCGTACGCCGGCCGGTTGCCGACCTTGAGGTCGTACGCCGCCTGGGCCGCCGGGTCGGGCAGGATCAGCTCGTCGCCGGCGTCGATCCCCGCGAGCACGGCCGCCGCGATCTGGTCGGCCGAGATCGGCGAGGACTCGACGAGGTGCGACACCACACCGGCCAGGGCCGTGTCGGCGCCGCGCATCGAGCTGAGCAGGTTGGTCCGGAAGTACGACGGGCACACGACGTTCGCGCCCACGTCGTACGGCGCGAGCTCGTGGCCGAGAGTCTCGGTGAGCGCGACGACGCCGGCCTTGACCGCGTTGTACGACGCCATCCCGGCCGGGTGCACGAGCCCGGCCAGCGAGGCCACGTTGACGATCCGCCCGGAGCGCTGGGCCTTGAACATCGGCGTGAACGTGCGGCAGCCGCGGACCACGCCGAACAGGTTGATGCCGGTGATCCACTCCCACTCGTCCATGCCGGCCACGTCGATCCGGCCGCCGCCGGCGACGCCGGCGTTGTTGACCAGGACGTCGAGCCCGCCCCAGTGCTCCTCGACCCAGGCCAGTGCCGCCGCCCAGTCGTCGTCGGAGGTGATGTCGAGCCGCGCCGCGGGGTGGTTTCGAGACGGTTGCTGCGCAACCTCCTCAACCACCGGATCCACCGCGTCCTCGGTGGTTGAGGAGGGACGAAGTCCCGCGTCCTCGGTGGTTGAGGAGGGACGAAGTCCCGCGTCCTCGGTGGTTGAGGAGGGACGAAGTCCCGTGTCCTCGGTGGTTGAGGAGGGACGAAGTCC
>JBPCQY010000158.1:0-15660 GCA_050997635.1 Nocardioides sp.
GGCTCCTGGAGGAACTCCTTGATCTCCCCGAGCTCCTCGATGGCCTCCTCACAGCCGGCCACGTCGCCGAACGTGGTCTTCGGCATGTCCTTGGAGATCAGCTTGGCTTTCGACTTGGCGAACTGCATGATGCCGCGGCCGCCGCCCTGGGCCTGGTTCATCAGGAAGAGGAATACCAGCACGATTGCCACCATCGGCAGCAGCGTGGCCAGGATGGAGCCGAAGATGCTCGGCCGCGACACCTTGACGGTGACGTCCTTGATCTTGCCCTTGTCGTACTGGGCCTGCGCGGCCGACTCGAGCCTGTTCTGGGTGCCGTCGAGCCAGTACGTCGTGACCTTGTCGCCCGCCGATCGGACTCCGGGGTCCAGGGTCGCCTTGATCTGCTGGTCGCCGTCGACGAACTGGATCTCGTCGACCTGGCCCGAACTGATCCACTGGGTCATCTGCGAGTTGTCGACCTCGTCGTACCCGCCGTTGGGGGCGAGGTACTGCAGGGCGACGAGCACGCCGACGACCGCGATCACGATCCAGATCCACGGGCTCCTGATGAAACGCTTCACATGACTCTTCCGGACGCGCTGGGTTGCCCTGGACCCCATGGCCCACGGACACTGATGGTGGAGCAGACGACGTTACACGTCGGCCCCAACGCCATTGTCCCCTTCCCGGGTGGCCGGCCGCACCCCCGGGGACCCATTCCGTGCGGCGTCGTCACTCGGTCCAGCAGGCGATGACCGCCGCGGCGACGCCGTAGGCCACCACGGTGCGGCTGGTGCCCTTCGGCAGGCCGGTCCGCGCGAGGCGGGTGGCGTCGACCCAGAGCGTCTTGTGGTCCTTGATGAACACGACGTCACCGCGGGGCGTCTCGAAGGCGGGGAAGCCGAAGTTCTCCAGGCCCTTGATGTCCTTGACCCCGGGAAGCCGCGCCCTGAGGTGGTCGTAGTACGCGGTGCCCTCGGCTGCTCCCTCGGCGTCGTGGACCGACATCCGCAGGTCACCGCCGCTGAGCTGGTAGGTGCAGCTGAACAGCTTCGTACCGGGGTCCCAGGAGTGCAGGCCGACGGGCGCCCGGCCGATCTCGAGGGTGCTGCCCACGGCGCCCCGGATCTCCTCACCGCAGATCATGGAGGCGGTCTCCGAGGGCTCGTGGGCCGAGGCATCCATGTTCATACCGGTCATCGCCGAGCCAGGCATCGTCGAGTCGGGCATGGCCGAGCCGCTCATCACCGTCCCGTCGGGCATCCGGTGGGTCTGCTCGTCCGCGGTCGAGGACGTGGAGCTGCCGCAACCGGCGAGCAGCGCCGCACACGCGACGAGAGGAACGAGGGTTCGCAGAGTCATGCCAGGGATTCGGAGCGGAGCCGCGCTCCGGCTTGGTGTGTGCCTCATCGCACCAGGATCTCAAATCGCACCAATCCGGAAGCGCAGCGGAGCCGAATGCCCCACTGTGAGACCCCCGCCACGGGGCTGGGAAATCCAGTCACCGGGGGCTCCGAGATGAAGGAGAGAAACTCATGCAGAAGGCACTTCGAATTCTGGCTCCTCTCGCGGTGGCCGCCGTTCCGTTGGCTCTCGCGGGTCCGGCCCACGCGGCCGGGACGAACTACTCGACCACCCTGAACCCGCTGAACCACGCTTCGGGCTCCGGCATGCTGACCCTGAACCTGAACGGCAGCAGCGCCACCGTGACCGAGAGCTTCAGCGGTCTGGCCGGGACGTTCAACGGCGCTCCCTACCCGCACGTCCAGCACATCCACATCGACGGTCAGGGCGCCTGCCCGACCACGCAGGCCGACAAGAACGGCGACGGCGTGATCAGCACGACCGAGGGCGGCCCGGCGTACGGCGCCATCGGTACGACGCTCTCGACCAAGGGCGACACCTCGGCTGCGGCCGGTACCAACATCAAGATCGCCCCGGGTGGCTCGAGCACGAGCTACAAGCGGACCATCCAGCTCGACCCGAAGACGGTGTCCTCGATCCAGAACGGCACCGCCGTCATCGTCGTGCACGGTCTGGACCCCGCCACCCTGAGCAAGCAGGCCCAGGGCGAGAAGAGCGACCTGGTGCCCAGCCTCCCGCTGGCCGCCACCTCGCCGGCGCTGTGTGGCGCCCTGAGCGCCATGCCGTCCGGTGGTGTCGCCACGGGTAACGGTTCCACCTCGGGCATGGAGGACTCCGGTCTTCTCGGTCTCGCCGGTGGCCTCGTCGCCGGTGGTGCCGGTCTGGCCCTCTACTCGGTGCGTCGCCGCACCGTGAAGGCCTGACCCAACCGATGACACGCAATGGCTGGTCGCTCGGTCGTCGGGGCGGGCTCCTGCTCGCCCTGGCGGCCGTGGCGGCCGGCCTTGCACTCGTCCTGGTGGTGATCCTCGCCCAGGTCAGCGCTCCCCAGCCGCACGACGCCGGGAAGATCGACCCGCCGAGCCCCGCGACCACGTCGCCCAAGGCTGACCAGGGCAGCTCCGCCCCGACGGTGACCACGCCGGGCAAGAAGCCGCTGGGCGCCTCGGAGCCCGTCACGATCAAGATCCCGTCCATCGGGGTCGACTCCCCGGTGCACCCGATCGGGTTGTCGTCCGACGGCACGCTCGCGGTGCCGCAGCCGGGCCCCTACCTCAACCACGCCGCGTGGTACGAGAAGTCCCCGACTCCCGGTCAGCCCGGTCCCTCGATCATCGAGGGCCACGTCGACAGCACCCAGGGTCCGTCGGTGTTCTTCAAGCTCGGCGACCTCAAGCCCGGCAACGTGATCCAGGTGACCCGGGCAGACGGCTCGATGCTCACCTTCAAGATCGACGCGGTGCGCGACTTCCTCAAGTCCAAGTTCCCCACCAACCTGGTCTACGGCGGGCAGACCCTCGACCGTCCCACGCTCCGCCTGATCACCTGTAGCGACTTCGACCCCTCGATCCGTCACCATGTCGGTAACGAGGTCGTCTTCGCGAGCCTGACCCACGTCCAGCGCGGCTGAGAGTCGCCGCCCCGATCCGGAGGTCCCGTCCATGACCGTCTCCCGCTCCCCGTCGCACTGGGTCGCCTCCGTGCTGCTGCTGGTGACCGCGGCCACCCACGTCCCGCTGATCCCTGCGCACCTCGAGGAGGCGCCGTACATCGGGGTGCTGTTCATCTTCCTGAGCATCGTCGCCGTCGTCCTGGCGGCCGCGGTCGTGGTCATCGACACCGAAACGGTCTGGTTGATGGCCGGCGCCTGTGCCTCGCGGCCGTGCTGGCGTTCCTCGCCTCGCGCACGATCGGACTTCCGCAGATCGGCGACGACGTGGGCATGGGGACCGAGGAGCCCCTCGGTCCCCCCGCGGTCATCGCCGAGGCCCTGATGGCCGGGCTCGCCTGGGTCCACCTCCGCCCCCACCGCTCGTCGGTACTCCCGACGGCGGCGGTCACCAAGTGAAGGAGCACATCATCATGAAGCGCTCGATACCCTGCGGCCTGGCTCTCGCCGGCGCCCTCCTGGTCCTCTCCGGCTGCGGTGGCAGCAACAGCTCCACCGCGTCGCCGCCCCCCCAGTCATCCGACACGCCGAGCTCGTCGAGCTCGTCCCCCTCCGTCCCCATCTCGTTGTCCCCCTCCCGCGGCGCCAGTTCGTCGTCCTCGAGCCAGTCCGCGGTCATCACGATCAAGGACTTCGCCTTCTCCGGGCCGAGCTCGGTGGCTCCCGGGACCAAGATCACCGTGCAGAACGAGGACACCACCGCGCACACCGTGACCGCCGACGACAGCTCGGGCGGTTTCGACGTGAAGATCGATCCCGGCGCCTCGGCCACCTTCAAGGCCCCGAGCAAGGCCGGCAGCTACCCGTTCCACTGCACCTACCACAGCAACATGCACGCCACGCTGAAGGTCAGCTGACCTCCAGCTCCCTCCCATCCGAGGACGGTTGACCATGGCTGACTCCGCTCATTCCACATCGTTTCACCCCGTCGAGCTCGTCGTCCGCGTGCTGGTCGTGGTCGGCCTGGCGGTGGACGCCTACATCCACCTGCACCTGGCATCTCGCTACCAGCTGGCGCAGCCCTCGGGCATCGGCCAGGGCAACCTGTTCCGGATCGAGGCCGTGGTGGCGATCGTCGTCGGCCTCTACCTGCTCGTCCGCGGCAGCCGGCCGGCGTACCTGCTGGCGGTGCTGACCGGGCTTGGCGGCGCGGCCCTCGTCGTGCTCTACCGGTATGTCGACGTGGCGGCGATCGGCCCGATCCCGTCGATGTACGAGCCGTTGTGGTTCGGCGAGAAGACCCTGAGCTTGGTGGCCGAGGCGGCGGCCGGGGTGCTCGCCCTGATCGGCCTCGCCCTGCCGCGTCGGCGGCACACGCACTCCTGAGGCTCACCCGAGCAGGTCGCGACGCGGTTCGCGCTCGCCCAGCGACGTCGCCGACGTCCCCCGGCGGACGTACTCCTCCCCCGCCGGCCACCGGGTCACGAACTGGTCGCCGGTCGGCTCGTCGTATCGGATGAACGTCACGTCATCGAGGTCGACCCGGAACAGGTGGAACCTGCCCGGCACGGGGCGCCAGCCCAGCCGGGCCGCCACCGCTTCGGCGTACGCCGGCTGCCCCTCGGGCTCCTCCACGGCCCGGCCCCTGAGCTTGAGCTCACCGGCGCCGCCGTCGCGGCCGGCCACCACGCTGTGCACCAGGATCCGTGGGTCGCGCAGCAGGTCGCGGGCCTTCGCCGACCTCAACAACATCGAGAGCCACAGGTCCTCGCGCCACAGCAGTGGCTCGACCGGGCTGATCCGCGGCGAGCCGTCGCGCCGAACGGTGCCGACGAGCACCACGCCCGGCTCCTCCATCCGGGCCCGGCCCAGCTCGGCCAGCCGCGGTGCGGACTGCGTCAGGTCACTCCATCTCATCTGCGGCACGCTGTCACGCAGCGGGGACAGTCCTCAGGAGTAGACGCTGCGGGAGAGGGTCACGATGTCGCGCAGGTTGCGGTAGCGCTCCTGGTAGTCGAGCCCGTAGCCGACCACGAACTCGTTGGGGATGTCCCAGCCGACATATCGGACGTCGAGCGACATCTGAACGGCTTCGGGCTTGCGGAGCAGCGTGAAGATCTTCACGCTGGCCGGGTGGCGGCTGGCCAGGTTGGAGGTCACCCAGCTCTGGGTGAGTCCGGTCTCGATGATCTCGTCGACGATCAGCACGTGCCGGCCCGTGATGTCGGTGTCGAGGTCCTTGAGGATGCGGACCACGCCACTGGACTTGGTGCCGGAGCCGTAGCTGCTGATCGCCATCCAGTCCATCTCGATGTGCCGGTCGAGAGCGCGGGCGAGGTCGGCCATCACCATCACCGCTCCGCGGAGGATGCCGACGATCAGGAGGTCGCGGCCGTCGTAGTCGGACTCGATCTCCTCGGCCAGCTCCTTGATCCGGGCCTGGATCTCGGACTCGGTGAACAGGGTCTTGACGAGGTCGCCGTCCAGGCTCTCCGCATCCATGCGGTGGAGCCTACGGTGCCGCCCGAACCACCGCTCAGGCGGGGATCTGGTGGCTGTGAGTACGCCCTAACGTGCTCACAGCCGACAAAACGCCCGCGAGGCTTGGGCGACGCGCCGGGACCGGGGTCGTGCCGCGGCGGGATCAGGGCCGGTCGAAGACCAGCCCCCCGTCGCGTCGTACGACGCGCAGGTGGCCGGGCAGCTCGATCCACTTCTGCCCGTGCCAGTCGGTCAGCAGCGCGTCCACGGCGAGCACGTGCTCGTGGAAGAGCTCGGACGCGGGCGCGCCGGTCTCCAGCGCGGCGAGCCGGAGCACCCGGGTCCGGATCGGCGGGGGCAGCGCGAGCAGGCCGTCGACCGGGAGCCCGTCGAGCCGGCCCAGCTCGCCCTCGGCCAGGTCGTCGAGCAGCTCCATGTCGCCGCGCAGCTGGTCGGCGCTGCGCGCGAGCGTCGCGGCGACCCCGGGCCCCAGCTCGGCCTCGAGCACCGGCAGCACCCGGGTGCGGACCCGCGAGCGCAGGTACGCCGGGTCGTCGTTGTGCGGGTCGTCCCACCAGGCGATGCCGTCCGCCTCGCAGGCGGTGCGGGTCTCGGCGCGGGCCAGGTCGAGGAACGGCCGTCGGTAGCGCTCGAACCCGCGTCGCATGCCGGCGATCGAGCGGCCGCCGCTGCCCCTGGCCAGACCGAGCAGGACCGTCTCGGCCTGGTCGTCGCGGGTGTGGCCGAGCAGCACGAGGGCGGCACCGACGCGCTCCGCGATCTCGTCGAGTACGGCGTACCGCGCGGTGCGGGCAGCCGCTTCCGGCCCGAGCCCGCCGCCCTCGACCTGCACCCGCGCGGAGACCGTCTCGTCGGCACCGAGCGTCGCCATCTGGGCCACCACGTGGGCGGCGCGGTCGGCCGAGCCGTCCTGCAGCCCGTGGTCGACGGTCGCGCCGATCACCTGCAGGCTCTCGGCGCGGGCCTCGGCCACGGTGGCCGCCAGCAGGGCCAGGGAGTCGGCACCGCCGGAGCAGGCGACCATGACGACGGTGCCGGGCTCGAGGCCCGCCAGCACCCGGCGTACGGCGCGCCGGGCGGCCGCCACGGCCGGGTCGAGGCTCACGCCTTGAGGACCCGGGTGACCCACGATGAGGGGTCGGCGATCTCGGCCTTGCTCGGGAGGTTCTCGGGACGGTCCCACACGGCGTTGAACTCCGCCATGCCGACCTTGTCGACGACGCCACGGACGAAGCGGGCACCGTCGCGGTACTGCGCCAACTTGGCGTCGAGCCCGAGCAGCTTGCGCAGGATGCGGTCGAGGGGCCCCATGCCCTTGCGGCGCTGGTTGAACTTGCCGCGGATCTCGGCGACCGACGAGATGACGGTGGGCCCGACGCCGTCCATCACGACGTCGGCGTGTCCCTCGAGCAGCGACATCACCCCGGTGATCCGGTCGACGATCTCGCGCTGCTCGGGGCCGCCGAGGAGGTCGAGCATGCTGACCTCGCCGCGGGCGCCCTGGCGCAGCGCCTCGCCGACGCGGCGTACGCCCTCCTCGAGGAACCGCTGCGGCTCGACGGTGTCGGCCAGCGCCCCGATCTGGGCGAAGAGGTGGTCACGCATCCACGGCACCGCCGTGAACTGAACCCGGTGGGTCTCCTCGTGCAGGCACACCCAGAGCCGGAAGTCGGTGGGGTCGACGTCGAGCTCGCGCTCGACCTGGACGATGTTGGGCGCGACCAGCAGCAGCCGCCCGGTGGGCTCGAAGAAGGGGTCGAACTGGCCGAGCACCTTGGAGCCCATGAAGCCCAGCACGCCACCGAGCTCCGCGCCGGTGATGCGGGAGCCGACGGAGCGCGCCAGGCCGGTCGGGGCGCCCTTCTTCTCGGTGAGCTTGTCGATGACCGGGCTCAACAGGTAGGCGAAGCCGTCGGCGTTGGCCTGGATCCAGGCGCCGCGGTTGACGACCAGCACGGGCGCCGTACGCTCCTCGGCGACCAGGCCGGTGAAGTCGCGCACCAGGGCCGTCGAGCGGTCGGCGCCTTCGCGCAGCTCCTCGACCACCTGGTGCTGGGCGTGCGGGCGTACGTCGGGGCCGTCGCCGGCGAGGCGGGTGCCGAGCTGGACGGCGAGCTCCCAGTCGACCATGTCCGAGGTCATGGGGGGAGCCTACGGGGGCGAGGGTTGTGCCCTCCCGCCTCGGCCGACCCACTGCTCAGCAGCGGCAGTCGGCCAGGGCAGCCGCAAGCCCGTCGAGCGCCGCACGGGCGTCGAGGGTGTCGGCCAGCGCGATCCGGTCGCTGACGAAGGCGAACACGATCGGCGTCCCGTCGCGGTCGGTCGCCACTCCGGCCAGGGCGGAGACACCGGCGAGGGTGCCGGTCTTCGCCCGGACCCAGCCCGAGCCGTTCGGGTGCTGCTCGAAACGGTCCACGAGCGAGCCGGTGAACCCGGCGACCGGGAGGCCGGTCAGCACCGACCGCAGCTCGGGGTGGTCGGGTGCGGCAGCGAGCTGGAGCATCCGCACCAGGGAGCGGGGGTTGATCCGGTCGTCGCGGGAGAGCCCGCTGCCGTCGTACAGCTTCGCCGGGCCGAGGTCGACGCCGAGCTGGCCCAGCGCCCGGCGTACGGCGCTGGTGCCGCCCGCGAACGAGCCGCGACCCGACGTGGCCAGGCCGACCTGGCGGGCCAGCACCTCGGCCGCCTCGTTGTCGCTGAAGGCGATGGTGTGCTCGACGATGTCCGAGAGCGGCCGGCTGGTCACCGTCGCCAGCGCGTGGGCCGGGCAAGGTGCCTCCCGGGCACGTGGCGCGCCGGCCACGCTCACCCCGAAGCGCCGGAGATCGGCCGCGAACTCCTGCGCCGCCGCCAGGCTCGGGTCGCCGACCCGGCCGGGGCCGTCGCCGACGCGCCCCTCGTCGACCCAGAGCGCGCTGATGGGGGTCACGACGTCGGCGGGCACGTAGTCGTCGGGCCAGCGCGGGTTCACGGCGGCGCCGGTGAAGAGGGTGTCGTCGTACCCGACCCGGACCTTGCCCTTGGCACCGCCCAGCGCCTTGGCTGTGCGCCGCGCCAGGGTGACCAGGTCGGCGCCGCCCGGGGCGTCCGGGTTCGGTTTGCCAGCGAGCAGCGGGTCGCCGCCACCGACGAGGACGATCCGGCCGTGGCCCGCGGCCACGACCCGGGTGTCGAAGGTGTGGTCGGGCCCCAGCACCGACAGGGCCGCGGTGGTGGTGAGCAGCTTGGTGGTCGACGCCGGCCTCAGCAGTCGCGTGTCGCGGGCCAGCACGGGCGGCCCCGACAGCGGGGCGACGACCACGCCCGTACGACGACCCAGGTGCCGGTCGGACAGGCCCGGCGCGAGCGCCCGGCGTACGGCGGCCGGGTGCAGCCGTCCGCTCGTGGCGGGACGAGCAACGGGCTTGGGGGCCGACAGGGCCGGGATCCTCAGCCCCTGCGGTGGAGGTACGGCGGCGGGCTCGTCGGGCGTCGTACCGAAGAAGCGGTCGCCCCAGGACCAGTGGTAGGCCGCGACCGCGCCACCGAGGAGCACCACCACGAGCAGCACCGGCAGCCAGTGCCAGAGCCAGCGCCCGCTGCTACGGCCCCCGCGGCTGCGTCCACGCGTAGCGTGTCGTCGGTCACGTCCCGCCACCATCCCCGCCCTTCGACTGCGCGTTTGCCGCCATTGTGCGCGAGACTGGCGCACGACGCGGGGCCGGGTGGCCCCTCGCCCGTGAGCCCCCGGTCCGAGTGGAGGAAGAGCCGTGCTGGAGTTCGACGTACTGGTGGAGATCCCGAAGGGGAGCCGCAACAAGTACGAGGTCGACCACGAGTCCGGCCGGATCCGGCTCGACCGCACGCTGTTCACCTCGACCCAGTACCCCGCCGACTACGGCTTCATCGAGGACACCCTCGGTCTCGACAGCGACCCGCTCGACGCGCTGGTGCTGCTGATCGGCGAGCCGACCTTCCCGGGCTGCCTGATCAAGTGCCGCGCGATCGGGATGTACCGGATGACCGACGAGGCCGGCGGCGACGACAAGGTGCTGTGCGTGCCCGCGGCCGACCCTCGTCTGGAGCACATGCGCGACATCAACCACCTGCCGAAGTTCGACCGGATGGAGATCGAGCACTTCTTCCAGGTCTACAAGGAGCTCGAGCCCGGCAAGTCCGTCGAGGGCGCCAACTGGGTGGGCCGCGACGAGGCCGAGGCCGAGGTGCGCAACTCCTTCGAGCGGGAGCGCGTGCGCCTCGCCGAGGGCGCCGACCACTGATCGTTCGGCCGCTCCTGCCGTCGGAGTCACCGGCCGACGCGGCCCTCAGTCCAGGAACGCCACGACTGCGCGGGTGACCTCGACCAGCACCTCTGCGGAGCCGACCGGGCCGGCCGGCACCTCCATGCCGTGGTCGGCGCCGTCGACCTGCAGTACGTCGCACCCGCGGCCGGCAAGGTCGGCCGCCACGTCGGCGTCCCACAAGGGGTCCGCGGTGCCGCCGACCAGCAGCTGGCGCGCGGGATTGGCGTGCAGGCCGGCCACCACGGCCGGGTCCGTCAGCAACGGCGTCAGCCAGATCGCCTCGCAGCCCAGCTCGGCGGCGTACGACGCGGCGAGGGTGCCCAACGACTTGCCGCAGATCAGCAGCCGCCCGGCGCTCTCCTCTGCCAACGCGGCCCCGGCCTGACCGCGGACCCAGGCGCCGTGGTCCGCGCCCCCGGCAGGCAGGTCCCACCACAGCTGCTGCACCGTCCAGCCCGCCGCGAGCAACGCCTGGCGGGCAAACTCCAGTAAGGGCGCCGCGGGTGAATAGGCCCGCCCCGGCAGCACCAGCGCCAGCCCGACGGGCTCCCCGACAGGCTCGAAGCGCGACGGGAGGCCGCCGAACGGGACGCTCATCCCGGCACCGCCCGGAGGTCGGCGAGCGCGTCGAGCGCGCGTGCGGCCGTGGCGAGGTCGGCACTGAGGTCGCGGTCGGCGAGGTCGCCGTCGAGTCCCGCTACGTCGGCGACGACCCCGGTCAGAACGGGCCCGAGGTCGCGGCCAGCCATCACGACACAGCGCCGGGCCGCCACGAGCTCGGCCGCCACGAGGGCTCGGTACGGCGCCACGGCGGCCAGCGCCTGCCTCGCGGCCTGGGCCGCGAACGACGCGTCCTCCTCGACCCCGCGCGACAGGGTGACCGACGAGAGACCGGCCGGCGCCGCCAGCCTGCGCAGCTCGGCGAGCGACGCGGCAGCGTCGTACTCCAGGAGCATCACGCCGGAGGCGCCCGGCGTGCCGTCGCCCAGGAACGCCGGCTGCCGCGTCAGCTCGGGGTCGTTCAGCATCGAGACCCGCGCCAGCCCCAGCTGCGCCGCCTGGGCGAGGGAGAGGCGCAGGGCGTCGAGCGCCTGGCCGAGGTACGCCGCGTGGAAGCCGCCGTGGTGGGCGACGCCGAGCTCGGGAGAGAGCGCCGGGTTCTCCGAGCCCGTGTTCGCCAGCGCCTGCACCACCGTGGTGGTCTCGGCCAGCCGATCGAGCAGGGGCCCGTGCACCTGGGGCAGCGTGCGCAGGCCGAAGGGGTCCTGGATCCGGGCCGGGTCGGCCGGTGCAACCAGCCCCCGCAGCGTCGTACCGACCCGGGCGGCGCCGGCGAACGGCGTCGCCGCCAGCGCGGCCGGCGAGAACGCCTCGGCGTTGCCGCGCACGGCCTCGAAGCTCAGGGCGGCCACCACGAGCGCCGATCGCGCCAACCGGTCGAGGTCGTGGACGGCGAGGGCCGCGTCGCCCACGACGCCGGCGTTGCTGGAGAGGAAGGCGAGCGCGTCTCCGGCGCCGAGGGGACGCTCGGTCTCCAGGGCGAGCGCGACGGTGGCGAGGGCGGCGAGGTCACCGGTGCCGATGCTCCCGCCTTCGCGCACCTCGGGCAACGCGTCGCCGGTGAGCAGGTCGACCAGCGCGTCGAGGACCCAGGGCCCGATGCCGTTGCCGGCGGCGGCGAGCTGGCCCAGGCGCACCACGAGCATCGCGCGCACCCGCTCGGTCGACCTGACCGGCCCGCTGCTCGTGGCGTGCGAGCGCAGCAGCCTGCTTGCCGCCGCAGCCGGGTCGTCGACGCTCAGGTGGCGGTTGGCCCCGACGCCGGTGGAGCGGCCGTAGACGGGGCGCGACGCGGCCACCTCGTCGGCGAACGCCCGGGCCTGCTCGACACGCTCGCGCGCCCGCGCTGCGAGCCTCACGGGGACGGCGTTGCGGGCCACCGAGACGATCTCGGGCACGCCGAGTCCGGTACCGCGGATCTCGAGCACGCCGCCCTCCCCAGGGGTGTGTCGGGGCAACTCCTGCGTGGGCAGCCTTCCTCACACGCACCGGGGGTGCAATAGTTCCGTGCAACGGAAACCGGGTTTTGTTGTGCGGCATCGCGCCACGGGAGGATGCCGGCCCGGCTGACCACGTTGCCGGGAGGAGCACGCGATGGCCACCACGATCCGAACGTCCGCGCCGGCGACCCGCACCGTCGAGCGGGCCCTGGCCTTGTTGTCGGTGGTCACCGAGTCGCCGACGTCGCTGACCGAGTGCGCCCGGCGTACGTCGCTCCCGGCCAGCACCGCGCTGCGCCTGCTGCGCACGCTGGAGGCCTCCGGCTTCGCCTCCCGCGACATCCGGGGCGACTACGGCGCCGGCCCCCGGATGATCCAGCTCGGCGCCCGGGCCGTCGGTCGGCACGAGCTGACCCGGCTGGCCCGCCCGGCCCTGGACCGGATAGTCGCGGCGACCGGCGAGTCGGCGTACCTCTCGGTGCGCGGCGTCGGCGCGAGCGCGTTGTACGTCGCGCAGGCCGAGGGCACCCACGCCGTGCGCCACATCAGCTGGGTCGGCCGCGCCGTCGGCACCGAGGGCCTGGCCATCGGTCTGGTGCTCGACGGCGATGTCGGCGACTCCGGCTACGTTGCCGAGCGTGACCGTCAGGAGCCCGACGTGACGGCCATCGTCGCGCCCGTGTGGTCGGCCGGCGGCGTGATCGGCGCGCTCAGCGTGCTGGGGCCGACCTACCGCATCGACGAGGCCACGATGCACCGCTACGGCGAGACCGTCGCGGCCGAAGGCATCAGGTTGAGCGCCCACTTCGGGCCCACCCGCCGGGAGGACGCCCGATGATCCGCTTCGAGAAGGCCACCAAGCGCTATCCCGACGGCACCGTTGCCGTCGACGAGCTCTCCCTCGAGGCGCCGTCCGGCCAGATCACCGTGCTGGTCGGTCCCTCGGGCTGCGGCAAGACCACGAGCCTGCGGATGATCAACCGGATGACCGAGCCGACCTCGGGCACGATCTGGCTCGACGACACCGACACCCGGTCGATGCCGGCCCACGAGCTGCGCCGCCAGATCGGCTACGTCATCCAGCACGCCGGGCTGTTCCCCCACCGCACCATCATCGACAACATCGCCACCGTCCCCCTGCTGCTCGGCGACGACAAGACCAAGGCTCGCAAGCGGGCCCTGGAGCTGATGGAACGCGTCGGTCTCGACACGGGGTTCGCCAAGCGCTACCCCAGCCAGCTCTCCGGTGGCCAGCAGCAGCGCGTGGGCGTCGCCCGGGCGCTGGCGGCCGACCCGCCGGTGATGCTGATGGACGAGCCGTTCTCGGCCGTCGACCCGATCGTGCGCGACCAGCTCCAGGGCGAGTTCCTGCGGCTCCAGGACGAGCTCGGCAAGACCATCGTCTTCGTCACCCACGACATCGACGAGGCGATCAAGCTCGGCGACCAGGTCGCCGTACTCCGGGTCGGCGGCACGCTGGCCCAGCTCTCGCCGCCCAAGGAGCTGCTCTCGCGGCCGGTCGACGGCTTCGTCTCCGACTTCGTCGGCCGCGACCGCGGCTACCGCGCCCTCGGCTTCACCACCGCCGGCACCATCAAGACCCACGACGAGCCGTCCGTGCGCCTCGGCGCGGCGTTCCCCAGCGAGGCCGACGCCGACGGCGGCTGGATCCTCGCCCTCGACGACCACGACCAGCCGCAGGGCTGGCTGTCGCTGTCCGACGAGCCCGCCGGTACGACGATCGCCGACCAGATGCTCTACCGCGGCGGCACCCTGGCCACCCAGGGCGGCTCGCTCCGGGCCGCGCTCGACGCCTGCCTCTCCTCGCCCTCGGGCCGGGGCGTCGTGGTCGACGATGACGGCCGCCTGCTCGGCTCGGTCACCGCCGACGAGATCCTCGACCTGATCCGGGGGGCACGATCATGAACCCACTCGCCGCATCCTCCTCACCCTGGGCGTTCTGGTCCTATTTCTTAGACCACCGCTCCGAGGACCTGCACTGGCTCTGGGCCCACACCTGGCTCTCGGTGCTGCCGGTCGTCGTCGGGCTGGTGCTCGCCCTCCCTCTCGGATGGCTGGCGCGACGCTACAAGTGGGCCTACCCGCCGATGATGTCACTGACCGGGATCCTCTACACGATCCCCTCGATCGCGCTGTTCGTGCTCATCCCGCCGGTGCTGGGGCTCGACCCGCTCAGCCCGCTCCAGGTGCCGATCGCCCTGTCGCTGTACTCCGTGGCGCTGCTGGTGCGCGTCGTCGCCGACGGCCTCGACGCCGTCCCGACCGACACCATCCAGGCCGCCACCGCGCTCGGCTACCGGCCGCTGGGCCGGTTCTTCCGGGTCGAGCTGCCGATCGCCGTCCCCGTCATCGCCGCCGGCCTCCGGGTCGCGATCGTGGCCAACGTCAGCATCGTCGCCGTGGCCGGCACCATCGGCATGACCAACCTCGGGCTCCTCTTCGACGAGGGCTACAAGCTGTCGACCGGCTCGCCCTACTACCCGCCGATCGTGCTCGGCATCGTGCTCTGCGTCCTGCTGGCCCTCGTGCTCGATCTCTTGGTGGTGCTGGTGAGCAGGATGCTGACCCCCTGGCGACGGGCGGTGCGGTGATGATCGGCGACGTCTTCACGTGGCTCTTCGATGCCGACCACTGGTACACCATCGGCTTCAACCTCGGCATCGGCGACCAGATCCTGCGCCACGTCGAGTACTGCGCGATCGCGGTCGTCATCGCGCTCGTCATCGCCCTGCCGGCCGGGCTCGTCATCGGCCACACCGGCCGCGGCACCTGGATCGTCACCGCCGCCAACGCCGTCCGCGCGCTGCCGACGGTCGGCGTGCTGGTGCTGCTTGTCGTGATCATCTCGCCGCACTTCTACGGCCGCACCGACAAGGGCTACCTCATCCCGACCGAGATCGCGCTGGTGCTGCTGGCGATCCCGCCCATCCTGTCGAACACCTACGCCGGGGTGCAGAACGTCGACCCGGCCGTGCGCGACGCGGCGTACGGCATGGGCATGACCGGCCGCGAGGTGCTGCGCCGCGTGGAGTACCCCATCGCGTTGCCGCTGATCTTCTCGGGCCTGCGGTCGGCGACCCTGCAGGTCATCGCGACCGCGACCATCGCGTCCTACGTCACCCTCCAGGGACTCGGCCGCTTCATCTACGACGGCCTGGCCCAGCAGGACTACCCCAAGATGATCGGCGGTGGCGTGCTCGTGGCCCTGTTGGCGCTGCTGACCGACCTGGTGCTCGCCCTCGTCCAGCGATACGTCGTGTCGGCTGGCATCACCGGCCGTTCGACCCGTTCGACCAAGAACTCCCCCGACTCCCGCGTCGCAGCTCTCGACGAGCAGCTCGCGGCCGAGGCCGCGTGACCCATGAACCCTGTCGCACCCAACCCACACCCAGGGAGAAACCCGATGAACAAGAAGCTCCTCACGCTCGGCGCGGCCGCGGTCGTCACGACCCTGGCCCTGACGGGCTGCAGCAAGAGCGCCTCATCCGGCGCTGCGGGCGGCGGCGGCGGCGCCACGATCGCGTCCGGCCTGATCATGGGCGGCCCTGCGGAGTTCCAGACCCGCACCGACGGCCTCAAGGGCCTCAAGAGCGTCTACGGCGTCGACTTCGGCCAGTACAAGGTCACCGACACCGGCGGTCCGGTCACGGTCAAGGCCCTCCAGCAGGGCCAGGTCGACGCGGCCGACCTGTTCACCACCGACCCGTCGATCGCGGCGAACCAGTTCGTCGTGCTCCAGGACGACAAGCACCTGTTCGCCGCGCAGAACATCGTGCCGATCATCGCCAAGGACAAGAACACCCCGGCGGTGACCAAGATCCTCGACGACATCCAGGGCAAGCTCACCACCGACGGCCTCAGCGCGATGCTCGACAAGGCGTACAACGACAAGACCGAC
>JBPCQY010000193.1:0-35659 GCA_050997635.1 Nocardioides sp.
CTGGCTCCTCGCCGCCTAGGACAGCCTTGGAGAGCGGCGGTCGCTGGTACGGCTCGTCCGGGTCGGCCGAGACCAGACAGACTGGTCCTGGGCCACCGGCTTCGACGTACGCCGCGGCCGCGTGCACACCAGCAGGCCCACTGCCGATGACGAGCAGGCCGAAGGGCTGGGTCGGCTGTGAATCCATGACGTCTCCGTACCCCGCGATCGCCGACTCATCTCACGCTGACGCCCGCCAGCCGGTAGAAGACCTTCCAACGTACCCGGCGCTGGCACCCAAGCCCCCCCACGGCATCGAGACTCGGCACGACCCTGGCGAAGTCCTGATCCTCAATCGATGTCCCTACCCCCGAGGTCGCGGACCGCGGCCCCAAGACGTCGAGAGCCAGACGTAGCCGATCGCCACGGCCTGACCGGAATGAGAGATCACAACCGCAGCCACTTCGATCGCATCGATACGGGAGCCGCCCAAGTGGCACACAGCCCCCACCACCGGTCAACGTTCGCCCCGCCGCACCCGCCGCACCCGGGTCTGCCCGACCCCCGGAACTGCATCACCTCGGTGTCGCCGCTTCGGCTCCGTCTGGCACGCATCTGGCACGGAACGGGCCAAGAAGCGCCTCTGATCTGCATTTGCGCAGGTCAGAGGCTGCTCCTCATGGCGGTGGCGGAGGGGAATGACCTCTCCGTCGACCTGTTGGGCGCTCGCCCGCACACTGGCTTTCGTGTCGACGAGCCGGAAGACCGGCGAGGCATGATCGGCTCCGGCATGACCTGCTGGCGGTTGCGGCGCACGCACGCGGACCGCGTTCACGCCGAGAACCGGCAGGACGATCAGGAGCTGCGACAAGAAGTGCTCCATGTCGGAGGCATCTGCCTCTGGTAGAACCGGGATCGGTGGCGCCGTGCCGTTCTCCAAGGTGCTGCGCGCCGCCTGGGTCGCCAGCGAGATCAGCCGCGACTCCAGGTACCGACCGTGAGACTTGGTGAGGTTCGTGTCCTTCGACGTGACAACCACGACGCGCCTCCAGAAGTCCTTGTCACGGTGGTGGTGCCGCAACCGGTCGGCGACCACGTCGGCCTCGCCGATGTAGCAACGGGTCTCGCCCACAGCCGCTTCGTCATCGCCCAGCAGCAGGTACACGCCGGTTCGCTGGGTCTCCGGACGCTGAAGGAGACCACCGAGGCCGGATCTCGGCGCAGCCAGCACATGCCCCGTCCATGCCGTGGTGATCTCGGCGGTCGTCAGCCCACCCGGCGTGCCGTCGACCAGGAACAGCTTGATCTGCTTACCGCTCATACGTCGATCATCTCCTCGGCCACCGACAAACGGACGCGGAGCCCGAGCCGGCAAGTCTGGGTGCCCACGGTGACCGTCTCATCTTCGCCCCGTCCATGACCGGAGCAGGCTAAACCACGCCACCCGGCCGTTCGGGCGGCTTCCGGCCGCGGGCAGCGGTACGGGCGGGTTCCGTTGGTTGCGAACCCCGCCCGTGACCGTGGAGCTACCGGGTGCCTACGGCCTCACGCTAGCGACGTAGGTGCCCCAGTTGGCGAGGAAGTCCGGGTAGCCGAAGGTGCCCGGGATGTACTCCGTGGCCACCCACACGTTGCCGGCCGAGTCGGCCACGGCAGCAGAGTAGTCACCCCACCGCTCGACGCCGTTCCCGCCGTACGCCGGGTAGCCGGTGAAGCCATCGGCCGGTACGGCGCCGTTGGCGATCCGCTCGATCCCGGACGTCACCGCGCCCGAGGAGCCGAGGTGGACGATCGCGGCGGTCGGGAAGTAGCGCTTGCCCGACAAGGTGAACGTCATCACTCCGGTCCCGTCGGGGTTGACCCCGATGGCCGGGAAGACGGTGCTCTGCCCGGTCGCGGCGACGTACCCCTGGTTGGCCATGCTCGCCGAGACGCCCGTCGTCGAGCTCGCGCTCGGGTGCACCACGAAGTAGGCGATGCCCGCCGTGACGTGGTACTGCGGGGTCTTGACCGCGGTGTTGAGCCCACTCCAGAGCCGGCCGCCAGCGTAGACGACCTGGTTCATCCGGTCGTCGTTGGAAGCCAGGAGGTTCTCCTTGGCGTGCAGCGCATCGGCCTGCGGTGTCGGCCCGGCCTTCTGCTCGACCTGGGGCGGGACGCCGTACACCTCGGACCCGATCACCGTGTGGGACAGGTGCACGTTCGGCGTCGCCGTGGCGAGCGAGGACGTGTTGGTCAGACCCCACGCCGCGACCCGGTTGTCGAAGCCGCCGGTGAACTCCAGCGCAGAGAGGGCGTACTCCGTGCCGCCCGCCTCGTTCGACCACTGGTCAGCGGTCGGTGAGGTTGCCGGCTGGACGCTGTAGGCGACCCCCTCGGCCAGGGGCGGGTTGACCTGCTCGATCCGCTGGACCTTCTTCGTCCCGTTGGCCAGGGCGGTCTTGTCGAAGGCGTAGATCTGCGCCCCGTTGAACCCGGCTCCGAAGATCGGAAACTCGTTGGTCGAGACGTAGAAGCCGTACCGGTCGGCGCCGATCAGCGGCTGGTCGCCCAGGCAGGGGCAGCCCGGGTGGTCCGGGGTGCCCTGGGTGCCGTCGTTGCGGACGTTGAGCCGGTAGATGTACCAGTCGGCGCTGCTGGTGGTCGGCGTGCTGGTCTTGCTGACCGCGATGTTCTCGAAGCTGTCGCCGGTGAAGTTCCCGGTGCCGGGATGTGTGCCCAGCTGGAGCTGGGTCATGAAGAAGCGGCCGAGCTGCGGGTCGTAGTAGCACTTCGGGTCGGAAACAAACGGGCCGTACGTCGCGGTGCCGTCGGGGTGCCGGACGATCTCGGGTGTGCCGTTGTTCCAGAACGGGTCGAAGGACTGGGTGTTGGAGATCTTCTGTCCACCCGTGGAGTAGATCGAGAAGACGTTGTTGACCGACTCGATCACCTGGCCGCTGCCGACGCACAGCCCCTGGTCGGGGGGCTCGAGGCTGAAGGAGTTGCCGCCGTTGGAGGTGCGCTGGTCCTTCAGGGTCAGGCCGTCGATCCGGGTTGTCACGCCGTGGGCGCCGGTGACCGGCAGGCCGGCGACCCTGGGCACGTTCTTGGCCGGGACCCGCGACGGCGAGTGCGACTTGGGCGCAGCGATGTCGGGACCTTCGTCCTCGTGGGGCGCGTAGGGGCGAACCTCGTTGCCGCCCGGGGCCGGGCCGGCCGTGGCCGGCGCCTGGGCGGCGAGCAACGCGGCCAGGAGCGCCATGCTCGCGCCGAGCGCGAGGGCGACCAACCGCCGGGAGTGGATCCGCGACTTGCGTGGATGGGACATGTGTCACCTTTCGGGGCGAGCTGACGAGGTGGGCGGAAGGCTCGCCGCGTCATCGCGGGGGATCTCCTCGCTGAGTTTCAACGCCGTGGTCCGAACACCTGTGGTGGGGCGCCGAACCTCTGGCAACGTAACTCCGCAGGACGCCCTGGCGCCACCCCCTGGACGGGGGAACCTGGCCGGGCGGCTCGGAGGGACCGACCCGGGAGAGCTGTCGGCGACGTGCGCGAGGATGGAGCGGTGATTGCGCCCGTCGAGCCGTTGGAGCGTTTTACCGCGCCCACCCGGGAGTGGTTCGCCTCGTCGTTCGCCGAGCCCACGCCGGCTCAGGCCGGCGCCTGGGAGGCCATCGCCGCCGGCCGGCACGCGCTCGTCGTCGCGCCGACCGGCTCGGGCAAGACGCTTTCGGCGTTCCTGTGGTCGGTCGACCGCCTGCTGACGCAGCCCCCGACCGAGAAGGGCACCCGCGTCCTCTACGTCTCGCCCCTGAAGGCGCTGGCCGTCGACGTCGAGCGCAACCTGCGCTCGCCCCTGACCGGCATCCGCCACGCCGCGGCCCGGCTCGGCACCACGGTCCCGCAGATCAGCGTCGGCATCCGGTCGGGCGACACCCCGGCGAGCGAACGCCGCCAGCTCGTGCGTACGCCGCCCGACATCCTGATCACCACGCCCGAGTCGTTGTTCCTGATGCTCACCAGCCAGGCGAGGGACACGTTGGGTCACGTCGAGACGGTGATCATCGACGAGGTGCACGCGATCGCCGGCACCAAGCGCGGCGCCCATCTCGCGGTCACCCTCGAGCGACTCGACGCCCGCCTCGAGCGGCCGGCCCAGCGCATCGGGCTGTCCGCGACGGTGCGCCCCCATGAGGAGGTCGCCCGGTTCCTGGGCGGCACCGCGCCGGTCGACATCGTCGCGCCCCCGACCACCAAGGAGTGGGACCTGTCGGTCGTCGTACCGGTCGAGGACATGACCGCCCCCGACGTGTACGACGAAAACGACGACGCCCCCCGCAACCCGTCGATCTGGCCGCACGTCGAGCAGCGCGTGGTCGACCTGGTCGAGAAGCACCGCTCCACCATCGTCTTCGCCAACTCACGGCGGCTCTCCGAGCGGCTGACCGCCCGGCTCAACGAGATCGCGACCGCGCGGGCGGGGGATCTCGACGTCGCCCGATCAGCGAATGACGGGTCACCGCCGGCGCAGATCATGGCGCAGTCGGGCACGGCCCAGGCTGCGGCTGTCGTCATCGCCAAGGCCCACCACGGCTCGGTGTCGAAGGAACAACGCGCCCTCATCGAGGACGATCTCAAGCGCGGCCGGCTGCCCTGCGTCGTGGCCACCAGCAGCCTCGAGCTCGGCATCGACATGGGTGCGGTCGATCTGGTCGTGCAGATCGAGTCGCCGCCGAGCGTGGCCAGCGCGCTGCAGCGGGTCGGCCGGGCCGGCCACCAGGTGGGCGAGGTCTCGCGCGGCGTGCTGTTCCCCAAGCACCGCGGCGACCTGGCCCAGACGGCCGTCGCCGTCGAGCGGATGCGCAGCGGCTCGATCGAGTCGCTGCGCGTGCCGAGCAACCCCCTCGACGTCCTCGCCCAGCAGGTCGTCGCGGCGACGGCCCTCGACGTGTGGGACGTCGACGACCTGTACGACGTCGTACGCCGCAGCGCGCCGTTCGCCAACCTTCCGCGCAGCGCCTACGAGGCCACCCTCGACCTGCTCAGCGGGCGCTACCCGAGCGACGAGTTCGCCGAGCTGCGGCCGCGGCTCGTGTGGGACCGCGTCGCCGGCACCCTCACCGGGCGCCCAGGCGCGCAGCGGCTCGCGGTGACCAGTGGCGGCACCATCCCCGACCGGGGGCTCTTCGGCGTCTTCATCGCGGGCGGCTCCGGGCCCGGCCGCCGGGTCGGCGAGCTCGACGAGGAGATGGTCTATGAGTCCCGTGTCGGCGACGTCTTCGCGCTGGGCGCCACCAGCTGGCGGATCGAGGACATCACCCACGACCGGGTGCTCGTCACACCGGCCCCCGGCGTACCCGGCCGGCTGCCGTTCTGGAAGGGCGACACCCTGGGCCGCCCGGCCGAGCTCGGCGAGGCGGTCGGCGCCTTCACCCGCACCCTCGCCGCCCTGCCCGACCGCGAAGCCGTCGACCACGTCCGCGCGACCGGGCTCGACGCCTGGGCGGCCGACAACCTGGTCGCCTACCTGCGCGAGCAGGCCGACGCCACCCGCGTCGTCCCGAGCGACACCTCGCTGCTCGTCGAGCGGTTCCGGGACGAGCTGGGCGACTGGCGGCTGGTGGTCCACTCGCCGTACGGCGTGCCGGTGCACGCGCCGTGGGCGCTGGCCATCAACGCCCGGCTGCGTGAGCGCTACGACATCGACGGCCAGGCGCTGGCCTCCGACGACGGCATCGTGATCCGGATCCCCGACACCACCGAGGAACCCCCGGGTGCCGAGCTGGTCGTGTTCGAGCCCGACGAGATCGAGCAGATCGTCACCACCGAGGTCGGCGGGTCGTCGCTGTTCGCGAGTCGGTTCCGCGAGTGCGCCGCTCGCGCCCTGCTCCTTCCGCGCCGCGACCCGGGCCGCCGTTCTCCCCTGTGGCAGCAGCGCCAGCGCGCGAGCCAGTTGCTCGAGGTCGCCTCGAAGTACCCGTCGTTCCCGATCGTCCTCGAGGCCGTGCGCGAGTGCCTCCAAGACGTCTACGACCTGCCTTCCCTGGTCGGCCTGATGAAGCGCGTCGGCCGACGCGAGGTCAGCGTGCTCGACGTCGCGACCCAGCAGCCGTCGCCGTACGCCCGGACCCTGCTCTTCGGGTACGTCGCCCAGTTCGTCTACGAGGGCGACTCCCCCATCGCCGAACGACGCGCCGCCGCACTCGCCCTCGACCAGGGCCTGCTCACCGAGCTGCTCGGCCGGGCCGAGCTGCGCGAGCTGCTCGACCCCGAGGTGCTGGCCGAGGTCGAGGCCGAGCTGCAGCGCACCGCCGACGACCGTCGCGCCCGCGACGCCGAAGGCATCGCGGATCTGCTGCGGCTCCTCGGCCCGCTCGACGCCGACGAGCTGACCGCGCGCTGCGTGCCCGGCGCCGACGTGAGGGGCTGGCTGACCGGCCTGCGCGAGCAGCGCCGGGCGGTCGAGGTGCGCGTGGCCGGGCAGACCCGCTTGGCCGCCGTCGAGGACGTCGGCCGCCTCCGCGACGCCCTCGGCACCCCTGTCCCGCCGGGCGTGGCCGACGTCTTCCTCGAGCCGCTCGAGGATCCGCTCGGTGACCTGGTCTCGCGCTTCGCCCGCACCCACGGACCCTTCACCACCGCCGACGTGTGCGCGCGGTTCGGCCTCGGGGTGGCCGTCGTACGCCACACATTGCAACGACTCTCCGGCTCCGGGCGGGTGCTCGAGGGCGAGTTCCGGCCGGCCGGCTCCGGCTCGGAGTGGTGCGACGCCGAGGTGCTGCGCCGTCTGCGACGGCGGTCGCTCGCACGGCTGCGCCAGGAGGTCGAGCCGGTCGAGCCGGCAGCGCTCGGCCGCTACCTTCCTGCCTGGCAGCGGGTCGGCGTCGCGTCCGGCTCACGCGGGCTGCGCGGCATCGACGGCGTGCTGGCCGCCGTCGAGCAGCTCGCCGGGTGCCCTGTGCCCGCCTCCGCGCTCGAACCCTTCGTGCTCGCCTCGCGGGTCTGCGACTACGAGCCGGCGATGCTCGACGAGCTGACCACGTCCGGCGAGGTCGTCTGGGCCGGCCACGCCTCGCTGCCCAGAGGCGACGGGTGGGTCTCGCTGCACCTGGCCGACCAGGCGCCGCTCACCCTGCCGCTCCACCAGCCCTTCGAACACTCTGCCGATTCCTTGGGAGAGCTGCACCAGTCGGTGCTCGACGCGCTCGCGCCCGGGGGCGCGTGGTTCCTGCGCCAGCTGGCCACCTCCGTGTCGGCGACCAGCGAGCGCGAGCTGGCCGACACCCTCTGGGACCTCGTCTGGGCCGGTCGCGTCACCAACGACTCGATCGCTCCCCTGCGCAGCCTGACCACCACCGGCAGGGCGGCCCACCGGCCCCGGCGAGCGGCCACCCGGATGCGCACCCTTCGGCTGCCCGACGCCGCCGGCCGATGGGCCCTGCTCCCCGAGCTCGACACCGACCCGACCCGCCGTGCCCACGCCACGGCCGGGCTGATGCTTGAGCGGCACGGCGTGCTCACGCGTGGTGCGGTCGTGAGCGAGCGGGTCCCCGGCGGCTTCGCCGCCGTCTACAAGGTGCTGTCCGCCTTCGAGGACTCGGGCCGCTGCCGGCGCGGCTATTTCGTGGCCGGGCTGGGGGCCGCCCAGTTCGGCTCGGCGGGCGCCGTCGACCGGTTGCGGACCTACGCCGAGCCGCCCACCGACCGCGCCCCGCACGCCGTACTCCTGGCCGCGACCGACCCGGCCAACCCCTACGGCGCCGCGCTCCCCTGGCCCGCCCGCGACACCGACGGCGGCCACCGGCCCGGGCGCAAGGCCGGGGCCGTGGTGGTGCTGGTTGAGGGCGAGCTGGTCCTCTACGTCGAGCGCGGCGGCCGGGCGCTGCTGACCTGGTCGGACGACGCGGGCGTCCTGGCCGGGGCCGTCGGGGCGCTGGCCGGTGCGGCCCGTCGCGGGGTGCTCGGGCGGCTGACGGTCGAGAAGGCCGACGGCGAGGCGCTGCTCGGTGGCGGTTCGACGCCGCTGCGCCAGGCACTCGACACCGGCGGGTTCGTCTCCACGCCGCGAGGGCTGCGGTTCCGTGCCTGAGGAGCTACAGCCGCGTCAGCAGTCGGCCCGAACCGGGAAAGCGGTCAGGCGGCGGAGGCGACCACGTCGCCGCTGCGACGCGAGATCGGCGCGGGGATGCTGGCGACCCGGGCGGCCGCCTCTTCGAGCGCGAACGCGTCGGAGACCTCGCGCAGCACGGCGGACAACGGGGCGTCGAGGGCGGTGCAGAGGGAGGCGAGCAGCTCTGAGCTGGCCTCCTTGTGGCCCCGCTCGATCTCGGAGATGTAGCCGAGGCTGACCCGGGCGCCCTGGGAGACCTGGCGCAGCGTGAGCCCCTGCCGCAGGCGACGCTCACGGAGCACGTCACCGAGGAGTCGGCGGTAGAGCACCATGGCGTTCCTTTCGGGTCCGGGGTCCGGGTTGTGGAGCAACGCTACCCGAGGCTGGGTTGTTCCTGCCGGACCTGTGCACAGAGTGCCGCGAGCGCCTCGCGCACCGTGCGGTCGCAGATCTCCTCGCGGCCGCCGACCAGGTCCATCGCCAGCACGGTGCCGCCCTGCGGTCCGGACAGCCCGACGTACACCGTGCCGACGGGCTTGCCCTCCTGCTCGTCGGGGCCCGCGACCCCCGTCGTACTCAGGGCGTACGTCGCTCCGGTGACGGCCCGCGCGCCCGTCGCCATCGCGGCCGCGCACTCGCTCGACACGACGCCGTACTCGGCCACGAGCGCGGGCGACACGCCCAGCAGCGACTCCTTGAGCTCGGTCGCATAACTGACCACACCGCCCACATAGCTGTGCGAGGCACCGGGCACGGCCGTCACCGCGGCTGCGAGACGGCCGCCGGTCAGCGACTCCGCGGTCGCCAGCGTCGCACCGGCCGCCTCCAGCAGGCCCAGCAGGGTGGCCGCCTCGCCGTTGGCCCGCCGGGATCGCCGCATGGCCCGACCCTAGCCGGGCCGCCGGGCCGCTAGCCTGCCTGAGGTGAGCAGGCCCATCGAGGACTACGCCATGATCGGCGACCGACACACCGCCGCGCTCGTCGGCACCAACGGCTCCATCGACTGGCTCTGCGTACCGCGCTTCGACTCCCCCGCATGCTTCGCCGCGCTGCTCGGCACCGAGGACCACGGACGCTGGCAGCTGGTCCCGGTCGGTGAGTACGACGTCACTCGCCGCTACCTCGGCGACTCGGCGGCCCTGGAGACGACGTTCACCACGCCCGACGGCGTCGTGCGGCTGCTCGACGTGATGCCCACGGGCGACGACCGCATCGACGTCGTACGCCGCCTCTACGGTGTCGAGGGGACGGTCCGGATCCACCACGAGTGGGTGGTCCGGTTCGACTACGGCACGGCACGGCCCTGGGTGCGCAAGCGACGTACGGAGGACGAGGAGCCGGTCATCACCGCCGTCGCGGGACCCGACAAGCTCGTGCTCCGCGGCCCGCGGCTGCCCAAGCCGACCGACCACCGCCACGAGGACGAGTTCGACGTCAGCGAGGGCGACGTCCTGACGTTCTCCACCACCTGGCTGCCCTCCCATCTCCGCACACCAGGTCCACACCGCTACACCGTCGACGAGACGATCGACGAGGAGGTCGAGTGGGTGCGCCGGTGTGACCTCGAGGGCGTGCCCCACGCCGACGCCGTACGCCGCTCCCTGCTGACCCTGCACCTGCTCACCCACGCCCAGACCGGCGGGATCGTCGCGGCCCCCACCACGTCATTGCCCGAGGACTTCGGCGGCGAGCGCAACTGGGACTACCGGTACTGCTGGCTGCGCGACGCCTCCCTGACCCTCTCGGCCCTGATCGGAGCGGGTGCGACCGACGAGGCGCGCTTCTGGCGTGACTGGTTGCTGCGGGCGGTGGCCGGCGACCCCAACGACGTCCAGATCATGTACGCCGTCGACGGCTCGCGTCGGCTGCCCGAGATGGCCCTGGAGGGCCTGCCCGGGTACGCCGACTCGGTGCCGGTGCGGATCGGCAACGGTGCCGTCGAGCAGCGCCAGACCGACGTGCTCGGCGAGGTGATGGTCGCCCTCGAGGACGCCCGCGAGTCCTCGCTCGGCTACAGCGAGGACGCCTGGGCGCTCCAACGGGTGCTGGTCGACAACCTGGTCGACACCTGGCAGGAGCCCGACAACGGGCTGTGGGAGATCCGCGGACCAGTGCAGAGGTTCACGCACTCGCAGGTGATGGTGTGGGCGGCCTTCGACCGCGCGGTCCGCGCCGTCGAGCGACACGACCTCCCGGGCGATGTCGACCGGTGGCGCTCGCTGCGCGACCAGGTCCGCGAGGAGGTGCTCACCCAGGGTTTCGACCCCGGACGCAACACCTTCACCCAGCACTACGACACCACCGAGGTCGACGCATCGCTCTTGATGCTGCCGACCGTGGGCTTCGTCGAGGGTGACGACCCCCGGATGCTCGGCACCATCGAGGCGGTCGAGCAGGACCTGATGCGGGACGGGCTGCTGCTGCGCTACCGCACCCAGACCGGCGTCGACGGTCTCGCCGGCGACGAGCACCCATTTCTAGCCTGCTCGTTCTGGCTGGTCACGGCGTACGCCGAGGCCGGCCGGCGCGACGACGCCGCGGCGCTGCTCGACCACCTCGTCGGACTGGCCAACGACGTCGGCCTCTACGCCGAGGAGTACGACCCGGTGAACGGCCGCATGGTCGGCAACTTCCCGCAGGCGTTCAGCCACCTGGCACTGGTCCGGGCGGCCCTGCGCCTGCGCGAGCCCCGGTGACCGAGCCTGCGAGGTCACCGATCAGGGCGAAGGATCGAGGAGCGTCGACTCAGCCCCGAGCAAGCTCGGGGCTGAGTGACGCGTCTCGAGATCTGTCTGAGCCGCCTACGGCTTGCCGTTGGTCACCGTGATGGTCGTCGTCGCCGACCCCGGGTTGGTCGCCGTGTCACCGAGGTAGCGCACCTCGACGTTGACGGTGCCCCGGTTGGCGAACGGCCCGACCCTCATTGTCGCCACGCCGGCCGCCGACAGCGTGGACGACCCCACCTTGGCGCCGTTGACGTAGAAGTCGACCGTGCCGGTCGGCGTCGCGGACCCGCTCGACGTCACGGTGGCCGTGACGGTGGACCTGCCCTTCTTCTTCTGGACCACCGCCGGGCTGGCCGTGACCGAGACCGACGAGTCCGCCTGGGTGAATGGCGCGTCCAGACCCACGATCTCCGGGTTGTGGTCGGAGGCGCGGAACTGGTTGGGCTGGTAGAGCTGGGTGGCGTTGTAGTTGTAGCGGCTGTACTCGAAGCCCACCGACTCCTCGGCGTCGATCTGCCACACGTCGCGCCCGGTCACCAGGTTGGCGGCCGAGGTGTTGGCCAGCACGTGGTCGAGCGACCCGGCCATCCCGCCGAACTCGTAGGTCACGTCCCTCGGGTCGTCGCTGGCCTGGTTGACGTAGCCGCCGGCGTACAGCACCTGCATGGGGTCCTCCTGGGTGTAGGAGTTGAAGTCACCCACGAGGAAGACCCGGTTGGTGCCGCTGGACTGCTTGACGGCGTTGGCGAAGTCGACCAGCGCGTGTGCCTGGGCGACCCGGTCGGGGTTGGCGTTGCCCTGACCCGAGCCGTCGTCCACGCCCGAGCCCTTGGACTTGAAGTGGTTGACGATCACGGCGAAGCCGTCGGAGTCCATGGCGCCCGTGCGCTTGAACTCCTGGGCCAGCGGCTCACGGGCGTTCTCGAAGGGCTGACCCGGGCCGGACTGGTCCGAGAGCACCTTCGAGGCACCCACGAGCGCGACCTTGTCGGGGTTGTAGATGAACGCCGTGCGGATGACGTCCTGGTCCGCGGTCGGCGGCAGGTCGCTGGGGTCCGGCGACGGCGCGTAGGCCCACGGGTGGGGCTTGCCCGGGTCGGCGTTCAAGGCGTTCACGAGCGACTTCAGGGCGTCGTCCCGGTCGGCCTCGCCGAGGGCGACGGAGTTCTCGATCTCCTCCAGGGACACGATGTCGGCGTCCATGGTGTTGATCGCCCTGACCTCCTTGACCCGCTGCCGCTCGACGTCGGCTGTGGGGTCGGCCAGATCGGTGCCGCCACTGGACTCGGCGGCGCCGCGAGGGCCGTTGCCGGAACAGGAGTTGTCGGTCACGGGGTCACCGTTGCGGTCGGTGTAGAACGAGCAGGTGTTGCCCTCGGCGATCCAGTCCTTGCCCGTGGTGTTGAAGTAGTTGAGCACGTTGAAGGTGCCCAGCTTGACGTTGCCGCCGACCGGCTGCGGGGCCAGGTTCGGTGTGCGCGTGTCGCCGAAGGTCGCCACCGAGGCGCCGGATCCGGTGACCTGGCTGGTCGGCTGGAACTTCCACGTCGCGTTGCGGTAGTCGAGGATCACCGGCGCGTGCAGCGTGGCCTCCGAGCCGATCCGGACCGGATTGTCGGTGCTCAGCCACGGCAGCGGAGTGTCCTTGGCGCCATGGTCGCTGAACGGCAGGAAGTTGGTGCTCGCTCCGTCGTCGAGCACGACGCCTCGGGCCGCGTTCTCGGCAGTCACGGCGGCCACGCGCGCCGGGTCGGTGTGCGGGTTGGCGACGTCGGTCGGCTGGATCAGCTGGTGGTCGCCGGTGGCCAGGCCGATCTCGGCGTACTTGTTGGTGGAGTAGTTGTCGGTGACCGTGAACCGATCGGTCGGGGCGAGCAGCTCGCTCTCGTGGGCCTCGCGGCCGGCGTCGGTCGTCGGGTACGCCGTCGAGAGCGGCGTCACGCCTGCCGGCGGCGTGCCGAGGTCGGTGGCGTCTGCTGCAGCGACGGTGAGCTCGGTGAGCGTCTGCGGCTCGGCGGCCGTGCCGCCGAACTCGGAGATGCTGCCGGTGACCTGGAGGTACTGCCCGATCTGGGCGGTCACGGCGCCGCTGGGCTGGTAGACGTAGATCGCGTCGGAGGCTCCCGGAGTGGCGTCGTTGCCACCGCCGGTGCCCGGGGTCTGCAGTACGTATCCGTAGAACCCGCCGGCCGGGTAGGCCGCGGTCACGACGCCCGCGGTGGTGACTCGCCCACCCTGGAACGGCGAGGTGCCGGTGTCGGTGCCCTGGATCTGCGCGATCGTCGCGTCCGTGGGCGGCGGCGGGGGCGGCGGGGGGGTCGAGCCGCAGGCCGTGCCGCAGTTGGACGGCGTGGGCGCGGCCACCGAGAAGTCAGCGGAGTTGTCGTTGGTGTCGCCGGCGACCCGCTGCACCGAGGTGGTGTTGGAGGTCGCGCCGGCCCTCGCGGTCTCGAAGCTGGTCGTCGACGAGCCCCACCCGACGAAGTCGACGACCTGGTCGCTCGTGACGTTGCCGGTGCCGGGGTCGACCGGATCCGCGGAGCCGGCGAGGTACACCTGGCCGCCCGAGCCCGAGATCGCCAGCGAGCTGGTCGCGTCGGGGGTCGGCAGGTCGGCGGTGCCACCGGTGCCGGCCGCCGCCTGCACGAGGTAGGTCTGCCCGGGGGGCACGTCGGCGGACGGGAGGGCGAAGACGTTGCCCGCGTTGGGGGCGCCGGTGCCGGCCGCGGAGCGGTACTGCAGGGAGAGCCCGCCGAGCGAGGCAGTGGTGGCGCCGGTGTTCTTCAGCTCGATGAAGTCGTTCTTGAGCGTCGCGCCGGAGTTGCCGCCACCGCCGTACACCTCGCTGATCTTCAGGCCGGGGGTGCCGGCGTTGGCCGAGGCGGGCGCGAGGGTGGCGCCGGACACCGCGGCCAGGGCGAGCCCCAGGCTCGCCGTGGCGGCGACCAGGCTGATTGCTCTGCGCCTGCGGGATGAGGACATGGGTCAACCTCCGAGATAGGTCCGCCCGCTCCGGTGGAACGCGCCGAGACCCGGGTCACACTAGCCGCTGCCGCCGACACCCGGGAGTCGCCTGGGTGAACGGCGTACGACGGTCAGGCGCGGCGCCGGTCGCCTCGCTGACGCCACACATCGCGGAAGAACTCATAGCCCGACCAGAGGGTCAGCGCGACCGCGACCGCCAGCACCGCCTCGCCTAGGTAGAACAGCACCTCGCCCGGGCCGTGCCAGGGCGAGGAGACCTGCCGCAGCGGCAGGCACAGCCAGGTCAGCGCGGTCGCCTGGAAGACGGTCTTGAGCTTGCCGCTCTGCGCCGCCGCCACCACGACCCTGCGCAGGATCGAGAGCCGCAGCAGCGTGACGGCCCACTCGCGCAGCAGCACGACCACCGTGACCCACCACCAGATGTCGCCGACGATCGAGAGTCCGATGAAGGCCATACCGGTGATCGCCTTGTCGGCGATCGGGTCGGCGAGCTTGCCGAAGTCGGTGACCAGGTTGCGGGAGCGGGCGATGTCGCCGTCGATCTTGTCGGTGATCATCGCGGACAGGAAGAGCAGCGCGGCGACGAAGCGCCACAGCACCGAGTCGCCACCGTCGTGCAGGAGCGCCCAGCCGAAGAACGGGACCATCACGATCCGCAGGCTGGTGAGCAGGTTGGGCAGATTCAGGTTGGACTGCCGATCGGGCGCCGTGTCGGTCACCGGGTGGCCCCGGTCACGAGGTCGGCCCCGTCTGCGGCCGTGACGACCGCGCTCACGAGGTCGCCGACCTGCGCGTCGCTGCCGGTCAGCCGGGTGGTGCCGTCGACCTCGGGGCCCTGGTGGGCGGCGCGACCCTCGGGCCCGTCGTCCCCCACGCTCTCGACCAGCACCTCCACGGTCTCGCCGACCCGCTCCTCGGCGCGCTGGGCCGTGAGCTCCTCCACGAGGTCGGTGACCCGCTCGACCCGGTCGCGGATCTCGTCGGCGTCGAGCTTGCCGTCGTACGACGCGGCCTCGGTGCCGTCCTCGTCGGAGTAGCCGAACACGCCGGTCACGTCGAGGCGCGCATCCACCAGCCAGTCGCACAGGATCTGCAGGTCGTCGTCGGTCTCGCCGGGGAAGCCGACGATCACGTTGGACCGCACGCCCGCCTCGGGCACGAGTGCCCGCACCCGCTCGAGCAGGCCGAGGAAGCTCTCGGGGTCGCCGAACCGGCGCATCCGGCGCAGCACCGTGGCGGAGGCGTGCTGGAACGACAGGTCGAAGTACGGCGCGACGCCGGGCGTCCCCGCGATCGCCTCGACCAGGCCGGGCCGGGTCTCGGCCGGCTGAAGGTAGGAGACCCGGACCCGCTCGATGCCGTCGACGTCGGCGAGCTCGGGCAGCAGGGTCTCGAGCAGCCGCAGGTCACCGAGGTCCTTGCCGTACGACGTGGAGTTCTCGCTGACCAGGAACAGCTCGCGGACGCCGTCATCGGCGAGCCAGCGCGCCTCCTCCATGATGTCGGAGGGACGACGGCTGACGAACGAGCCGCGGAAGCTCGGGATCGCGCAGAACGAGCAGCGCCGGTCGCAGCCGCTGGCCAGCTTGAGCGGCGCCATCGGGCCACCGTCGAGTCGGCGCCGAGCCGCGCGCGGGCCACTGGCCGGCCAGGCCCGCTCGGCCGGCGAGATCGGCAGCAGCCTGCGACGGTCCTGCGGCGTGTGCGGGTGCAGGGCGTCGCCGGCCAGGATGGAGCGCAGCCGGTCGCCGATGTGGTCGTAGTCGTCGAAGCCGAGCACCGCGTCGGCCTCGGGCAGCTCGCGGGCCAGCTCGGCGCCGTACCTCTCGGCGAGGCAGCCGACGGCGACGACCTTCTGGGTGCGGCCGGTCTCCTTGAGGTCGGCGGCCGCGAGCAGGGTGTCGACGGAGTCCTTCTTGGCGGCCTCGACGAACCCGCAGGTGTTCACCATGACGGTGTCGGCCTCGGCCGGATCGTCGACCAGCACGAAGCCGTCGGCGGCCAGTCGGCCGGCGAGCTCCTCGGAGTCGACGTCGTTGCGGGCGCACCCCAGTGTCACCACGGCCACGGAGGTCGCGGTGCGAGTCGGTACGTCGGTCTGGGTGTCGGCGGACATCAGAGCGAGTATGCCGGGTGCATGCACCGGCGCCCACATCCTGACCGTGGATGCGGGCGCCGGCGTGACGGGCTTCTCGGTGACCAGATCGGTGACCAGATCAGTGGCTGGGCACGAACGTCCCCGAAGCCGGGCGGCCGGCCCGGCCGAGCTTGCCGCGGTCCTGCCCGTCGACCGTGATCCGCAGCGCACCGTCGGTCGACTGGATCCGCGCCGGCGGGGAGACCTTGAACGTGCGCGACTGGCCGAAGGCGAGGTTGCCGGTGAACACCACGCGCCCGACGCCGTTGCGCACGATCACCCGGGCGCCGCCGTGGGCTGCGGTGAGGACGACGGGCACCGGCGGGGTCGCCGGACGCGAGGAGTGGTTGGGGCCGCCCGAGCCGGACAGCACGGCGCGCTGGTGGAACGCGGTCGGTCCCTCCATCGCCAGCCGGGCCACCGACCAGGCGAGCACGAGCGCCATCACCGCGGCCACGAGCACCGACCACGTCGGTCCGCCGCGGGTGGCGCGCAGGCCGCTGCCGGCCAGCTCCGCCTCGAAGACCCGGCGCGGGTCGATCGGTGCATCGGCGTACCTCTCGTCGTACGACGCCAGCAGCGGCGCCGCGTCGACCACCAGCACGCGGGCCAGGGTGCGGAGGTGGCCGCGGGCATAGAAGTCACCGCCGCAGGCCGCGAAGTCGTCGACCTCGATCGACTCGATCACGTGCGGACGGATCCGCGTGCGGTCGGCCACCTCGTCGACGCTGAGGCCGAGGCGCTGCCGGGCCCGCACGAACTCGGGCCCGATGACCGGGTCGTCGGCGGGCTCGACGGCGAACTCGTCGATCACCAGCGGCCGTCCGGGCTGGGGTTCCTCGTGGGGCAGGTCGATCCAGGCGGGACCCTCCTCCATCACCGGATCGGCAGCCTCGAGCGGCTCGAGCGGCACCTCGACCTCGCGGCGTACCTCCGCGCGCTTGGCCGGGGCGGTCTCGCGCAGCGGGCTCGGCGTCTGGCTGGCCACCAGCTCGGACTCCTCGTCGGCACCCCGGGTGGGCAGCCGGTCGGCCAGCATCGAGATCAGGTGGGCCAGCACCGGCCGCGGGTCGGGGATCCGGCGACGCGCCGGTGCCTCGTCGTCGACCGGGTCGACGACGGCGTCCGGCACGTCGGTCCACGGCTCGTCGTCGGGCGCGTCGTCCTCGATCACCGGCAAGAATGTGTGGGCGACCGCGGTCCTGTCGCCCGCGAGGCCCTGGAGCGTGGCGAGCAGGTCCTCACCGGCGCCGGAGACCCGCGTCGCGAGGTTCAGGGGTACGGCGAGCGGGGCGCCGTGGAGGGCAGCGGCGAGCCACACGGCGCGGCGGCCGGACCCGTCGAGGTCCTCGAGCACCCGGTGGGCATAGCGCGGCTCGGGCACCAGGCGACCGTCGCGCAGGCCGTGGCGCTCGCGCACCTCGACCCGGTCGAGAGCACCCCACGGCAGACCGGTCCAGGAGCGGCCGAGACGGATTCGGATGCCCTGGTCGTCGGCCACCAGCAGTGGCGTCCGGGCGTCGATCAGGGCGGCCAGGTTGGCCACCCCGATCACGCCGAGCACGAGCAGCAGCAGCCAGTCCAGCACCGAGCCACCGGCCACCACGCGGCTGAGGTAGCCGAGCGCGATGAGCGACGCGCTGCCTCCCACCAGCGCGGACAGCCCGGCGTTGCGGCGTACCTCCACCAGCGTCGGAGCGGGCGGTCCGTGCTGCTCCATCCGCTCGAGCACCTCGGTCACGGTCTGCGTCACTGTTTTGGTCGCACTCATCACATCTCCCCCTGCAAAGTGGCGATGACGCCGTCGATCTCGTCGGATTTCACGAGCACGTCGCGGGCCTTGGAGCCCTCCGACGGCCCCACCACCCCTCGGCTCTCGAGGATGTCCATCAGCCGGCCGGCCTTCGCGAAGCCGACGCGGAGCTTGCGCTGGAGCATCGAGGTCGACCCGAACTGGGTCGAGACCACCAGCTCCACGGCCTGGATCACCAGGTCCATGTCGTCACCGATGTCGCCGTCCAGCTCGCGCTTGGAGGCGGCGGGCGCGGTGACGTCGTCGCGATAGCTGGGAGTGAGCTGCTTCTTGCAGTGGGCCACGACCTGGTGGATCTCGGCCTCGGTGACCCAGGAGCCCTGCACGCGCACGGACTTGGAGGCCCCCATCGGCAGGAACAGTCCGTCGCCCTGGCCGACCAGCTTCTCGGCGCCGGGCTGGTCGAGGATCACCCGGCTGTCGGCGAGGCTGCTCGTGGCGAACGCCAGCCGGGACGGCACGTTGGCCTTGATCAGGCCGGTGACCACGTCGACGCTGGGCCGCTGGGTGGCCAGCACCAGGTGGATGCCGGCCGCCCGGGCCAGCTGGGTGATCCGGACGATGGCGTCCTCGACGTCGCGGGGAGCCACCATCATCAGGTCGGCGAGCTCGTCGACGACCACCAGCAGATAGGGGTACGGCGCGAGCTCGCGCGGTTCCTGAGGAGCGCCCCCTGGGGGCGCGTCTCGAAGGGCGCTGCCCGGCGGCACCTGCACCTTGCCGGCCCGCACCGCCTTGTTGAAATCGTCCACGTGGCGGAACCCGAAGTTGGCCAGGTCGTCGTAGCGCTGGTCCATCTCGCGCACCACCCAGGCGAGGGCCTCGGCGGCCTTCTTCGGGTTGGTGATGATCGGTGTGATCAGGTGCGGGATGCCCTCGTAGGCGTTGAGCTCGACCCGTTTGGGGTCGACCAGGATCATCCGCACCTCGTCGGGCGTGGAGCGCATCAGCAGCGAGCTGATCATCGAGTTGATGAAGCTCGACTTGCCGCTGCCGGTGGCGCCGGCGACCAGCAGGTGCGGCATCTTCGCCAGGTTGGCGACCACGAAGCCGCCCTCGACGTCCTTGCCGAGACCGACGACCAGCGGGTGGTGGTCGGAGCGCGCGGTGTTGGAGCGCAACACGTCGCCCAGGGAGACGATCTCCTTGTCCACGTTGGGGATCTCGATGCCGATCGCGGACTTGCCGGGGATCGGGCTGAGGATCCGGACGTCGGCGCTGGCCACGGCGTAGGCGATGTTCTTCGAGAGCGCGGTGACCTTCTCGACCTTGATGGCGGGGCCGAGCTCGACCTCGTAGCGGGTCACCGTCGGTCCCCGGGTGTAGCCGGTGACCTGGGCGTCGATGCCGAACTCCTCCAGCACCCGGGTCAGCCGGTCGACCACCGCGTCGCTCGCATTGGACCTGGCCTTGTGCACCGACCCGGGCTTGAGCACCGCGTTGCCGGGCAGGGAGTAGACGACGTCGCCGGACAGCTCGAGCTGCTCCATCCGGTCGGGCAGCGCGGCGTGCGGGGGAGGTTGCAGGTCACCGTCGGCGACGTCCGTGGTTGCGGAGATCTCTTCGGTCTCTGCGGTGTCCCCGGGCTCGCTGTCGGCCGCCTTCGCCCGACGGCGCTTGCTGACCTCGCGGTCCTCCAACACCGGGCTGTCGTACGCCGGGTCCCCCATCGCGGGGTCCACATCGTCGAGTGCGCGACCGCGGCGGCGCATCGGCTGGGTGGGCTCGTCGGCATCGGGCTCCGACGTGCGGCCCAGCAGCTTGTCGCGCAGGGCCGCGAGCTTGGCGGGCACCTGGTAGACGGGCGTGGCCGTGATGACCAGCACGCCGAAGATCGAGAGCAGCAGCAGCAGCGGCACCACGACGTACGCCGATCGCAGCAGGTCGAGCAGCAGGCTGGACACGACGTACCCGATCGCCCCGCCGGCCGACTGCAGGTCGCGGGCGTCGCCGAGCACGGGCTGCGGGTTCCCGTTGGCGATGTGCACGATGCCCAGCACGCCGAAGGCGAGCGCGGTCCAGCCGATCACCTGGCGGCCGGCGGGCCCGTTGCGCTCGGGGTCACGCAGGTTGCGCCAACCGATGTGCACCAGCAGCAGCGGCACCAGCCAACCGACCTTGCCGACCGAGCCGGCGACCAGTGAGCGGGTGAACTCCAGGAGGCCGCCCGGCAGCTGCCACCAGACCGCGGCGGCCGAGACCACGGCCATCGCGAACAGCAGCAGGCCGAAGCCGTCGCGCCGGTGCTCTGGCTCGAGGTCACGCGCGGTCTTGCCGATCCGGCGTACGACGGCGCCGAGGCCGTGGGCCACGGCCAGCCAGAGTGCCGCCAGTGCGTGCCAGCCGGCCGTGAACAGCCGCAGCACCGGCCCCGGCCCGGAGCGTACGGCGCGGGGCGCCGGTCGCTTGCGGGTCGTGGTGCGGCCGCGTTTGGGCGCGGGCTTCTTCTTCTGCGTACTCCGGGACCGCGAAACAGAACCGCTGCGACTTCTCGTCGACGCAGCCTTGCTTCGCGAACCCGGCGGGGAAGACGTACGGGTCGCCATGGTGATGAATCTAGGTCACAGTCACACCAGTCACAGGGATCACACGCCGCCCGGCCCGTCGCGGCGTGTCGGCGGAGGTCAGCGGCGCTCGAGCAGCCCCCGGACGTACTGCGCCTGGCCGAGGTGCGCGGCGACCTCGTTGACCACGCTCACCAGCCGCGCGCCGAGCGTGACGGGCGGGTCCCAGCGGGTGTCGACGACCCGGTCGAAGTCGTCGGCGTCCAGCCCGGCGACGTACCGCTCGACCATCGCGGCGACGGCCTCGTGGTAGCCGGCGAGCAGCTCACCGCTGGCCCGTACCTGCGCGACCTGCTCGGGCGGGTGGCCGTAGCCGTGCTCGCCGACGGCGAAGGGCAGCGCGAACCGGTCGGCCCAGCCCTCGGCCGTCCAGACCTGGTCGCGGCCGGCCAGCTCGGCGACGTGGTCGTCGGTGACCCGGGTCAGGTGCCAGACCAGCCAGGCGATCGAGTTGGCCCCCTCGTCGGGTCGCCAGGCGAGGTCGTCCTCGCTCAACCCCTCGACCAACGCCGGCACCTGGTCGCGGCTTCGGCCGAGGGCGTCGATCAGCACATCGTTCGCGTCCATGCCTCCACTCTGGCACCCGGCACCGACGGTGCCTGTCAGGATCGCTCGGGGTCCTCACCCGCGGCGTCGGGCAGACTTGGCCCATGGCAGCGACCGACCCGCGGGCGAGCTTCCTCTCGGCCGTCGACACGTTCGAGTCCCTCGTCGGAGCAATCCCGGTCGGGGATCTGAACGGGCCCGGTCTCGGCGAGTGGGACCTGCGCGCGCTGGTCGGGCACGCGTCCCGGTCGCTGGTGACCGTCGAGAGCTACCTAGAGCAGCCGGCCGACGTGGTCGAGGTGCCGACGGCAGCCGACTACTACGTGGCGGTCGCGGGCGCGCTGCTCGACCAGGCAGCGGTGACCGAGCGCGGACGGGTGGCCGGGGCGGCGCTCGGCGCCGAGCCCGCCGAGTTCATCCGAGCGCTGGCGCAACGGGTGCGCGAGAAGCTCTCCGGCCGGGACCCGGCGTACGTGCTGACCACCATCGCCGGGCCGATGGAGCTCGACGAGTACCTCCGCACCCGCACCTTCGAGCTGGTCGTGCACGGTCTCGACATCGCGGCCGCTACCCGCCTGCCCGTGGCGTACGACGTGAGCGCACTCGCCGAAGCCGCGACCCTGGCCGCCGAGATCGCCGTCCTCACCGGAGGAGCACCCGACCTGCTGCTGGCCGCCACCGGGCGGCGCACGCTGCCCGGGGGATTCTCGGTCGTCTGAGGGTTTCGACCCGGTCTGGTCGCCCACCACCGCACTGGCTCCCCGGGCGTCGAGGGTCAGGCCTCGAGCACCACGGGGATGATCATCGGCCGACGGCGCAGGCTCTTGTTGGCCCAGCGGCCCACGACGCGGCGTACGGTCTGCTGGAGCTGGTAGGTGTCGTTGACGCCCTCGCGTACGGCGGCGTCGAGCGCGTCGATGATCGGCTGCTTGATCTCGTCGAACGCCGAGTCGTCCTCGGCGAAGCCGCGCGCGTGGATCTCTGGCCCGCTGGAGACCTTGCCGCTGACCGAGTCGATCACCACGATCACCGAGATGAACCCCTCCTCGCCGAGGATCCGGCGGTCCTTGAGGTCGGACTCGGTGATGTCGCCGATCGAGGACCCGTCGACGAAGACGTAGCCGCAGCCGACCTTGCCGGCGATCGTGGCCACGCCGTCGACGAGGTCGACGACGACGCCGTCCTCGGCGATGACGACGTTCTCGACGCCGGTGGCGCGGGCCAGCTCGGCGTTCGCACGCATGTGCCGGATCTCGCCGTGCACGGGCAGCACGTTGCGCGGCTTGACGATGTTGTAGCAGTAGAGCAGCTCGCCGGCGCTCGCATGGCCCGAGACGTGCACCAGGGCATTGGCCTTGTGTACGACGTGCGCGCCCCAGCGGGCCAGGCCGTTGATGACGCGGTAGACGGCGTTCTCGTTGCCGGGGATCAGCGAGCTGGCGAGGACGACAGTGTCGCCCTCCTCGATGTGCACGAAGTGGTGGTTGCGCTGGGCGATCCGGCTCAGTGCCGACATCGGCTCGCCCTGGCTGCCCGTGGAGATCAGCACCTGGCGCTCGGGCGGCAGGTCGGCCAGCTCCTTGGCGTCGACCATCACGCCCGGGGGCACGTGGAGGTAGCTGAGGTCCTGGGCGATGCCCATGTTGCGCACCATCGACCGACCGACGTACGCGACCTTGCGGTGGTGGGCGACGGCGACGTCGAGCACCTGCTGGACGCGGTGCACGTGGGAAGCGAAGCAGGCCACGATGATGCGCTGCTTGCTTTCGTGGAAGACCCGGTCGAGCACCGGGCCGATGGTGCGCTCGGCGGTGGTGAAGCCGGGCACCTCGGCGTTGGTGGAGTCGGTGAGGAACAGGTCGACGCCCTCCTCCCCGAGCCGGGCGAACGCGCGCAGGTCGGTGATCCGGCCGTCCAGCGGGAGCTGGTCCATCTTGAAGTCGCCGGTGTGCAGCACCAGCCCGGCGCCGGTGCGGATCGCGACCGCCAGCGCGTCGGGGATGGAGTGGTTGACCGCGACGAACTCGAGGTCGAACGGGCCCATCGACAGGGTGTCGCCGGCAACCACCTTGTGGTGCACCGTCTCCTTGAGCCGGTGCTCGCGGAGCTTGGAGTCGAGCAGCGCGAGGGTCAGCTCGGAGCCGACGAGCGGGATGTCGCCGCGTTCACGCAGGAGGTACGGCGTGGCGCCGATGTGGTCCTCGTGGCCGTGGGTCAGCACGAGCGCCTCGACGTCGTCGAGCCGATCACGGATGGCGTCGAAGTCGGGGAGGATCAGGTCGACGCCCGGGTGGTTCTCCTCGGGGAACAGCACGCCACAGTCGACGATGAGCAGGCGGTCGTCGTACTCGAAGACGGTCATGTTGCGACCGACCTCGCCGAGTCCGCCGAGCGGGATGATCCGCAAACCCCCCTTCGCCAGCGGCTGCGGTGCGGAGAGTTCGGGATGGGGGTGGCTCAAGGGGTGTCCTTGCTTCAGAGGAGTCCGGAGGGCTGTGTCATAGCAGGCCAGAGGCCTGGAGGCCGGCGCGGAGCGCGGCCACCTCGTCGTCGGTCAGCGGGACCAGGGGCCCGCGTACGTTGCGGTTCTCGAGCACGCCGAGCAGCTGGAGGGCCGCCTTGGCGGTGGTGGCGCCATAGTTGTCGACGCCCATGATCGCCTCGTTGGCCGGCAGCAGCCGGGCAAAGGTCTTGAGGGCGGCGGTGGTGTTGCCGTCGAGGAAGTCCTCGATGATCGAGCGAATCTGGTGGCCGGCCACGTGTCCGACCACGCTGACCACGCCGACCGCGCCGTGGGCGAGCCAGCCGAGGTTGGCGATGTCGTCGCCGGAGTAGATGGCGTAGCCGAGGTCTCGCAGCTTGATGCCGCGGGCGTAGTCGCCGACGGCGTCCTTGACCGCGACGACGGTGTCGCCCTTGATCCGTGCGTAGGTGTCGAGCGCGATCGTCGTGCCGGTGCGCCCCGGCACGTCGTACAACATCACCGGCGTGCCGGTCGCGGCCACGACCTGGTGGAAGTGCTGCAGCACCCCGGACTGGCCGGGCTTGTTGTAGTAGGGCGTGACGAGCAGCAGGCCGTCGGCGCCGAGCTTCTCGGCCTGCTTGGCCAGCTCGATGCTGTGGGCGGTGGCGTTGGCGCCGACCCCCGCGACCACGGTGGCCCGGTCGCCGACGGCGTCCTTGACCGCGCGGAGGATCTCGCCGGTCTCGGAAACGCTCGTGGTCGGGCTCTCCCCCGTCGTACCGCTCACCACGACGCCGTCGTGGCCGTGGTCGACGAGGTACGCCGCGATCGCGGCCGTGCCGTCGAGGTCGACCGCCCCGTCGTCGGTGAACGCCGTGGCCATCGCGGTGAGCATCCGCCCGAAGGGAGCCGCGTGGGTCATGGGGATCAGGTTACTCGGGATCACCCCTGGGACTGCGTTGCCATGGCCGTGAGCGGTTCGGGCGGGCTGCCCGGCTCGCTGACTTCGACGCCCGGATCGAGGCGGCCGACCTGCCCCGGGCCGATCGTGGAGGCCGATCTATGTGATGCACTGCCAGCGTGCCCAACGCCACCGAGCCCCGCACCTCGCTGCGACTGGCCGCGGGCCTCGCGCTCGGCGTCGTGGTGTCGCTCGGACTCGCGCGGTTCGCCTACAGCCTGGTGCTGCCGAGCATGCGAGACGACCTCGGGTGGAGCAACGCGCAGGCCGGCACCATGAACACCGTCAACGCCGCCGGCTACCTCGTCGGCGCCATCGCCTCGGCACTGGCCTACAAGCGGTACGGCGTCCGTGCGGGATTTATCGCCGGCATGGCGCTGGCCACGTTGGCCGTGTCCGGCGCGGCCCTCACCTCGTCGTACGGCGCACAGCTCGCGCTGCGGCTCGTCACGGGTGTGGCGTCCGCGCTGACCTTCATCGGCGGCGGCGCGCTCACCGCGCAGCTCGGGCGGCGTGATCCGGAGCGGGGCGGCGCGCTGCTGGCGGTGTACGTCGCCGGGGCCGGCATCGGCGTCGTGCTGTCCGGGCTGGTGGTGCAGCCGATCTTGGCGACCGGTGGTGGCGCCTGGCGCGGGGCGTGGCTGGCGCTGGGCGCGCTGTGCCTGCTCGCGACGCTGCTCGTCGTCCCGACCCTGCGCCGGGTCGCCGAGCCCGGCCGGGCGGCGCCCGGGGAGTGGTCGTGGCGGCTGCTCACCCGCAGCCCGAGACTCGCGGTTCCGGCCGCTGCCTACCTACTGTTCGGAGCGGGCTACATCGCCTACGTCACCTTCGTCGTCGCCTACCTCCACGACCACGGCACCTCGGCGCTCGGCATCACGGTGTTCTGGAGCACCTTCGGCCTCGCCGTGCTCGCCGGTGTGCCGCTGTGGGGCCGGCTGCTTGACCGTCTCAGCGCAGGCCGCTGCCTGGCGCTGATGAACCTCGTCCTCGTCGTCGGGGCGCTGGTGCCGCTGCTCGGCGGCTCGCCGGCGGCGGGGCTGGCCTCGGCGGTGCTGTTCGGCTCGGCGTTCATGAACGTGCCGGCCGGCATGGTCCACATTGCCCGCACCCGCCTGCCCGAGCCGGCGTGGACCGGTGCGATCGCGTCGTTCACCGTGGCGTTCGCGCTCGGCCAGGTCGGCGGCCCGGCCCTCGCGGGCGTCCTGTCGGACCGTGCGGGTGGCACCGGTGCCGGGCTCGCGCTGGCCGCGGGCATCCTGGCGGTGTCGGCCGCGGCCTACCTCGCCGGCGAACGCTGGGCACCCGGCTGACGGCACACTGCTGTCGTGCCCATCGCCGTGCCGACGCCCGAGACCTGCTCGTTCTGCGACAACTTCGCCCTCGGACCGGCAGGTCGCACGTAGGGGGGCGTGGCTGAGCGTGCAGGACCAACCAGCTTCTGGCAACTGCCTGTCCGAATGACCGTCCCCCACCTCGCAGTCGGGGGCACCCTCATGCGGTGGACGCACACACAGCAGCCGCACGCCGGGTCGCCGCAGCTCCAGGCGAGGCGCAGCACGTGCGGCGGGCATACTGGTGCCGTGGCCATGGGGGACGTGATCGGGCGCGGCCGCGACGCCGAGATTCTCGACCACGGTCCGGGTCTGGTGCTGCGGCATCCGCTGCGGCCGCGCTCGCTGAGCCACGAGGCCGGCGTGATGCGGTGGCTCACCGAGCACGGGTATCCCTCCCCCCGGGTCGTGGAAGAGACCGCTGAGGGCCTGGTCATGGAGCGCGTCGACGGGCCGACGATGCTCGAGTCGCTCACCGCCCGCACCACGCGCGGCCACCTGCGCGACCTCGCTGGCCTGCATGCCCAGCTGCACCGGTTGCCCGTCCCGCCCGGCCTGCCCACGCCGTACGGCGACGGGCCGACGCTGCTGCACGGCGACCTCCACCCGGGCAACGTGATCTTGACGGACGACGGCCCGGTGGTCATCGACTGGACCAACGCGTCGGCCGGCCCCGCCGGGGTCGACCCGGCCACGACCTGGCTCCTGCTCGGCGCGGCCGGACTGCCCGAGGGCCGGATCGTTGCGGCGGGGGCGCTGCTGGGCCGGCGGATCGCCGTGGCGGCCTTCCTCGGCGCGGTCGCCGAGGGAGGCGAGGACGTGGCCGCGCGCGAGGCCCTGCCGGCCGTGCTCGCCGAGCGTCGCCACGACCCCAACATGACCGCGTCGGAGCTTGCCCGGATGACCCGGATCGTCCGCCGCCACCGCGGCTGACTCAGCCCGGGCGGCCACCGACCGTGCGGCACGCGGCGGCGGCCAGCGCATGGCCGTCGCGCAGGCACACCTGGGGTACGGCGCCCCGGGCGCGCGCCGCCAGGAACCCCGCGGCGAACGCGTCTCCCGCACCGGTGGTGTCGAGCTCGGCCGCCGGCAGAGCCTCCGCCGCCAGCGACACCAGCGACGATCCGTCGGCCCACACGGCCTCTCCCGAGCCGGCGGTCACGACCACCGACCGCGACGCCGTCGCGAGCGTCGAGGCGAGCTCGGCGGCCGAGCCGAACCGGGACCCCACCAGGACGGCGGCCTCGGACTCGTTGGCGAACAGCAGCACCTGCTCGGGCAGCAGGCCGAGGAACTCCGCGCCTCCGACGACCCGCAGGGGTGCCGTCGACGCGGCCCCGACCGAGACCGTCATGCCGACCGAGGTGGCGTTCGAGATCGCCTGCAGCGCGGCGTCCCGCGAGTCGCGCAGCAGGGCATAGCCCGAGACGTGCAGGTGGTCGCCCGGCTCGAACTCGTCGGTCGGCACGTCGTAGTCGAGCAGCGCCAGGTTGGCCCCCGCGTCGGGGACCATCGTGCGCTCGCCGTTCGGCGCCACCAGCACCAGGCAGGTGCCCGTCGGCCGGTCGTGGTCGACGCGACCGTGCACATCGACGCCCAGCGCGCGCAGCGCCGCGACCTGGGTCTGCCCGACGGCGTCGTCGCCGACCGCGCCGACGAAGATCGTCTCGACCCCGGCGGTCGCCAGCCAGGCGGCGGTGTTGGCGGCCGAGCCGCCGCCGACGTACGAGATGACGGCCGGGCTGTCCGAGCCCTCGACCAGCGGCCCGAACAGCCGGGCCACCACGTCGACCATCAGGTCACCCAGGCAGTAGAACCTCATGGCGAGGTCCGGAGCGCGTACGCCGCGGCGACCTCGGCCGCGAGCCGGGCGTTGGCCCGCACCAGCGCGACGTTGGCGGCCAGCGAGGCACCGCCGCTCTCGCGGTGGAAGTAGTCGAGGAGGTACGGCGTGACGTCCTTGCCGCTCACCCCGGCGGCCGACGCGGCGCCCAAGCCCGACTCGAGCAGCCGGTCGTGCAGCGCCCGGTCGAGCTCGTCATCGGCTGTGATCGGGTTGGCCAACACGATGCCGTGGCCGGTCGTGCCGACCCGCGAGCGCGCGTGCAGGATCGCCGCGACCTCCTCGGGCGAGTCCACCCGCCAGCCGACGTACTCACCCGAGTCGGCCAGGTAGAAGCCGGGGAACCGGTCGGTGCGGTAGCCGAGCACCCCGACGCCCAGGGTCTCGAGCCGCTCGAGCGTCGCCCCGACGTCGAGGATCGACTTCACCCCCGCACACACGACCAGGACGCCGGTGTGAGCGAGCGTGGTCAGGTCGGCCGACTCGTCGAAGGTGTCCTGCGCGCCGCGGTGCACGCCGCCGAGACCGCCGGTCGCGAACACGGTGATGCCGGCGATGGCCGCCAGATGGGCGGTCGAGGCGACCGTGGTCGAGCCGACGCCACCGCCGGCCGCGATGGCGGCCAGCTCGCGCACACTGACCTTGACCGCGCCCTCGTCGTTCGCGAGCCGGTCGAGGGCCAGGTCGTCGAGACCGATGCGGGCCTCACCGTCGATGACCGCGACGGTGGCCGGCACGGCTCCCCCGGCCCGGACCGCGTTCTCGAACTCACGCGCCAGTCCGGCGTTGTCGGGCCGCGGCAGCCCGTGGCTGATGATCGTGCTCTCGAGGGCAACCACCGGCTGCCCGGCGTCGAGCGCCTCGCGCACCTCGTCGTGGATCCGCACGGCTCCTCCTCAGGACGATGTGGGCCGGTCGAAGGCCCGGCGTACCAGGTCGAGCGCGTCATCCTGCCCGACGCCCAGCGCGCGCACGGCATCGGCGTACCCCACGGCCGCCTCCCTGGCCGCGCGCTCCACACCATGGCCGGCGACGACCGTGCCGAGCCGGCCGCGGGTCTCGACGACCCCGGCGTGCTCGAGCTCGCGGTAGGCACGCGCGACGGTGTTGGGCGCGATGCCGAGCGTCGCAGCCAGCGCCCGCACCGTCGGCAGCCTCGTGCCCGGGGTGAGTGCGCCGCGACTGACCGCGGTCGTGACCTGCCTGCGGACCTGCTCGTACGGCGCGGCCGGGTCGCCCGGGTCGATCGCGATCGGGATCATCGACGCTCCCGCCACACCCAGTCGAAGACTTCGTGTTTCTCCCGTCGTGTCTCGACCCACACATCGAGCGCGAACTCGGGATAGTGCGCGTCACCGTCGGGCGACTGGTGCACCTCGGTGAGGATCTGGTGGGTGGCGTGCGGCAGCGCCTGCGCGTAGATCTGGGCGCCGCCGGCGACGTAGACCTCGCCCGGCTGCTGGTCGGCAAGCGCCAGCGCGTCGTCCAGGGAGTGCGCCACGAGCAGATTTTCGGGGTCCCCGCCGCGATGCGAAGCATCGTCGTGGGGTGAGACCCCGTCGGCCGACCAGTCGGGGTTGCGGGTGACCACGACCGTGGTGCGGCCCGGCAGTGGGCGGCCGATCGAGTCGTACGTCGCGCGGCCCATCACGAGGGTGCCGCCCATGGTGGTGGCCTTGAAGTGGGCGAAGTCGTCGGGGATCCGCCAGGGGATCGTGCCGTGGTCGCCGATGACCCGGTTGTCGGCGTACGCCGCGATGAGAGTCAGCCGGCCTCGACTCTGCTCGACCACCGGGTCTCGACTCTGCTCGACCACCGGCGAGTCAGACGGCAATGGGGGCCTTGATGCCCGGGTGGGGGTCGTAGCCCTCGACGGTGAGGTGCTCGAGATCGAAGGCATCGAGGGCGCTCACCGACGGGTCGAGGTGGAGCGTGGGCAACGGCCGCGGGTCGCGGGTCAGCTGGAGCCGGGCCTGGTCGAGGTGGTTGGTGTAGAGGTGGGCGTCGCCGAGCGTGTGCACGAAGTCGCCGACCTGCAGACCGGTCGCCTGGGCGACCAGGTGGGTGAGCAGGGCGTAGGAGGCGATGTTGAACGGCACTCCGAGGAACACGTCGGCCGAGCGTTGGTAGAGCTGGCAGCTGAGCCGGCCCGGCCCGTCGGCGGACGGGGCGACGTAGAACTGGAACATGGTGTGGCACGGCGCCAGCGCCATCTGGGGGATGTCGGCGACGTTCCATGCCGAGACGAGGTGGCGACGGCTGTCGGGGTCGGCGCGGAGCTGGTCGACGACCTGGGCGATCTGGTCGACGTGCCGGCCGTCGGGGGTCGGCCAGGAGCGCCACTGGTAGCCGTAGACCGGACCGAGGTCACCGTCGGCGTCGGCCCACTCGTCCCAGATGGTCACGCCGTGGTCGTGGAGCCACTTGACGTTGGTGTCGCCGCGCAGGAACCACAGCAGCTCGGCGAAGACCGACCGGGTGTGCACCTTCTTGGTGGTGACCAGCGGGAAGCCCGCGGTCAGGTCGAAGCGCATCTGATGACCGAACACGCTCAGCGTGCCGGTGCCGGTGCGGTCGGACTTCTCGACGCCCTCGTCGAGGATGCGCTGGAGGAGATCGAGGTAGGCCTGCATGGGCTCACCCTAGAGCCGCGCGCCGACACTGGTCGGGAGGGCGCACGGAGTGATCAGACGTCGATGCCGCGGGCGGCCAAGACCTCGTCGCGCTTCCACGCGTAACCGACCATCCAGGTCGGGTCGAGGCGGTACACCACGACGTCGCCCCACGACAGGGGCGAGGACCCGTAGTGACCGGTCCAGTGCTCGACGACGGTCGCGAGCTCATCGTCAGCCAGCTCGACGGCGTACCCGTGGCTGAAGATCGCGAGCTCCTCGTGGTCGACGTGCGCGACCGAGATCGCGGGTCGCGCCTGGAGATGGTGCGCCTTGGCTGCCGTGCGGCTGGTGGAGAAGGTCCAGGTGCCGTGCAGGAAGTGGCCGTCCATCGCGCTGATCCGCGGCTCGCCGTGGGCCGTGACGGTGGCCGCGGAGATCACCTTCATCCCGGTCAGCAGGGCCGCGATCTGGGCGGCGCTGAGGGTCCGGTCGTCGTGGATGATGCCGCGCAGGTGCTCGGTCGCGCCCGCGTGCGAGGTGTCGAGCAGGGCCTGCAGCCGATCCAGCTCCTCGGGGGTCTCGATCATGCTGTGAGATTAGTCGCCGAGCGCGACCTCACCCCTGATCGCGGTTGCGGCGTCGCCGCCGACCCAGACGGTGTCGCCCTCGCGGTCGACGTACACCCGCCCACGGCGACCCAGCGCCGTACCCTGCGAGGCGATGTACGACGCCGGGAGGCGGTCGCCGGCGAGCCACTGGCCGAGGCTGGCGTTGAGGCTGCCGGTGACGGGGTCCTCCACGACGCCGATGCCGGGACAGAACGCCCGCACCTCGACCGCGCACTCCGACCCGTCGGGGTACGGGCCGGCGACCCCGACCTCGAGGTCGCCGAGCTCGGCCCAGTCGGGACGTACGTCGAGCACCGCGGCGGCGTCGCGCAGCAGCACCCCGACCCAGCCCGGCCCGTTGTCGATCCAGCGCGCGTCGACCACGTCGTCATCGGTGAGGGCGAGCGCCTTCAGGAGGTGGGCACGGTCAGCGCCCGAGACCGGCCCGTCGCGCACGACCGGCGGCGCCGCGAAGGCCAGCCGCTCGCCTCGGCGCAACGGCACCAGCCCGGCGCCGCACTCCTGCACGACCTCGCCATCGGTGCGGGGCACTCCCCCGGCCTCCAGCCACGCGTGCGCGCTGCCGATGGTCGGATGACCGGCGAACGGCAGCTCGACGGACCCGGTGAAGACCCGCACCCGGTAGTCGGCGGCCGGGTCGGTCGGCGGCAGCAGGAACGCCGTCTCCGACAGGTTGGTCCAGTGCGCGAAGCGCTGCATCTCCTCGCCGCTGACCCCCACCGCGTCGTGCACCACCGCGAGCGGGTTGCCCCGGAACGGCTCGCTGGAGAAGACGTCGACCTGGGTGAAGGGGAGCATCCCCCGACGCTATCGACCATGCTGGGGACGTGAGCGATCCCCTGGCCTGGTCCGCCCACGTCGCGACGTGGCGGCGGGAGGTGCACGGCCTCTACACCCGGGTGCGCGCGGAGCCCGACCCGGCGACCGCGCACGAGCTGTGGGTGCGGGCGCGCACGCAGCTGTTCTGGACCCACCCGGCGTCGGCGAGGCAGGAGGGACAGTCGCTGCGGCACGCGCCGTACGACCCGGCCTTCCGGTTCGTGGTCGAGCCGGTCGCGGCCGAACCCGAGGAGTGGCGTCCGCCGACCGGCACCGACGGCGAGGTCCCGTTCGAGCGGATCGGCCGGCTCGAGCTGCCCGGGCTGGGCGAGCTCGACGTCTGGTGGCTGAGGTCCTACGGCAACGGCGTCTTCGTGCCCATCCGTGACGCGAGCGCCGGCCCGATGACGTACGGCGCGGGGCGCTACGTGCTCGACACGGTCAAGGGCGCCGACCTGGGGCAGGACGGAGACGGCTGGGTCGTCGACCTCAACTTCGCCTACAACCCGTCGTGTGCCTACGACCCGGCCTGGGCCTGCCCGCTCGCCCCCGCCGGCAACCGGATCGACGTCGAGGTGCCGGTGGGCGAGCTCAACCCGAACGTCGGTGGTTGAGGAGGCCCGCCAGGCACTGCCCTCGGTGGTTGAGGAGGCCCGTCAGGGCCGTCTCGAAACCGCCGTCCCGGCCGCCACGACGTACGACGCGAACGCGGTCACGTCGTCGCCACGTTCGGCGAGGATGACGTACTGCGGGTCGAAGGCGCCCTCGCGCAGCCGCAGCGACTCACGCAGCACCCGGTGGAAACGCTCGGGGTAGTGAGCCAGACCCCACCGCACCGCGAGCGACTTGGCGGTCTGGTCGCCGGTCACGAGCAGGTGGTCGAGCCGCGCGACGCCCGGGACGACCCACTCACAGGCATCGTCCCTCGCTGCCTGGAGCGGAGCGGCGGCGCAGGCCTCGGCGAGCCCGCCCCAGTAGGTGTCGAGGTTGCCGACGGTGTGGGCGCGAAGCACCGCGTCGTCGGTCCAGATGCCCAAGGTGTCGAGCGCGGGCCCGGTGACGGTGACGCCATGGCGGGCGAGCTCGTGCCAGCCGACCGGCGAGATCTCGTTGCGGCCCTGCTCGCGGAACTCGTGCATCAGCACGGCCGGTACCTCGGGGCACAGGTCAGGCGGTTGCGCCAGGTCGGAGGCGAGGACGTGGGGCCCGTCGAAGTGCGGTTGGCCGCCATGGCGCTCGGCCACCGCCTGGTGGGCCAGGCGCAGCGCGGCGACCTCGGGCGGGCCGGGGCGCTCGGCGAGGGTCACGACGAAGTCGACGTCGCTGTGCCCGGGCACCCACTCGCCGAAGCCGATCCCCCCGCGCAGGTAGAGCCCGGTGACCAGCCCGTCGGGCACGGCGGAGAGGAACGTGTCGCAGACCGCGGCGACCGGCGCGGGAAGGTCAGGCACTCAGCGACATCGGGCCGTAGACCTGGCGGTCGTGCTCGAAGAGGGTCACCGCCGTGACCCCCTCCTCGGCGAGCTCGGTCCAGATCTCGCCCACCCACGACTCGGCGTCGGCCTGCGACGCGAAGCGCTGGTCGGCGTACTCGGCGGGGACACCGGCCTCGGCGCCCTGCGCGTCGAGGAGGCGCCACCACCACGGCCGCTCGGCGGGCGACGGCGGGCGGAAGGTGGGCGGCTGCTCGGGGAGGTTCACTGTTCCCGCACCGAGGTGTCGACGAAGGGAGGTTTGGTGAGCTGGAAGATCTCGCGTCTCGTGCGGATGTTGACGCCGAGCTCGGCGTCGGGGTCGACGAAGCTCGGCACCAGGGCCAGGCCGATGCCCTTCTTGAGCGTCGGCGAGTAGGTGCCGGACGTGATCTCGCACAGGGGTACGTCGGGCAGCAGGCTGACGCTCATGCCCGGCCGCGGGATGCCGCGGCCGGTGGCGACCAGGCCGCGGAGCCGGCGCTTCGGCCCGGCCTCCTTCTCGGCCACGATCGCCTCTCGACCCCAGAAGGTGTCCTTCTTCCAGCCGACGGCCCAGCCGAGGCCGGCCTGGTTGGGGGTGACGTCGAGGGAGATGTCCTGGCCGTGCAGCGGATACCCCATCTCGGTGCGCAACGTGTCGCGTGAGCCCAGCCCGCAGGCGAGGATGCCAAACTCTGCCCCCGCGTCCATCAGCGCGTCCCAGACCGCGCCGGCGGCCTCGTTGGCCACGATCAGCTCGTAGCCGCGCTCGCCGGTGTAGCCCGTGCGGCACACGACCACCCCCACGCCGGAGTGCTCTTCAGTCGGGGATTCGGCCTCGACGAAGCTCATGTAGCCGTGGCCGGTCGGCAGGCCGACCTGGTCGAGCGTCTCGTCCGCCTTGGTGCCCTGCACCGCGAGCACGGCGTACTTCGTGTGGTGGTCGATCACCTTGACGCCGTCGGGCGCGGTCGCCGCGAGCCGGCGGCAGACCTCCGCGCTGTTGGCGGCGTTGGGGACCAGCAGCACGTGGTCCTCGGCGTGGTAGTAGGCGATCAGGTCGTCGACGATCCCGCCGGAGGTCTCGTCGCAGCACAGGGTGTACTGCGCCTTGCCGGGCTCGATCTTGGCGAGGTCGTTGCTCAGCGTCGCGTTGACGTACGCCGCGGCGCCGGGGCCGGCGACCATCACCTTGCCGAGGTGGCTGACGTCGAAGACGCCCACCGACTCGCGGACGGCGGTGTGCTCCTTGACGACGCCGGAGGGGTACTCAAGCGGCATCGACCAGCCGCCGAAGGCGGCGAACTTCGCGCCCAGCGCGACGTGCCGGTCGTGGAGGGGTGAGCGCAGCAGGGTCGTGTCCTCAGCCATGCCCCGGAACCTACCCCAGCCGACCCCCAACCCGACGCGGGCTAACCTGCCCCGGTGACGTCGTACCAGCTGCGCAGTGCCAGCCCCGCCAAGACCCGCTCGGACGTGGTCGTGGTGGGGGCCCGCCCCACGTCGAAGGGGGTGGTGCTCGCCGACGGAGCCGGCGACGTCGCCGACGCATTCGGCCGCAAGCTGCGTCCGCTGCTCTCGACCCTCGGCTTCAACGGCAAGGCCGGCGAGGTCGCCAAGGTGCCCACCAGCGGCACCATCGCCTCGCCGCTGCTCGTCGTCGTCGGCCTCGGCGACGGCACCGACCAGGTCGCCGTACGCCGCGCAGCCGGCCTCGCCGCGCGCGCCGTGGCGAACGCCGCCTCGGTGGCGCTGGCGCTGCCGGCCGACTCGACCGAGCTGGTGCGCGCCGTCGTCGAGGGGTACTCGCTCGGCGGCTACGCCTTTACGACGTACCGCACGAAGCAGGGCGAGCACGACGCCCCGAAGCCGGCCGGCACGGTGACCGTGCTCAGCCCCATCGCCCGCAAGGGCGAGGCCGAGACCGCGCTCGCAGAGGCGCTCGTGGTGGCCGAGGCCGTGGCCGGCACCCGCGACTGGGTGAACACCCCCGCCGGCGATCTCACCCCGCCGCTGTTCGCCGACGCCGTCGTGGCGGCCGCCAAGAAGGTGGGCGCGCGCAAGGTGAAGGCCAAGGTGTACGACGAGCAGGAACTCGTCGAGCTCGGCTGCGGCGGCCTCCTCGGCGTCGGTGGCGGCTCGGCCGCTCCCCCGCGGCTGGTCGAGCTCACCTGGTCACCGCCCGGCGCGACGCGCCACGTGGCCCTCGTCGGCAAGGGCATCACCTTCGACTCCGGCGGCCTGACCATCAAGCCCGCGAGCGGGATGACCACCATGAAGTGCGACATGGCGGGCGCGGCGTCCGTGGTCCAGGCCGTGCTCGCCGCTGCCCGGCTCGAGCTCCCCGTCAAGGTCACGGCGTACGCCGCGATGGCCGAGAACATGGTCTCCGGCTCCTCCATGCGTCCCGGCGACGTGCTCACCATCCACGGTGGCCAGACCGTCGAGGTCACCAACACCGACGCCGAGGGCCGGCTGGTGCTCGCCGACGCCCTGGTCAAGGCGAGCGAGACCGAGCCCGACGTGCTGCTCGACGTCGCGACCCTGACCGGTGCCATGGTGCTCGCGCTCGGAGACCGCGTCGGCGGCGTGCTCGGCGGCGACGACGTCGTCGAGTCGGTGGTCGCGGCCGGCGCGACCGCGGGCGAGGCGCACTGGCCGATGCCGATCCCCGAGAGCATGGACGAGCGCGTGCACGCCT
>JBPCQY010000150.1:0-4996 GCA_050997635.1 Nocardioides sp.
CACACCTTCGAGGAGTCGCTCGAGGTGGAGAGCGCGATGATGGCCAGGACCGGCGCGACCGCCGACCATGCGGCCGCCGTCGAGGCGTTCGTGGGCAAGCAGAAGCCGGTGTTCGAGGGTCGCTAGCGCCGGGCGTCGAAGATCCCCAGCACCTGGTTTGCGGCCCGGCGCATCCGCGCCACCCCCGGGTGGGCGCCGTACTCGACGGTCAGCGCGAAGCCCTTGAACCTGTGGTTGTACCACTGGGTCATGGTGCCGTGGCAGGACCCGCCGCAGTCGAGGTTCTCGGTCGGCAGGTGCAGTGCCCGGGCCACTCTTCGCGAGAAGGCCGGCCGCTCGTTGTTGAGGTCCACCGAGTGGAAGGGCTGGTGGAAGCTCAGGACGTAGGCGGGCTTGACGTCGGAGAGGAACCGCATGACTGCGCGGGTCTCCGGCTCCGAGGCGGGCTTCGTGCCGGAGTAGTAGCTGCCGCTCAGGTGGGCCCACTTGAAGGGGTAGTTGCGGTTGAGGTCGACGTGGCGGGCGTTCTGCCGGGTGCCGCGGGCCACGCCGTCGGGGTTGTACGTCGGGACCACCCACAGGTTGATGCCGCGCACCGGCGCGCCGTCGCGCAGGTTCCACAGGATCCGGCGCGGAGCGGTCTCGTTGCCGTGCATGGCGGCGAGCAGCACCACCTTGGTGCGATGCCGGTGGCCGAGGTGCCAGGCGCGGATCGCGCGTCCCTTGACGCTGTGCCCGATGACCCGGGTGCCGATGACGGCCGGACGTCGTACGGACTCGACCGCCGAACCGGCGGACGCGGGTGCCAGCACGGGCGAGACCGTCGCCGCCGTGAGCACCACGGCGGCGGCGAGGGATGGCCGGGAGAAGCACGACATGAGGTCAGCCGGCAAGCTCAGTGAGTCGCGAAGAACCAGGTGAAGACGGCCACACCCACCAGCATGCCCGCATGGGCCAGGATCGACAGGCCCGGCCCCTCCGACCAGCTGTCGTCGGTTGAGCCCGAGGCGTGCTTCCCGCCGCTGGGAACCCACCGCGCCAGGATCATCAGGCCGGCGATCACGGTCAGCCACAGGAAGAAGAGGCCGCCCACGCCGAGGATGCCGCCGCCGGCGATCAGGAACGCCACCCAGAGCAGGACGCCGATCACCCCGCAGACCGTGTGCATGTTGACGGTGAGCATGCCGACCTGGTGCTGTCCGGCGGCCCGGGCCTGGGTCAACCGCACCCGGGTGAGCACGACGACCAACGCGGCGAGGGCGGTGAGGACATAGACGATGTACTCAGGTTTCACAGGGCGAAGTCTGCCTCAACCAACGTGTGGGACCTCACCCGTCGGGTCACTTGGGCCCCTCGTGTCGCGGGGCGCCTGGTCGGCGGTGTCCAGCCCCTCGACGGCCTCGAGCTGGGCCGCGACCCGGTCGAGCAGCGCGTCGACCTCGGCCATCCGGTAGCCCCGGAACGCGAGCGGGAAGCGCACCCGGCGCAGGTCCTCACCGACGAGCTCGCCGTCGGCGGGTACGACGGAGTCGGGCCGGTCGTCGTACGCCGGCTGCATGGGGGTGCCGCGGCCTGCGGCGACGACGGCGATGCCGCCCATGGCGAGCACGATCAGGATCGCGAAGAACCACATCATGGGCCGGTGTGCTCCTTGCGGGCCGCCACCATCAGCGCGACGGCCTCGTCGACGTCGTCGGTGAGGCGGAGCATGTCGAGGTCCTGCTGCGCGATCTTGCCGCGGGCCAGCACGGTGCCGCGCAGCCAGTCGATCAGGCCGGTCCAGTAGTCGACGCCCAGCAGCACCAGCGGGAAGCTGGTGACCTTCTGGGTCTGCACCAGGGTCAGCGCCTCGAACAGCTCGTCAAAGGTGCCGAGGCCGCCGGGCAGGACGACGAAGCCCTGGCTGTACTTGACGAACATCGTCTTGCGGGCGAAGAAGTAGCGGAAGTTGATGCCGATGTCGACCCACTGGTTGAGACCGGACTCGTAGGGCAGCTCGATGCCGAGTCCGACGCTCACGCCGCCCGCCTCGCAGGCGCCCTTGTTGGCCGCCTCCATCGCACCCGGGCCGCCGCCGGTGATGACGGCGAAGCCGGCTTGTGCGAGGCCGTGACCGACCCGCTCGCCGAGGGCGTACTCCGGGTCGTCCGGCTTGGTGCGCGCGGAGCCGAAGCAGGCGATGGCCGGCCCGAGCTCGGCCAGCGTGCCGAAGCCCTCGACGAACTCGGCCTGGATCCGCATCACCCGCCACGGGTCGGTGTGCACCCAGTCGGTGGGGCCGCGCGAGTCGAGCAGCCGTTGGTCGGTGGTGCCCTCGTCGACCTGGTCGCGGCGCATCAGCACCGGTCCCTTGCGCTTGTCGTTCATGCGTCCCCCTGCAGCCAGTCGGTCAGCACCCGCTCGCAGTGGACGATCTGCGCCAGCGGCACGAACTCCTCCTGCTTGTGCGCCAGCATCGGGTCACCGGGCCCGAAGTTGACCGCCGGCACGCCGAGGGCGGTGAAGCGGGCGACGTCGGTCCAGCCGAACTTGGGGTTGACCGTGCCGCCGACGGCCTCGACGAACGCCTTGGCAGCCGGGCGGTCGAGGCCCGGCATGGCGCCGGGCGCGCTGTCGGTGACCCGCACGTCGTACCCGTCGAAGAAGGTGCGCACGAACTCGGCGGCGTCGGCCTCGCTGCGGTCGGGGGCGAAGCGGAAGTTGACCTCGACGGTGCACTCGTCGGGCAGCACGTTGCCGGCGACGCCGCCCTTGATGAACACCGCGTTGAGGCCCTCGTGGTAGGTCAGCCCGTCGATGACCGGCCGGCGGGCGTCGTACGACGTGAGGCGGGCGAGGACGCCGGAGGCGGCATGGATGGCGTTGACGCCCTTCCACGAGCGGGCGCTGTGGGAGCGCTCGCCGTGGGTGGTGACCTCGACGCGGAGGGTGCCCTGGCAGCCGGCCTCGACGACGCCGTCGGATGGCTCCATCAGGATCGCGAAGTCGGCCCCCATCAGCTCGGGGTTGCTCTGGCTGAGCCGGTTGAGGCCGTTGAACTCGCTCTCGATCTCCTCCGCCTCGTAGAGGATGTAGGTCACGTCGCGCACCGGCTCGGTCACGGTGTGGGCGAGTTTGAGGATGACCGCGTCGCCGCTCTTCATGTCGCAGCTGCCCAGGCCGTGCAGGCGGGTGCCGTCGTTGCGGCTGGGCAGGTTGTCGTTGAGCGGCACCGTGTCGAGGTGGCCGGCGATGACCACCCGCTCACCGCGGCCCAGATCGGTGCGGGCGACCACCGTGTTGCCGTGACGGGTGACGCTCAGGTGGTCGAGCGGCCTCAGCGCGGCCGCGACGGCGTCGGTGATCGCCTGCTCGTTCTGGCTCACCGACTCGATGTCGACCAGCTGGGCGGTCAGGGTCACGACGTCGGCGTCGAGATCGATCTCCATGGGCCCCATCAAACCAGCCGTGGGTCCGGCTGCTGTCCGGGGCGGTCGGGGCGACTCAAGTAACGCGGGGTTATGGCCGCGGAGGTCTCCGCAGACCACCGCACCAGTAGCAACAGCACCGCAGCAGTGAGCGGGAGGGTCGGGCATGACCTGGCCGGTCACGGTGTGCGCCGATCGCGGACACGCCCGCCAACGCGTCGTACGCGACGCAGACCAACTCCCGCGGTGGCGTGGTCACTTCTGCGGTGCTGTCACGCGTCTTCTGCGGCAATAACCCCGCGTTACAAGACGGCCACAGCCACCGCAGGTCGCACGCCAGCGGATCAGGCGCGGACCACCTCGACCACGGGCGCAGCCACCTCGGCCTCCTCGATCTGCAGCGAGGTCGCCAGGGTCTCGCGGCTGATCAGGTCGGCGTGGAGGCGGGCGGCGGCGGCCACGTCGGGGGCCGCAGCCACGGTCAGCGCGATCCGGTCCGAGACGTCGAGGCCCGCGTCGCGGCGGGCCTGCTGCACGGTGCGGACCAGGTCGCGGGCGATGCCCTCGGCCTCGAGCTCGGGCGTCAGCGCCGTGTCGAGGACGACGAAGCCGCCGCGGGGCAGCATCGCGGTCGCCGAGTCGGCGCCACCGCCGGCCACGGTCTCGAGGGTGAACTCGCCCTCCTGCAGCAGCAGCCCACCCGCGGTCACCTCGCCGGCGTCCGAGACCGACCAGTCGCCCGACTTGGCGCCCTTGATCGCGGTCTGCACGTCGCGCCCAAGGCGCGGACCGGCAGCGCGCGCGTTGACCGTGAGCCGCCGGGACACGCTGTACGACGAGGCGTCGGGGTGGTCGCCATCGAGCAGCCGCACGGACTTGACGTTGAGCTCGTCGGCCACGATCGGCTCGAAGCCCTTGAGTCGCTCGGCACCGGCCACCACGACAGTCAGCGCCGACAGCGGCAGCCGGTTGCGCAGGGACGCGCCCTTGCGCAGGGCCGAACCGGCCGAGCAGACGTCGCGCACCTGGTCCATCGCACCCACCAGCTCGTCGTCCTCGGGCAGCGCGTCCGCGGCGGGCCAGTCGGTCAGGTGCACCGACCGGTCGCCGGTCAGGCCGCGCCAGATCTCCTCGGTCGTCAGCGGCAGCAGCGGCGCGGTGACCCGACAGACCGTCTCGAGCACCGTGTGCAGGGTGTCGAAGGCGGCTTCGGACCCTTGGTTTCGAGACGGTTGCTGCGCAACCTCCTCAACCAGCGGGGAGTCCGCGGCCCAGAAGCGCCCTCGGGAACGCCGGATGTACCAGTTCGACAGCACGTCGAGGAACGACCGCGTCGAGTCGCACGCGTTGGCCACCTCGTAGTCGTCGAGCTGCTGGGTCATCGCGGCGACGTAGTGCCGCAGCTTGGCCAGCAGGTAGCGGTCCATCGGGTGGTCCGAGGCGGTCGACGGCTTCGCGTCGTACGACGCGGCGTTGGCGTAGAGGGCGAAGAAGTACCAGCAGTTCCACAGCGGGATCAGCACCTGGCGGACGCCCTCGCGGATCGCCTGCTCGGTCACGATCAGGTTGCCGCCGCGCAGGATCGGCGA
>JBPCQY010000234.1:0-2603 GCA_050997635.1 Nocardioides sp.
CTGCCGCTCCGTCCCCGTTCCCGTCTGTCTCGTCCTGCCCGGCCGCCTCGTCCTGCCCGGTCTCGGTACCGCCGTCCCCACCGGTTCCGCCACCAGCGCCGGACCCGGCACCGACGACTGCCAGGTCGCCACCGACCTCGACGGTCTCGTCCTCACCGACCAGGATCTTGCTGAGGACGCCGGCCACCGGGGAGGGGATCTCGGTGTCGACCTTGTAGGTGGAGACCTCCAGCAGCGGCTCGTCGACGGCCACCTCGTCACCGACCTGCTTGAGCCAGCGGGTGACGGTGCCCTCGGTGACGGATTCGCCGAGCTCGGGGAGGTTGACTTCGGTGGCCAATGGAATTCCTTAGGTCGTCGCTGGGTGAGAGGAACCGTGGATCAGGAGTGCGCGTGGAGGGGTTTGCCGGCCAGCGCGAGGTGCGCCTCACCGAGGGCTTCGTTCTGGGTGGGGTGGGCGTGTACCAGCGGCGCGACGTCTTCGGGGTGGGCGTCCCAGCCATAGATCAGCTGGGCCTCGCCGATCAGCTCACCGACCCGGTCGCCGACCATGTGTACGCCGACGACGGGCCCGTCGGTCACGCGGATGAGCTTGACGAAGCCCTGCGTCTTGAGGATCTGGCTCTTGCCGTTGCCGCTCAGGTCGTAGGTGAGCGTCTCGACCGCGTCGTCGCCGTACGTCGACCTCGCGGTCGCCTCGTCGAGCCCGACGGAGGCCACCTCGGGGTGGGAGTAGGTGACCCGCGGGATGCCGGTCTCGTCGATCGCCGTCGGGTCGAGGCCGGCGATGTCCTCGGCCACGAAGATGCCCTGGCCGAAGCCGCGGTGGGCCAGCTGCAGGCCGGGCACGATGTCGCCGACGGCGTACACGCCCTCCAGGTTGGTCCGGCACCGTTCGTCGGTGAGCACGAAGCCACGCTCCATCGCCACGCCCTGCTCCTCGTAGCCCAGCTCGTCGGTGGCCGGGGCGCGACCGACGGCGACCAGCAGCAGCTCGGCCTCGATGACGTCACCGCCCTCGACCGTGACGGCGACGCCGTCGTCGGTGGCCTTGACGCTCTGGAACGGCGTACCGGTGCGGAAGGCGATGCCGCGCTTGCGGAAGGCCCGCTCGAGCGCCTTGGAGGACGCCTCGTCCTCGGCGGCCATCAGCCGGGGCAGGGCCTCGACGATCGTGACCTCGGCACCGAAGCTGCGCCACGCGCTGGCAAACTCGCAGCCGATCACGCCGCCTCCGAGCACCACGGCCGAGGCGGGCACCCGGTCGAGTCGCAGCGCCTCCTCGGAGGTGATCACCCGCTGGCCATCGAGCTCGAGGCCCGGCAGGGACCGGGGGTAGGAACCGGACGCGAGCACCACCGCGGTGCCGGTGTAGGACGTGGAGTCCTGGCTTCCTGCGAGCGACGTCACGGTGACGGTCCGAGGTCCGGTCAGCCGCCCTTCGCCCTCGATGACGGTGATGCCGCGGCCCTTGATCAGGCCGACCAGGCCCTTGAACAGCCGCGAGACGACGCCGTCCTTGTAGTCGTTGACGCCGGCCATGTCGATGCCCTCGAGGCTGGCCTGGACGCCGAACTGCTCGGAGTCGCGCGCCAGGTCGGCCACCTCGGCCGCGTGCAGCAGCGCCTTGGTCGGGATGCAGCCGACGTGCAGGCAGGTGCCGCCGAGCTTGCCCTTCTCGACCAGGCCGACGTTCAGGCCGAGCTGGGCGGCGCGGAGGGCACAGGCGTAGCCGCCGGATCCCGCCCCGAGGATGAGTACGTCGAATGCGGCGTCGGGCACGCTCGTCCTTCCACTGGGTGAGGGCTGCTGTCGTGGCAGCGGCAACCATCCTTGCACTTCTTCCGCGTTGCTTCACCCCGGCCGCCCGCCCATTCGGCACACTGGGCACATGGCACTGTTCGACCGGTTCCGCCGCGGGGCTCGCGCACGCTTCAACAAGCCTTCGGGCGACACCAGCCGCACCGGCTCGACCCGCGTGCGGGCGTCCGGCAAGGCCGACGAGGATCACCTGCGGTCCTTCATCGAGTCGCGCCGCGGTGTCGAGGGCTTCGTCGAGCCCCGCACCGCCGTCAACGACGTGACGCTGCTCCTGGTCGACCACGAGGGCGCGTTCACCCGGCGCCGGGTCCCCTCGGTCGAGTGGGCGCACAAGTTCTGCAACCAGCAGCGCATCGCGTCCTACGACGCCGCCGTGGTCGGCGTACCGCAGCGGATGCGCGACCACATCCGGCGCAACCGCACCTGACTCAGGCGATCGCGGCCTGGGCGCGCAGGAACTCCACCAGCGTCGGCACGGCGAACCCGGTTCCGCCGGAGGTGACGTGGCCGTAGGCGCTGCCGCCGTTGAACGCCGGCCCGGCGATGTCGAGGTGGGCCCACGGCAGCCCGGCGGTGAACTCGCGCAGGAACGCCGCGGCGTACAGGCCGCCACCCCAGCGGACCCAGTCGTGTTGCAGCAGGTCGGCGATCTTGGAGGCGTGCACGCGCTCGTCCATGCTCTCGGGGATCGGCATCGGCCAGTGCGCCTCGCCCGCGGTCGCGCCGGCCGCGACCACCGACTCGACGACGTCGTCGCCGCCGAGCACGCCGCCGACGCGGTC
>JBPCQY010000016.1:0-24089 GCA_050997635.1 Nocardioides sp.
GATCGTAGGAGAACGACACGTGGTCGAACACGACACGGCCGCGCACCTCGGGGGGTTCTCCGATCGAGGCGACGTCGGCGGTCTGCTCCGGCGCGTCGAGGAGCTCGAAGACCCGCTCGGCCGAGGCCACGCCGGATTGCAGGAGGTTTGCCATCGAGGCGACCGTGGTGAGCGGCTGGGTGAACTGGCGGGAGTACTGGATGAACGCCTGTACGTCGCCCAGCGAGATCGACCCGCTGGCTACCTTGAGCCCGCCGAGGACGGCGATGACGACGTAGTTGAGGTTCCCGATGAACATCATCGTCGGCATGATCAGGCCACTGACGAACTGGGCGCCGAACGACGCCTCGTAGAGCAGCTCGTTCTCCTCGGCGAAGGTGCGCTCCACCTCGGCCTGGCGGCCGAACACCTTGACCAGGGAGTGACCCGAGAAGGTCTCCTCGATGTGGGCGTTGAGTCGGCCGGTACGGCGCCACTGGTCGATGAACATGCCCTGCGACCGCTTCATCACCTGGCCGGTCACCACCATCGTGACCGGCACCGTGACCAGAGCGAACAGCGCGAGCTGCCAGGAGATCGAGAACATCATCGCCACCACGAACACGACGGTCAGCAGCGAGGTGAGCAGCTGGCTCATCGTCTGCTGGAGCGTCTGGCTGACGTTGTCGATGTCGTTGGTGACCCGGCTCAGCAGCTCACCGCGCGGCTGTCGGTCGAAGTAGCTCAGCGGCAGCGCGTTGACCTTGTCCTCGACGTCGGAGCGCATCCGCAGCACGGTTCCCTGCACCACGTCGTTGAGCAGGTAGCCCTGCAGCCACGCCAGCATGGAGGCCACGACGTACACCGCGAGCACGAGCATCAGCACGTGCCCGACCGCGGTGAAGTCGACGCCCTGCCCGGGCACGAAGTCCTGGTTGCGCAGCAGGGCGGCCTGGTGGGTCTGGCCGTGCGACTCGAGGGTGGCGATGACCTGCTCGCGGGTGACGCCGGGCGGGTAGGGGTGGCCCGGCGGGTCGCCCAGGAACCCGCTGAAGATCAGGTCGGTGGCGCGGCCGAGGATCCGCGGGCCGATCGACATCAGCCCGACGCTGGAGACTGCCAGCAGCACCAGGGCGATCGCCTTGCCGCGCTCGGGGGCGAGACGAGCGACCAGCCGTTTGGCCGACGGCTTGAAGTGCTGGGCCTTCTGGCCGACCATGCCGCCGCCGAACGGCCCACGTCCCGGACCGGACGACGAGATCCGCTCGGTCTCCTTGAGCTTTCCGTCGGGAGCTGGTGGTTGAGGAGGGCGCTCTGCGCCCGTCTCGAAACCAGGACTCTGCTTGTCGTCGCTCATGCGGCGGCCTCCTCCGCGCTCAGCTGGGAGGCGACGATCTCCTGGTACGTCGGGCAGCCGGCGACCAGCTCGTCGTGGGTGCCCCGGCCGACGACCACGCCGTCCTCGACGACGAGGATCTGGTCGGCGTCGCGGATGGTGGACACGCGTTGGGCGACGATCAGCACCGTGGCGTCCCGGGTCTCGGGCCGCAGCGCCGCCCGCAACCGGGCGTCGGTGACCAGGTCGAGCGCCGAGAACGAGTCGTCGAACAGGTAGATCTCGGGCCGCCTGACCAGCGCCCGGGCGATCGCGAGCCGCTGGCGCTGCCCGCCGCTGAGGTTGGTGCCGCCCTGGGCGATCGGCGCATCCAGCTCGTCGGGCATCGCGGCCACGAAGTCGTCGGCCTGGGCGATGCGGAGCGCGTCCCACAGCTCGTCGTCGGTGGCGTCGGGCTTGCCGTGCCTCAGGTTGGTGGCGACGGTGCCGGAGAAGAGATACGCCTGCTGCGGCACCAAGCCAATCGTTGCCCACAGTGCCTCGGAGTCCAAGCTCCGTACGTCGGCGCCGTCGACGAGCACCCGCCCTCCGGTCACGTCGAAGAGCCGGGGCACGAGGTTGACCAGCGTGGACTTGCCGGCACCCGTCGACCCGATCACGGCCACCGTCTGCCCGGGCTCGGCGGTGAAGGACAGGTCACGCAGCACAGGTACGTCGGCGCCCGGGTAGCTGAACTCGACGTCGTCGAACTCGAGGGTGCCGCGGCCCGAGAGCTCGCGGACCGGCTCGTCGGGCGCGGTGACCGACGTGGTGGTCTCGAGCACCTCGGTGATCCGGTCGGCGCAGACGGTAGCGCGCGGCACCATCATCATCATGAAGGTGCCCATCATCACCGACATCACGATCTGCATCAGGTAGGCGAGGTAGGCGGTCAACGCACCGACCTCCATGTGGCCGCTCTGCACGCGATGTCCGCCGAACCAGAGCACCCCGACCGACGCCAGGTTGGCCACCAGCATCACGGTCGGGAACATCCCCGCCTGCCACCGGCCGGCCCGGATGGCGACACCCGTCAGGTCACGGTTGGCGCCGGCGAAACGCTCGGTCTCCAGCGGCTCCCGCACGAACGCGCGTACGACGCGGACGCCGGTGATCTGCTCGCGGATCAGGCGGTTGACCTCGTCGATCTTGTCCTGCATGACCCGGAAGCTCGGCACCATCCGGGTGATGATCAGGGTCAGGGCGAGCACCAGCACGGGCACCGTGACGACCAGCAGCCACGACAGGCCGACGTCCTCGCGCAGCGCCATGATCACCCCGCCGACCATCATGATCGGCGCGGTCACCATCAGCGTGCACGACAGCAGCACCAGCATCTGCACCTGCTGGACGTCGTTGGTCTCGCGGGTGATCAGGCTGGGGGCGCCGAAGTGCTGCACCTCGCGCTGGCTGAACGAGCCGACGCGACGAAAGATCGCGGCACGCACGTCGCGGCCGAAGCTCATCGCCGTCCGTGCGCCGAACCAGACCGCGCCGATCGAGCAGGCGATCTGCACCAGGGCCACCGCGAGCATCACGGCGCCGGTTCGCACGATGTAGCCGGTGTCGCCGAGCACGACGCCCCGGTCGATGATGTCGGCGTTCAGGCTGGGCAGGTAGAGCGCGGCGACGGTGCTGACGAACTGGAGCAACACGACCACGAGCAGGAACGTGCGGTACGGCGCGAGGTAGGTGCGCGCGAGCCGGATCAGCATCCCGACTCCTTCCGGAGCACGCCGTCGAGGAGTGCCCCGACGATCTGGTCGGGCGTGAGCATCCGCCCGTCACTGATGTGGGGATGGGTGCCGGAGAAGGTCAGCATCCGGAGCATGTGCACGAGCTGGTCGGGGCGGCAGGTGAGCAGGGCGGCGTCCGGCTCGACGAGGGCGACCATGATCTCCTCGGCCCGCAGGCGGCCCTCCTCCATGTGCCGGTGGGCGCGCGGCGGACCGACCATGCCCATCGCGGTCATCAGGGCGAAGATGCCCTTGAACCGGATCTGCAGGCGCGCCGTGAGGTCGAGCAGCCGGCCGCGCAGGTCCTGGTCGCCGTCGATGCCGGCGAGGTCGGCCAGGAACGGCTCGAGGTCGGTCCCCCGCTCGACGGCGGCCAGCACCAGGTCGTCCTTGGAGTCGAAGACCCGGAAGATCGTGCCCTCCGCCACCCCGGCCGCCTCGGCGATCTGCCTGGTGGTCACGGTGCGGCCGTGCTCGAGCAGCAGCGGCAGGGTCGCCTCGACGAGCACGTCGCGGCGCTCATCGGGCGGCAGCGAGACGGCGCGAGGGGTCATGCGTCGTACCCTAACTGAGTGAGCACTCACTCACAAGGCCACTCGAGGTGGCGGCCCCGTTCAGCGCTGCCAGGGGGTACTGCCCGCGGGCTCGGTGGAGTGACCCCGCGACCTATCGATAGCCGATCCGCGTATGACACGGGCGCGTCACAGGGTGTGCGGGCGCTCCGCGGAGGCGGTCTCACCGACGTACTGGCGGCGGTGAGACGCTGCAGCCCGCGGCGACGGCAGCGTTGGCCAAGTCGCCATCCCAGGTAGCGAGCAGCATCGAGTCCGCCTCGATGCTCAATGCGGTGGCCAGGTGGACGGCGCCATAGCCGCGTAGGCCATGCGCTTCGGCGAGCTCCCCTGCGGTGTGCGCGAGGTCCGGGTCGAGACCGATGACGTCCAGTTCCGCGCAGAGCCCGTCAATCTTGTCGACTGCGCGGCGCAGCGTCGCCACAGTGATCCTGCGTCCCCGCCTGGCGGCCGCCGCGGCCGCCCGCGCCTCGGGGTAGACCAGCTGGCTCGACACCACCGATTCGGCGCGATCCCACAGCTCTGCGGCATGCTTGGATCCCGGTTCATCGAACACCAGCTTGACCAGCGCTGAGGTATCGAGGTAGAAGATCAGCGCCGCTGCTCGCTGACCAGATCGGAGACGGAGCCGTTCGCTGCCAGTCGCTCGCGACCGCTTGCGCGCCGACGGGATCGATGTGGGTCACGAACCAGGCCGCGGGCACGTAGATCGGCAAGTGGGTCTGCGTCGTCAACGGTTGATAGCCGCGCGACACGACGACCACGCATCGTGATCACGACATCGCCGCCAGAAGCGACGTGGCGTAGGTAACGGCTCAACTGGTCATGCAACTCGCGCACGCCGACCTCAGCCTTGAGATCTTCATGATGTGGCATCATGAATGCAATTGTACGCGCTACTTTGTCCCCGGCGCGGGCCCCAGGCGCGGAGGCGCAGCAGGCGCAGGCCGTTGAGGCCGACGATGACGGTGGAGCCCTCATGGCCCGCGACGCCAGCGGCAGTGGCAGGTGTCCGACGATGTACCAGGCGACCAGGCCGAGGATGAAGCAGCCGGCGATCACCAGGTTGCCGCAACGACCCCGCGGGCGCGCCGGGACAGGGCGATGACACCCAAGATTGGGTCGGGTAGGCCCACCGGTGCCGATGCGGGCGGGCAAGTGGTCGCCGGCAGCGGCTACTGGCCGGCGATAGGCGAGAGCTGGACATCGGCGATCGACCACCTGTGGCTCCGAGCGATGAGCACGGCAGTGAGCCGGAATCGGCCGCGCGCGGCGTGACCTTGGTAGGTGGCCTGCTGGCTTTGCACCCCGGTGACGATCGCGGTCTCGGCGCCGTAGCTGCGCACAGTCACTTCATCAGTCGCGAAGGCCTCATTGAGCAGGCTTCCGGAGGCGTATCGGTCCAACCACTGCTGCTTGTCGAGCTGGAACCCGTGGGGCCCGATGCCGGCGAAGTCATCTTCCAGTAACGAGTTCAGTTCCTGCGTGTCGCCGGCTCGTTCGGCCTTCGACCGGCGCTCGATGGTGTGCTGGGCTTGGGCGATGATGTCGGGTTCAGTCATGGCGTTCTGGTGCAGCCTGCTTCGCCAGCCGTTCACGTCGCCGCCCCTGGGGGGTGGGGAGTCGCCAGGTGATGATGGTCTGGACGCCGGGCGAAGGCGAGCAGGACCACGAAGATGGCCTGATAGCCCCGCCCGGCGATCACGGCGCCGGCCAGGGCGGCAATCGGTTGGCCACGGAGGAAGACGTCATCTGTGGACGAGGTCTCTGAGGTGGTCGGCGGTCACGGTGGTGCCGTCGGCGATCATGTCGGCGGGTGTGCCGGTGCAGGATCGCTCAGCGGGCGGCGGTGTTCAGGGGTTTGGTGGTCCGGAGTTGGGTTCCTCGGTCCTCTCGTTTGCCTCCTCGGCGGCGTAGCGCTGAAGTCGTTGGTCGTAGCTCAGCAGGCGTCCCCCACGTTGCTGCGAGGCCGCGAGAACCATCGCGTCGGGCAGCCGTAGGCGATCATGACGAGCTCGAAGGCCTGCGGCTTGTTCGGCAGCCTTCGCATCGAGTGGGGCCACGCTGATTCCCATCGCGACGATCGCTTCACGAGCGTCTCGGACACGGTCTTCGCGGGCGAAGGCGACCAGCGCCTCGCTGTAGGCGCTAGCGGGTACTACCAACTCCTCGCCGTTCTGATCGGCAGCCTCGACCGCGTCAACGGCACGAGCGTGGTGGGCGTCTGCGCGATCAAGCAGCGCGATCAGGACGCTCGCATCGAGGGTCAGCGGTCCCATTCGTCTCGCAGCCGGTCCAGCTCTCCGGAGCGGTAGATCCCCGTCGCGATACCGGCGTGGCGCCGCACGCGAGAACCGCGGGCCGCGATCATGATCTCGCCAGCGCCGACTGGTCGTACGGTGACCTCGTCACCGGGCGCTAGGCCCGCAGCGCGCAACGCGTCGACCGGGACCGTGATCTGATTTTTCGTGGACACTTTCGGCATGCCTTTACTCTATCACTGGAGAAGTAAAGGCCTTGCCTGAGCACCTGGATGCCCAGAGCACCGTCGTTCGACTACTCATCGTCGTGATCGACTCGGCTCGACCGATCGCTGGCAGGTCAGGGCGCCAGCCGTCGGGCCGGCCAACGGTCGCCGTCACGGGCGTAGACGTGCCGGTCGTGCATCCGGCCCGGCCGGCCCTGCCAGAACTCAACTTCCTCGGGCACGACCCGGAAGCCGCCCCACTCGTCGGGCACCGGCACCTGGTCGGGGTACGCCGCGTCCGCGGCCGCCCAGGAGGCGTCGAGCTCATCGCGCGAGCCGACCTCGTGCGACTGGTGCGAGGCGTGCGCGCCGAGCTGGGAGCCGCGCGGTCGGGTCACGAAGTAGGCCGCCACGTCTGCGCGGGGCAGCTCGGTCGCGGTCCCCTCGATGCGGATCTGGCGCTCGATCGGGTGCCAGGGGAAGAGCAGTGCGCAGGCCGGGTGGGCCAACAGCTCGCGCCCCTTGCGGGAGGCCAGGTTGGTGAAGAACACCCAGCCCCGCTCGTCGAACCCCTTGAGCAGCACCATCCGCGAGGAGGGCCGGCCGTCGTCGCCGACGCTCGCGACGACCATCGCGTTGGGCTCGTGCAGCTCGGCGGCCACCGCGTCGTCGTACCACCGGGCGAAGAGGGCGAACGGGTCCGGCGCCAGGTCGGACTCGGAGAGACCGTGGTCGGCGTACTCACGGCGCAGGTCGGCGTAGGGGTCGCTCACGCCTCGATCCAACCACCGCGGTGGGACCGCAGGTGCGCGTCGTACGCCGGGCGGGCAGAATCTCCGGAGCAGGAGACGACGACGTCGACGAAGGAGACAGATGAACCAGCAGCAGCCGGAGGTGCACGAGGGCCTCGAGGGCGTGGTCGCCTTCAAGACCGAGATCGCCGAGCCCGACAAGGCGGGCTCCTCGCTGCGTTATCGCGGCGTCGACATCGAGGAGCTCGTCGGCCGAGTGCCGTTCGAGAAGATCTGGGGCCTGCTGATCGATGGCGCCTACGAGCCGGGGCTGCCGCCAGCTGAGCCGTACAACCTCCCGATCCACACCGGTGACGTGCGGGCCGACGTACAGGCTGCCGTCGCCACGCTGGCGCCGGTGCTCGGGATGCGGCAGACCTACGACATCTCCGACGAACAGGCCCGCACCGATCTCTCGCGCATCGCCGTGCTGGTGCTCTCGCTCGTGGGCCAGGCCGCGCGCGGGCTGGGCCAGTCGATCGTGCCGCAGCGCGAGGTCGACCGGGGGCAGACCCTGGCCGAGAAGTTCCTGATCCGGTGGAAGGGCGAGCCCGATCCGGCGCACGTCAAAGCGATCGACGCCTACTGGAGCTCGGCGGCCGAGCACGGCATGAACGCCTCGACCTTCACCGCCCGGGTGATCACCTCGACCGGTGCCGACGTGGCCGCCGCCTTCTCCGGCGCGATCGGCGCGATGAGCGGGCCGCTGCACGGGGGCGCGCCTTCGCGCGTGCTGCACATGATCGTGGAGGTCGAGAAGACCGGCGACGCCCGCGCCTACGTCAAGAAGCTGCTCGACGACGGCGAGCGGCTGATGGGCTTCGGCCACCGCGTCTACCGCGCCGAGGACCCCCGCGCGCGGGTGCTACGCCGGACGGCGAAGGAGCTGGCTGCGCCGCGCTACGCGGTCGCCGAGGAGCTCGAGCAGGCAGCCCTGGCCGAGCTGCGCGAGCGCCGTCCCGACCGGGTGCTGGAGACCAACGTGGAGTTCTGGGCCGCGATCGTGCTCGACTTCGCCGAGGTGCCGGCGCCGATGTTCACCTCCATGTTCACCTGTGCTCGTACGGCGGGCTGGTCGGCGCACATCCTGGAGCAGAAGAAGACCGGCCGGCTGATCCGGCCCTCGGCCGTATACACCGGCCCGCCGACGCGCGCGGCCGACTCCGTCGACGGCTGGAACTCCGCGTGGGGAGGGTGACGGAGTCGCTCACCTGCGCGACGTGATGGAAGTGAGGACCGTGAGACCCGCCCTGACCACCGAACGCCTCCGACTGGAGCCCCTCACAGCGACCCATACCGACCTTCTGGTCGAGCTGGACGCCGATCCCGACGTGCTCCACTTCATCTTCGGGAGGGCGCTGACCCGGGACGAGGTGGTGGACACCTGGCTGCCGAGGCGGACGCGGCCCGAAGCCGACGCCCGCGGGATCGGCTACTGGATGGGGTACGAAGGGGCCATGTTCGTGGGCTGGTGGTGCCTCGGACTCGACGACGACGACCCCGTGGCCGCCGAGCTCGGGTACCGCCTGCGTCGGGAGGCGTGGGGCCGCGGCCTGGCCGTCGAGGGTTCGCGGGCACTGCTCAGCCATGGCTTCACCACCGTCGGCCTCGACCGCGTGTGGGCGCAGACGATGGCCGTCAACACCCGGTCGCGGCGGGTGCTGGAGAAGCTCGGGCTGCGCCACGTCCGCGCGCACGTCGGCGAGTGGGACGAGCCGATCCCCGGCTGGGAGCAGGGCGAGGTCGTGTACGAGATCAGGGCGCAGGGTCGCCAGCCGTCGACGAGGTCCTTGCCCTGACGCAGCCCCCATTTCCGGTCTGGTCACGGACGACCGCCTCGGGGCGGCCAGCCGGGCGACCTGCTCCTCGAGTCGGGCGACCCGGTTCTCGAGCTCGAAGAACTGGTCCCGATCCTGAGCCCAGTCGAAAACCCCATGCCCCGGCCCTAGCCGTCGGCGACGGCCAGCCGTCGGGCGTAACAACGGTTCATCGCGGAATCCCGGTAGTGCCCGAACGACTCGACCGGCGCGTAACCCGACGCCACGTAGAGGGCCATCGCCTCCGGTTGGCCGGTGCCGGTCTCCAGGATCATCGTGTCGGCGCCGGCCCCGCGCGCGGTCGCCTCGAGGTGGGCGAGCACGAGCCGGGCCAGGCCGAGTCGCCGCCACGACGGGGCGACGTACATCCGCTTGATCTCCGCGGCGCGGAGGGAGCCGAGCCGCCGCACGTCGGCCCGGATCCGCCACGCCCCGGACGCGACCGGCCCGTCGCCGAGGTACCCGACGAAGAACGACCCGTCGGGCGGCTCGAACATCTCGGGACGCAGCGGGGTGTCGTCGCGCCCGCCGTACCGCACGACGTACTCGCCCTGGACCAGCTCGATCACGTGCTGTGCATCGGGTTGGGTGATCGGCACGCGGTCGATGCGCCAGCCGTCGACCTCAGTGGACAAGCGCGGCACCGCAGGAGTCACAGAAGCGAGCGCCGTCGTCGTTGCGGACGCCGCACTTGCTGCAGAAGGGTCCGGTCAACGCGTCGGCGTGGTCGTCGTCGGTGCGGCCGACTCCGAAGACGCCCTTGCCGTCACTGAGGTAGGCGGCGGCGTCCTTGACGACCGGCATCGTCTCCCCCGCGGTGAAGCGCGCGGCGGTGCCCAGAAATCCCGCCTGCAGGCACCAGGCGGCCGGCCCGAGCAGCAGGATCCCGACGAAGACCATCCAGAACCTGTGCGGGCCCTCGAAGGAATCCATCGAACCGAAGAAGTCGGCCAGGCCGACCACGAGGAAGGTCAGGGCGACGGCCAGGAGTACGACGCCGCCGATGCGCAGCGCCGTACGGACTCCGGTCTGGCCGCGCAGTCCCGGCGATTGCTGAGGTGAGGTGGTGCCCATCACGTGTCTCCCGTTGGTCCCGAGGTTGGGGTGCTGACAGAATAGGGCCGCTGACAGCGTCGTCAGGCGACACCCCGGCTGTTCTCGACGGAAGGTTCCCATGACCGACGCGCTCTCGATCCCTGCCGACCTCAAGCCCGCCGACGGGCGGTTCGGTGCGGGACCCTCGAAGATCTCGACCTCCCACCTCGACGCGCTCGCCGCGACCGGCTCGTCACTGATGGGCACCTCGCACCGGCAGGCACCCGTGCGCGGCGTCGTCCAGCGGGTCATCGAGGGCCTGGGCTCGCTGTTCGACGTACCCGACGGCCACGAGGTCGTGCTCGGCAACGGCGGGGCGACCGCCTTCTGGGACATCGCGACCTACGGACTGATCCGCGAGAAGAGCCAGCACCTGGTGTTCGGGGAGTTCTCCTCGAGGTTCGCGTCCGCCGCGGCCGCCGCGCCGTGGCTGGACTCGCCGTCGGTGATCAAGAGCGAGCCGGGCTCGCGCCCCTCCCCCGTCGCCGAGGCCGGTGTCGACGCCTACGCCTGGGCGCACAACGAGACGTCGACCGCCGTGATGGCACCCGTACGACGGGTCCCCGGCGCCGACGAGGGGGCGCTCGTGCTCGTCGACGCGACCTCCGGCGCCGGCGGCCTGCCGGTCGATCTGACGCAGGTCGACGCCTACTACTTCGCCCCCCAGAAGTGCTTCGCCTCCGACGGGGGGCTCTGGATGGCGATCATGTCGCCGGCCGCGCTGTCGCGGGCCGTCTCGATCAAGGAGAGTGGGCGCCACATCCCGGCCTTCTTCGACCTGGTCACGGCGATCGACAACTCGCGGCTGAACCAGACCTACAACACCCCGTCGATCGCGACGCTGTTCCTGATGGCCGAGCAGCTCGACGAGATGAACACACAGGGCGGACTGGCCGGCATGGTCGAGCGCACGACCGCCTCCTCCGACGCGCTCTACGGGTGGGCGGAGAAGACGTCGTACACCACGCCGTACGTCGCGGATCCCGACCACCGCTCGCTGGTGATCGGCACCATCGACTTCGATGACGCCATCGACGCGAGCGCCGTCGCGAAGGTGCTGCGGGCCAACGGGATCGTGGACACCGAGCCCTACCGCAAGCTGGGCCGCAACCAGCTGCGGATCGCGATGTACCCCGCCATCGACCCCGCCGACGTCGAGGCACTGACCCACTGCATCGACTGGGTCGTCGGGCGTCTCTGAGTCTCGCTTGTGTGGATAGTCCCTGACGAAGTGGTCGTGATCCGCCCGAGATCACGACCACCTTGTCAGGGACTACCGCACACCCGCGTCAGGGCTGCTTCTTGGTCAGGTGCAGCAGCCAGTCGCGGTCGGTCTCGATCAGGGCGTACCTCCGGGAGCAGGTGCGGCCGTGCAGCACGAACACGAAGCGGCGCTCGGTGCGGTCCTCCAGCTCCCACCAGCCGGTGTCGGCGATCAGCTTCGTCTGGTCGGCGTACGTCGCGTGGTCGAGGTCGTGGTCGGCGACCGCGACGGCGAGACGGTCGGCACCGGTCTCGGTCGGGAGCCCCTTCGGCACGGCCCACGACCGGAGTACGCCGTCCTCCTCGAGCCGCAGGTCGAAGTGCAGACGCGGCCGGTGGTGCTCGTGCAGCACGAACACCGGCCTGTGGATGGTCACGCCCGCCGACGATAGTCCCTGACGAAACGGTTGCATTTCGGCCGGATCTGCAGCCACTTCGTCAGGGACTATCCCCCCGCGGCTGCCGCCACCAGCGCGGCGTACGTGGTGTGATCGAAGGCGACCAGCCGGGCCTCGGCGATCGAGGTCGAGGTCGGGGTCGAGCGCAGAGTGGACACGGCGGCGTCGATCGCGTCGTCCTTGGGCCACGCATAGACGCCCGCCGACACGAGCGGGAAGGCCACCGAGCGAGCACCGAGCTCGTCGGCGACCGCCAGCGCCCGGGTGTAGCAGGAGACGAGGAGCGATCGGTCCTGCTCCCCCGCGCCGTAGTTGGGCCCCACGACGTGGATCACCCAGCGAGCCGGCATCGCGCCGGCCGTCGTCCAACCAGCGTCGCCGGTGGCGAGCCCGTCGGGGAAGCGCGCGATGCAGTCCTCCAGCACGGCGGACCCGCCCGCGCGGTGGATCGCCCCGTCGACGCCACCGCCGCCGCGCATCGACCGGTTGGCCGCGTTGACCACCGCGTCGACCCGCTGCGCGGTGATGTCGCCCTCCACGACCGTCAGCTCCATCAGGCGTCCTTGAGCAGCCGCAGCACGGCGCGTTCGAGGGCGAGCTGGCGCTCGTCGAGGGTGCGGTGCTTGCGCCGCGCCGCGGCGGCGATGGTCCTGCCCTCCTCGTAGCCGTCGACCACCCGCGGGTCGACGTACGACGAGCGCGCCAGCGCTGGCGTGTTGCCGAGGAACTCCGCGACCTCCTTCATCGCGGTCACCTCGGCCCGCTTGCGCGACGCCTTGGAGTCACCGGGCTCCTCGGTCGTCGCCAACGCCTCCGCCGCCAGGACGGTGGCGTGCCAGGTGCGGAAGTCCTTGGCGGTGGCGTCCTGCCCGGTCGCCCGGCGGAGGTAGTCGTTGACCTGCGCACTGTCGAGGTCGCGCCACCGTCGCCCGTCCTTCCAGGCCAGCAGCTCCTCGTCCGCCGGCCCACGCCGCTTGCGCATCAGCTCGACCGCCTCGACCGTCGGCGGGTCGTCGATCTCGATGCGATGTTCGACACCCGACTTGCCGATGAAGCAGAACACCAGGTCGGAGCCCTGCTTGCGCACGTGCTGGCGCTGCAGGGTCGTCAGGCCGAAGCTGCCGTTCTGGTCGGCGTACACGTCGTTGCCGATGCGGAAGTAGCCCAGGTCGAGCAGGCGTACGGCGACCGCACAGGCGCGGTCCTGGCTCATCCCCTCGGTGCCGAGGTCGACCAGCACCTGCTCGCGCGCCTTCGACAGGACCCTGCCGAAGTCGAGCATCCGCAGGTGCTTGGCGGCGTCGCGCTGCTCCCGCCACGCCGGGTGGTAGAGGTACTGCCGCCGACCGGCGTCGTCGGTGCCGACGGCCTGCAGGTGGCCGTTCGGCCACGGGCAGACCCAGACGTCCTCCCACGCGGGCGGGATGACCAGGTCCCGCACCCGCTGCGCATCGTCCTGCGGCAACCGGCTGCCGGTCTCGTCGAGGTAGACGAAACCCTTGCCCGCGCGGCGCCGGGTCCAGCCCGGGTCGTCGGGAGAGCTGCGTCGCAGTCGCGCCATGGTTCACACAGTAGGCGGCGCTACGACGTGCCCGACCCCCCTTCGGGGTGAGTGCCGCGTCACCGAGGAGGTCGCCGACGACGTGGTGACGCTCCATCGCGCCCACGAGCTGCCGGCGACGGCGTTGCAGGTCCAGCCGACCGTGGAGCCGGGTGGCTGGGAGCAGACACTCACGGAGCGCGGCTTCGAGCGCGGCGACCGGTTCGTGTGTTCGGTCCCGCCGAGCCGCGCGACGAGGTACCGACCGACGGCCTGCAGCTCGAACGGCTCGGCCCCGACCAGGGCGGGATCTTCGCGCGGATCATGCTGGAGCTTCGTCTCGGCCGAGACCTGGGCCGAGACCTGGGCCGAGACCTGGGCGGAGACCTGGGCGGAGACCTGGGCGGAGGCCTGGGCGGAGAACGACGAGGCGAAGTACCCCTGGCAGCACAACCTGCGGCAGGCCGGCCTGACCGAGGTGCACTTCCGCGACAACTGGGTGCTGCGCGGCTGCTGAGTCAGCGCGGCCGCAGGGCCAACAGCCCCACGACCAGCGCCACCACGGCGAGCAGGCCGCCGAGCAGCCACTGCCCTGCGTCGCGGTGGTAGGGCTGCTGCACGGACGGGTCGGAGGCTTGCAGGTTGCCAGGCAAGGCCCGGGTGCTCGGCGGCTCGGTGGACGTCGGGGACGGGCTCGGCGCCGCAACCTCCCGTCGTACGGCGGGTGGCAGCGGGGCGCGGAGCACCGGCTGGTCCTGCCCCTCGGAGCTGACGTAGACCCGGCCGTCGGCGGCGACGGCGATCCCTTCCCCCTGCTGCTGCGCGGGCAGGGCGAGCCGGGCGACCGCCTGCAGTGACGGGAAGCGGTAGACGATCGCGCCGACGTAGTCACGCAGCACGAGGTGCCGGCCGTCGGGGAAGAAGGACCCGTCGGTCGCGAGGGAGAGCACGGAGCCGACCGCGCGCAGCCGGTTGGCGTGGTGGGCCGACAGGCGCCGGGGCACGGCGTACAGGGTGCCGCGGAAGACGTTCTTGTCCACGACGTAGAGCCGTCCGGTGGCCGGGTTGCGCAGCAACGTCTCGGCGTCGCGCGCCCCGTCGGGGTAGGTCAGCGGGTAGCAGGGTGGGTGCACCGTCCGGTCGCCACGGCCGACCGGCACCCGGGCGATGCACACGGAGTCGCGGCCGTGGGTGTTGTCACCGAGGTCGCCCACCCAGACCGTGCCGTGGCCGCCGGGAGCGAGGGCCTCGACGTCGGTCGGCTCCTCGGCCCACTCGGTCACGCCGACCGTGCGGCCGGTGGCCGGGTCGACGGCGAAGACGCGGCCGCGGTCGCCCGAGTCGTTGGTGGTGATGAACAGGCCGTCCTGCACCACGAGCGCACTCGACTCCACGATCGCGGGGTCCTGGAAGCGGAAGACCTGCTCCCCCGACGCCTGCGAGAAGGGCATCGTCGCGCCGATCACGAACGGCACCACCAGCAGCGCCCCGAGGAGACGGTCACGCATGGTCGGCCAGCAGCTCGGCCAGGCGGGGCCGGACGGTCCAGGCCGCCACCAGCTCGTCGTACTCCTTGCGTACGCCGCCGCCGCTCACGGGATCCCCGGTGCGCACCGCGCGCAGCAGGGTGTTGCGCGGCGTGTGCTCGCTGCCGACGAACTGCATGACGTCGACGCGGTAGCCCTGGAGCCGCAGGAGCGAGGCCCGCAGGGCATCGGTGAGCGTGTCGGCGAAACGCTCGCGGAGGACTCCGTGCCGCGTGAGCATCGAGTACGGCGCCGGGGTCGGCGCAGCGCGCAGCTGGGCGGCGATGTCGTGGTGGCAGCAGGGCGCCGCCAGCACGAGCGTGGACTGCCACCCGACGGCGCGGGCGAGCGCCTCGTCGGTCGCGGTGTCGCAGGCGTGCAGAGCCAGGAGCACCTCGGGCGCGGGCTCGACGACCGCATCGGCGATGGTGCCGACGACGAAGTCGGCGTCGACGCCGAGCTGCCCGGCCACGTCGGCGTTGTGCTGCCGCGACTGCTCGCGTACGTCGACGCCGGTCATCCGCACGGGCAGGCCGCGGACGTGGGTCAGGAAGCGGTGGGCTGCGAAGGTGAGGTAGGCGTTGCCGCAGCCGAGGTCGACGATCCGGAGTGGGTCGCCGGTGGTCGGGCGTCGCAGGTGACCACGCTCGACGGCGTCGGTGACGCTGGCGTCGAGGATGCGCAGGAACTCCTCGACCTGGCGGTACTTGCCCTGACGGCTCGGCTTCATCCGACCCGTCGCGTCGGAGAGGCCGAGCGTGACGAACACCGGGTCGTCCTCGGGGAGCAGCCTTCCCTTGTCGCGGTCGTGGTCGGCGTCCTGCTCGGCCTGCTGGGCCCGGGTGTGCACGATCGCCTCGAGCTTCTTGGTCACCCGCAGCTGGTGGGTCTCGGTCGTCGTCTCGATGTGCCAGTTGCCGAACGGCTCGTCGAGCAGGTCGTCGACGGCGTCGCGCGCCGCGTCACCCACCAGGTGGTTGCTCGTGTGCGCCTGGGTGGCGTCGTACGCCGTGACCTGCAGGTGGCGGCCGGCCTTGAGGTCGACGTAGCGCAGCTCGACGCGGCGCCACCGCGGCGTCGTACCACGCTGGCGGCCGGAGGCGACCGCACGCACCAGGACGTCGGGCTCGAGGATCAGCCCGCGCATCCGGCTCAGGGCCCGCAGCAGCGGCTCGCTCATGTGTGGTGCACCAGGGAGACGACGAGGACGATCAGGATCAGCCCGGCCAGCGCCACGGGGATGACGAGGCGACGGTGGCGGGGGTTCACCCGGTAATTCTAGAGGCGAGCAGCTCGGCCAGATGCATCGAGCGCACCTCGGCCAGATCGGTCAGCTGGTGACGGCACGACAGTCCGTCGGCGAGTACGACGGCGGCCGGTCCGGCTGCGCGTACCGCCGGGAGCAGGTGGGTCTCGGCCATCGCGACGGAGACCTCGTAGTGGCCCTGTTCCATCCCGAAGTTGCCGGCCAGCCCGCAGCAGCCCGCGACTCTCGTGAGCCGCGCCCCGGCGCGCGTCAGCAGCGCCGCGTCGGCCTGCCAGCCGAGCACCGATGCGTGGTGGCAGTGCGGCTGGGCCACCACCTCGACGCCCGTGAGATCCGGCGGCTGCCAGCCGCGCTCGGTCAGCAGCTCGGCCAGCGTCAGCAGCCGCGGCCGGGGCGCGTCGGGCACCAGGCGGGGTCCGTCGTCGCGCAGGGTCGCGAGGCAGGAGGGTTCGAGGCCGACGACCGGCACGTCGTACGACGCGAGCGTGCGCAGGGTGCGCCCCAGCCGGGTGCGGGCCTGGTCGAGCTGTCCGGTGGTGACCCAGGTCAGGGCGCAGCAACCGTCGTCCTCGAGCACCCGGGCGCTCACCCCGGCGTCGTCGAGCACGGTGAGCGCGGCCTCGACCAGCCCCGGCCGGAAGTGCCGGGTGAACGTGTCCACCCAGACCGCCACGTCCGGCTGCGCCCCCGGGACGTCATGCGATCCGTCGGCTATGGCGCGCGATTCGGATGACGTCCCGGGGGTGGAGCGGGCGATCGGGGGCAGGGAACGGCGTCGGTCGATGCCAGCCACCCGCTTGGCCAGCGCCTCGACCGGGCCGAAGCGGGCCAGCGGCACCGCCCAGCCCGGCGTACGACGCAGCCAGTCGGGCAGCCGGCCGAGCGTGTAATGGCTGCGCGGCCGCCGCCTCCCGCGCCAGACGGTGTCGAGCACCTCCGCCTTGTACGACGCGAGGTCGACGCCGGTGGGACAGTCTGACGCGCAACCCTTGCAGGCGACGCACAGGTCGAGCGCCTCGGTCACGGCCGGGTCGGCGAGGCCGCGGACGAGGGTGCCGTCGAGCGCCTCCTGGAGCACCCGGGCGCGACCGCGCGTGGAGTCCTTCTCCTCCCCCGTCGCGAGATAGCTGGGGCACATCACGCCGGTCGTGGCCGGGGCCACGCAGCGCCCGACGCCCGTGCACCGGTGCGCCTCGGGGCCCAGCGGCAGCGGCGCCGGGCGGGTCGGCCGCAGATCGGCGTCGAGCGGCCGCGGGTCGACCAGCACGCCCGGGTTGAGCACGCCGTCGGGGTCGCAGATCGCCTTGACCGCCCCGAAGATCGCCAGCGACTCGGCGTCGTACATCAGCGGGAGCAGCTCGGAACGGGCCCGGCCGTCGCCGTGCTCGCCGGAGAGCGACCCGCCGTACGCCCGCAGCGCGCGAGCGCAGGCGAGCAGGAACGCACGGAACCGACGCCCGCCGTCGTCGAAGTCGAAGTCGATCCGCACGTGCAGGCAGCCGTCGCCGAAGTGGCCGTAGGGCACGCCGTCGAGTCCGTGCGCGGCGAGCAGCCCGTCGAACTCGCGCAGCCAGGCACCGAGGCGCTCCGGCGGGACGGCGGCGTCCTCCCAGCCGGAGTACGCCGGCCCGCCGAGGCTGCGGGCGGCCAGCCCGGCACCGTCCTCGCGGATCCGCCACAGCGCCGCAGCCTCGGCCTCGTCGTCGACGACCCGGGAGTCCAGGGCCTCCCCTGCCGCGCGCACCGCGCCCACCAACGAGGGCGGCACCTCGACCATCAGCCAGCCGGAGCCCCGCGGCAGCTCCGGCACCGTGCGGCCCGCGCGTCGTACGCACTCGACCAGGCGCGCGTCCATGCCCTCGCAGGCCAGCAGACCTCCGACGCCGAGGAGGGCCGGTACGGCGTCGGCGGCGTCGGCCATCGTCGGGTAGCCCAGCACCATCAACGAGCCGGGCGTCTCGGGCACCAGATCGACCGTGGCCTCGAGCACCAGCCCCAGGGTTCCTTCGGAGCCGACCAGGAAGCGGTCGAGACGGCGGCCGCGCTCGGGCAGCAGGTGCTCGAGTGCGTAGCCGCTGACCTGGCGCGAGAACGTGCCGAACCGCGGCCGGATGTGGCCCAGGTGCGCGTCGGCGAGCGCCAGCAGCGCCGCCTGCGTCGATGGTTGAGGAGGCCGCTCTGCGGCCGTCTCGAAACCTCCGATCGAGGCAACCTCGCCGTTGCCGAACGCCACCCGCAGCCCGGCGACGTTGTCGCTGGTGCGCCCGTACCCGAGCGCCCGCGACCCGCAGGCGTTGTTGCCGATCATCCCGCCGATGGTGCAGCGCGAGTGGGTTGACGGGTCGGGCCCGAAGCGCAGCCCGTGGGGCGCCGCGGTGGCCTGCAGGGCATCGAGGACGACGCCGGGCTGCACGGTCGCCGTCCGAGCCTCCGAGTCGAGCAACAACACGCGGCCCAGGTGGCGGCGCAGGTCGAGCACGATGCCGGGGCCGACGGCGTTCCCGGCGATCGACGTACCCGCGCCGCGGGCGGTCAGGGGTACGCCGTGCTCCCGGGCCACCGCCAGGGCGGCCAGCATCTCGTCGGGGTGACGGGGCCGCGCCACGACCCGGGGCTCGACGCGGTAGAGCGAGGCGTCGGAGGTGTAGAGGGCGCGGGCGAGCACCGAGTCGTCCACGTCCGCCACCCCGGCCCGACGGAGCGCTTCGACGAGGTCGGTCACCAGTTCTCGAGCGAGTCGCCGATGATGGCCGCCAGGTCGTCGGCCTCGACCGGCCGCGGTGAGGTCGCGAGCAGCCGCTGCTGCTTGAGGGATCCCTCGACCAGGTCGTCCACGTCCCCGGAGGTGTAGCCGATCTCGGCGAGCCCGCTCGGCAGGCCGATGTCGCGCATCAGCGCGACCAGCACTCCGGGCAGGGCCGCCGCACCGTCCCTCGGCCTGTGGTGCTCGCCGGCCGGGTCCAGCAGTGACGCGGCCGCGAGGTGCCGCTCCGGAGCTGCCTCGAACGTGAACCGGAACGCCTCGGCGGCGGTCATCGAGACCGCCATGCCGTGCGGCACGATCGGCTCGTCGGGGGGGTAGCCTTCGGGCCGGTAGGACCGCACCCGGCCGGCCACGGGATAGGCGTTCGCGTGCGGGATGTGCACCCCTGCGTTGCCGAAGCCGAGTCCGGCGAAGGTCGCCGCCATCGCCATCCGCTCGCGCACCTCGCGGTCCGAGGCGTCGCCGACGGCACTGCGGAAGGCACCGGCGAGCAGGCTCAGCGCCCGCTCCGACCACAGGTCGGCGATCGGGTTGGCTCCGCAGTAGGGCACCCGCTCGTCGGGCTGCTTGGCGTCGAAGTCGTCGTAGGGGCGGGCGGTCCAGCTCTCGACCGCGTGGCACAGGATGTCCATGCCGGCTGAGGCCGTCACCATCTTTGGCTGCGACTCCGTCAGGCTCGGGTCGACCACCGCGAGCGTGGGCCGCAGGGCCGGGTGGGAGATTCCGGTCTTGACGTGCAGCGACAACACGTCGAGCACACAGATGGTGGTGCTCTCGCTCCCCGTCCCGGTCGTGGTCGGCACCGCCACGAGCGGCAGCAGCGCGTTGACCGGCGCGTGCGCCTTGCCCACCGGCGAGTTGACGTAGTCCATCAGCTCGCCGGGGTTGGTGGTGAGCAGGTTGACGGCCTTTGCGGTGTCGATCGACGAGCCGCCACCCACCGCGACGATCGCGTCGAACGGCCCCTCGCTACGGGCGAACCCGATCGCCGCGGTCAGCGACTCGTCGGTGGGCTCACACCGCGCCTCGGCGTACGTCGTCACCGCGATGCCGTGGCGGCTGATCTCCTCGGCGATGCGTGCGGGATGCCCCGTCGCGGCCACGCCGGGGTCGGTGACCAGCAGCACCCGGCGGGCGTCGTAGCCGAGCAGGTCGTGGCCGAGCTCTGCGGCGGCGCCGGATCCGAACTTCAGGGCGGGGGCCGCATAGGTGAAGATCGTCTCGCGCATCCCGCCACGATAGGCGAGCCGACGTCAGGTGTCGTCCGCCCTCAGTGCCTCCGTGACCACCGCGAGCACCTCGACCGCGCCGGCCTCGACGTCGGCCAGCGACACCCAGGCCACGGCGTCGGTCGTCCCGTCCAGCTCGACGACGCGTGGCCGTGCGCTGTCGGCGACGCGCGCACGGTAGAGCAGGTGGATGCCGTGGAAGTCCTCGAACCTCCCCGACGGTGCCGTGCCGCCGAAGTGCACGTCGTGGACCGCCAGCAGGTCGTCGACCTCGCAGTCGATGCCGCACTCCTTGCGCACCTCCCGGCGTACGGCGTCGCGCGGGGTCTCGCCGAAGTCGATGCCGCCACCGGGCAGCGTCCACGAGCCCGGGTGGGCGCCGCGCTGGGAGATGCGGGTGAGCAGCACCTGGTCGCCCCGGCGGATCAGGGCGTACGCCGCGGTGCGCTGCAGGGAGTAGGGCCGGTAGTCGGCCAGCGCCTCCGCCACCATCGGCACGACGCGCAGCGACCCGTCGCGGACCGCCGCCAGCGGGTGCCAGGCAGCGGCCTGCGTCGAGCCGTCCACCTCGAGCACGCGGGGTTCCGGCGCGCCGGGCGCCACCCAGCCGTCGTACACGATCCGCAGCGCGTGGTAATCGGCGCTGCGGCCGTCGCGTCGGGCCCGCGGCCGATGCGCGGAGTAGACACGCGCCGTGTCGCCGATCGCCACGTCGAGCCCGGTCTCCTCCAGCACCTCACGGCGTACGGCGTCGCGGGGGTCCTCGCCGTGGTCGAGCCCTCCGCCCGGAAGCGTCCACAACCCCTGCGGGGAGACCCTGCGGGAGAGCTGGCTGAGCAGAATCTCCTCGCCGCGCACGATGACGGCGTACGCCGCGACCCGCTGCCGCTTCGGCAGGGCGCGGCCGCGCTGGGCCCGGTGGCCACTCATGCGGGGTCCCTGCGGCAGCGCGAGCGCAGCGAGTGGTGTCGTGGGGTGTTCATGCGAACGGGGCGCGCTGGTCGAGCGCGAGCGAGCGCCGGCCGGCCCAGCGCCAGACCCGGGCCGCCCGGTCGCGGTCGTCGTCGGTGACCAGGTTGCCCATCCAGCGCAGGGCCAGCGTCATCAGCCATTCCGAGTGCATCCCGGCGGGTCCGAGCCGCGCGAGCAGGCCGGGGACCGTGACCAGGCCGGCCAGGCGCCGGGCGATCGAGAACGCCTCGCCGTAGTGCTCGGTGAGCAGCGCGGGCCAGGCTGCCGAGAGGTCGTCGGTGTCGCCGATCAGGTCGGCAAGCAGCCGCCCGGTCTCGAGTCCGTAGTCGATGCCCTCGCCGTTGAGCGGGTTGACGCAGGCGGCGGCGTCGCCGATCAGCGCCCAGTTGGGCCCGGCGACGCCGGAGACCGCGCCACCCATCGGCAGCAGCGCCGACGTCGGGGCGCGCAGGTCGCCCGCCAGCTCGAAGTCGTCGCGCCGCTGGTCGGCGTAGTGCGCCATCAGCGGCTTGATGGCCAGGTCGGCGGGGCGCTTGGCCGTGGCGAGGGTGCCGACGCCGAGGTTCACCTCACCGGTGCCGAGCGGGAAGATCCAGCCGTAGCCGGACAGCACCGCGCCGTCGGTGCCGCGCAGCTCGAGGTGCGAGCTGATCCAGGGGTCGTCCGACAGGCCGGAGGCGACGTAGGACCGGCCCGCCACGCCGTACACCGTCTCGCGGTGCCACGTGCGGCCGAGCAGCTTGCCGAGCGGCGAGCGCACGCCGTCGGCCACCACCAGCCGGTCGCAGGCGATCTCGACGAGCTCGCGGTCCCGACGGAAGGTCACCGAGGCCACCCGCCCACCTTCGCGGCGTACGTCGACCGCGCGGGCACCGTCGACGGCCCGGGCGCCGGCCTTGATCGCCGTGGTGCGGAGGTGGTCGTCGAGCTCGGTGCGGGCGACCGCCGACCCCCAGTCGGGCAGATTGCCGCCGGGCCAGGGCAGCAGCAGCGTCTGGCCGAAGCCGTGCGCGCGCAGACCCTGGTTGACCGTGTGGGCACGCAGCCAGTCACCGAGGCCGAGCCGCTCGAGCTCACCGACGGCCCGCGGGGTGAGCCCGTCGCCGCAGGTCTTGTCGCGCGGGAAGACCGCCGCGTCGACCAGTGTCACGTCGTGCCCCCCGCGCGCAGACCAGGCCGCCGCCGCCGACCCCGCCGGACCGGCGCCGACGACGAGCACGTCGGTGCGCAGGGCGTCGGTGCTGGTCACCCCGCGATTCTCTCAGGCTGTGGAGAGGCGGCGAAATTGGGATAGTCCCCGACGTTTGGGTTGGGAAAAGTGGTCCGAACCCAACCCGACTGTCGGGGACTATCCGGATTGGAGGTCAGGAGACGACGAAGGGCCGGGCCCGCTGGTGGCGGACCCGGCCCTCGTCAGGAGATGCGAATCAGTTCTGGTACGACCCGAAGTCGAAGTCGTCCAGGGCGACGGCCTGGCCGCTGCCGTTGCCGCCGAACTCGTAGTCGTAGGACTCGTAGCCCGTGACGGCGTACGCCGCGGCGCGGGCCTCCTCGGTCGGCTCCACCCGGATGTTGCGGTAGCGCTCGAGGCCGGTGCCGGCCGGGATCAGCTTGCCGATGATCACGTTCTCCTTCAGGCCACGCAGGCTGTCGGAGCGGGCGTGGATGGCGGCGTCGGTGAGCACCCGGGTGGTCTCCTGGAAGGAGGCCGCCGAGAGCCACGACTCGGTCGCGAGCGAGGCCTTGGTGATGCCCATCAGGACCGGGCGACCCGAGGCCGGTTTGCCGCCCTCGGAGACGACGCGACGGTTCTCCTCCTCGAACCGCACCCGGTCGACCAGGTCGGAGGGAAGCAGGTTCGTCTCGCCGGACTCGATGACCGTGACCCGGCGCAGCATCTGCCGCACGATGATCTCGATGTGCTTGTCGTGGATCGAGACACCCTGCGCCCGGTAGACCGCCTGGACCTCGTCCACGAGGTGCTCCTGCGCCCGGCGTACGCCGAGGATGCGCAGCACGTCCTGCGGGTCGGGCTTGCCGACCGTCAGCATCTGGCCGACCTCGATGTGGTCGCCGTCGGCGACCCGCAGGCGGGAGCGCTTCGAGACGGGGTACTCCTGGACCTCGGAGCCGTCGTCGGGGGTCACCAGGACCTTGCGGGCCTTGTCGGTCTCCTCGATCTCCACGCGACCGGCGGCCTCGGAGATCGGCGAGCGACCCTTCGGCGTCCGCGCCTCGAACAGCTCGGTCACCCGAGGCAGACCCTGCGTGATGTCGTCGGCCGAGGCCACACCACCGGTGTGGAAGGTACGCATCGTCAGCTGAGTGCCGGGCTCACCGATCGACTGGGCCGCGATGATGCCGACGGCCTCGCCGATGTCGACGAGCTGACCGGTCGCGAGCGAGCGGCCGTAGCACTTGGCGCAGGTGCCGGTCTTGGCGTCACAGGTCAGCACGGAGCGGACCTTGACCTCCTCGATCCCGGCGGAGACGAGCTCACCGATCTTGACGTCGCCGAGGTCCTCACCGGCAGCGGCCAGCACCTCGCCGGTCTCCGGGTGGGCCACCTCGGTGGCGGCCGTGCGGGCATACGCCGAGGTCTCGACGTTGTCGTCCTTGCGGACCGTCCCGTCCTCGCCCCGGACGCCGATGCGCTTGGGCATGCCCCGCTCGGTACCACAGTCGTCCTCTCGGATGATGACGTCCTGCGACACGTCGACCAGACGACGCGTGAGGTAACCCGAGTCGGCGGTCCGCAGCGCGGTGTCCGCCAGACCCTTGCGGGCACCGTGGGTGGAGATGAAGTACTCCAGCACGGACAAGCCCTCACGGAAGTTGGCCTTGATCGGGCGGGGGATGATGTCGCCTCGCGGGTTGGCCACCAGGCCACGCATGGCGGCCACCTGGCGGATCTGCATCATGTTTCCGGAGGCACCCGAGTCGACCATCATGAAGATGGGGTTGGTCTTGGCGAACGACTTCTCCATCTCCTTGGCCACCTCGTTGGAGGCTTGGGTCCAGATCTCGACGAGCTCGGTCCGCCGCTCCTCACCGGTGATGACACCGCGGAGGTACTGCTTCTCGATCTTGTCGGCGTCGGCCTCGTAGCGCTCGAGGATCTCGGCCTTGTTCGGCGGCACGATGGCGTCGGCGATGGCGATGGTGATGCCCGAGCGGGTGGCCCAGTAGAAACCGGCCGACTTCAGGTTGTCCAGCGCCGCCGCGACCTCGACCTTGGTGTAGCGCTCGGCGAGGTCGTTGACGATCGCGCCGATCTCCTTCTTGGTCACCTCGTAGT